>CAXBKL010000141.1:0-8773 GCA_963976125.1 uncultured Sulfitobacter sp. | reverse complement strand
CGTGCGGGCCGCCTGCCAGTGGTCCTTTGGCACGATAAGCTGGGGCATGCCGACCGTCAGGTCAGGGGAAAGCATATGATCGGTCGCAGGCCCGGCCGCGTCAGCCGCCAGCGACAGAACAAGCGGCGCGCCCACATGGTAAAGCCAGACTTCGGTGGCATCAACCTTGTGCCAATGGCTGTTTTCTGAGGCGCGCAGCAGGAAATAGATGCAGGTGGCGGTTGGCCGTCCGGCAGTATCCGCCACCCAGGTTTGGCGGTAGTGGCCGCCTTCGGGGTGCGGGGACAGGCCGAGGCTGGCAATGATCTGGTCAGCGGTCAAAGGCTGGCCTCGAAAAACAGCAGATCAGGACGCACCTGATCGGGAATGGGCTGATAAGGGCCGCGCAAGGAAAACCCCAACCCGGCATAGAGGCGCTGTGCGGCGATCAGCGACCGGGAAGTGTCCAGCACGACGCGGGTAAACCCGTCAACATGGGCCTGCTTCATCAAGGCCTGACACAGGGCGCTTGCCAATCCCTTGTCACGCGCCGCTTCGCTCACGAATACACGTTTCATTTCGGAGGTCTGGCTGTCGATCGCATGGGACATGCCACAGCCCACGGCAGTCCCGGCTTGATCCCGTGCAATCACGATAAAGCCGGTCGGGCGGGCGTGTGCATCGGGCAGATCCCGCATCAGGCTGCTGTATCTGGTCACCGGATAAAATGTCTCGGTGATCCTGCGGTCCACGTCCGAATTGCGGAGCAGGAAGTCGCGGTAGTCCCAACACAGTTTTCGCACCGCGTCGATGTCGGCGGTGGTGACAGCGGGGGTGATCGTAAAATCGCTCACGACACGCCCCGCCTGGCAGTGTTGCCTGACCCCGTCACTTCAGGATCGAACGGCCCGCAAATTCGGCGCTCTCGCCCAGGGCTTCTTCGATGCGGATCAACTGATTGTACTTGGCCAGCCGGTCCGACCGGGCAAGAGATCCGGTTTTGATCTGGCCGCAGTTTGTTGCGACGGCAAGATCGGCAATGGTTGCATCTTCGGTCTCGCCAGACCGATGCGACATTACGTTGGTGAAACCCGCCCGGTGCGCCATATCCACCGCCTTGAGGGTCTCTGTCAGGCTGCCGATCTGATTGACCTTCACCAGCATTGAATTGGCGCTGCCCTGTTCGATGCCCATGGCAAGACGTGCAGGGTTGGTCACAAACAGGTCATCGCCAACCAGTTGCACTTTGTCACCAAGCGCCTGTGTCAGGGCCTTCCAGCCGGCCCAGTCATCTTCGGACATGCCGTCTTCGATGGAGATGATGGGGTAATCGGCAACCAGATCCGACAGATAGGCGACATTTTCTTCGCTGGTCAGGGATTTTCCTTCACCTGCAAGCTCATACTTACCGTTCTTGAAGTATTCAGTTGCTGCGCAATCGAGCGCGAGATAGATCTCCTCACCGGGCTTGTACCCTGCCTTTTCGATGGATTTCAGTATGAAATCAAGCGCATCGCGGGTGGAGTTGATGTTCGGAGCAAATCCGCCCTCATCCCCGATACCAGTGGACAGGCCAGCGGCCGTCAGTTCCTTTTTCAGCGTGTGAAATACCTCCGACCCCATGCGCACGGCATCGCGAATGTTTTCGGCCGCGACCGGCATGATCATGAATTCCTGAATATCAATCGGATTGTCAGCATGTTCGCCGCCATTGATGATGTTCATCATCGGGACGGGCAAAACCCGCGCAGAGGTGCCACCGACGTAACGATACAGCGGCTGCGCGCAGAAGTCCGCCGCCGCCTTGGCCGCCGCAAGCGACACGCCGAGGATGGCATTGGCCCCCAGACGGGATTTGTTCTCGGTCCCGTCCAGCTCGATCATGGTTTCGTCGATCTCCACCTGTTCAGTGGCGTCGATACCGACAAGGGCCTCGGCGATTTCGCCGTTGACTGCCGCGCAGGCCTCAAGGACACCCTTACCCATATAACGTGCGGCATCCCCGTCGCGTTTCTCGACGGCCTCATAGGCCCCCGTGGAGGCCCCGGACGGCACGGCGGCGCGGCCCATGGTGCCATCTTCGAGGATGACGTCGACCTCAACCGTCGGGTTGCCCCGGCTGTCCAGAATTTCGCGGGCGTGGATGTCGATGATGGTGCTCATGGCGCGTCCTTTGATCTGTGCTTGGCGCGGTCTTACAGGGATGTGTCGCGTTGGAAAAGGGGCAGGAGAGAAGTTTGCGCCGGACACCGGGTCTACTTCACAAGCCCGATGCGGCGTTCGCGCCAAACCGTGTAGATGCCCGACGCGACAATGATCGCAGCCCCGATCAGGGTCAGGGCGTCGGGGGATTCGTCAAAGATGAGCACCCCCGCCACCAGGGCAAAGAGCAGACGTGAGTAGCGGAAAGGCGTCACGAAACTGACTTCTCCTACGCGCATGGCCGCGACAATGGCGTAATAGGCAAACACGCCAATCGACATGGCCGAGATAAAGTAGGCCCATCCAATGCCGGTCAACCCGACCAGCGGCGTCCCGGTTGCGGTCATCAGGATCAGACCCGCCGGTATGATGACGATGAAACCAAGAAAGCTCAGCTGCATGGTGGATATTGTCCGGCGCACGCGCCGCGTCGCCAGATCACGCAGGGCCAGGCAAAACACCGCAACAACAGCAAGCAGCGACAGGAGCTCAAAGCTTGCCATGCCGGGGCGGACAATCAGCATGACACCGCCGAGGCCCACGATGATCGCGCTCCAGCGTCGCCAGCCCACAGGTTCGCCCAGAAACAGCGCGGCACCCAATGTCACCACCAACGGTGTCGCCTGAAGAATGGCGGAGGCGCTGGACAGCGGTGTCAGGACAATCGCGGAGACAAAACTGATGGTGCCGACCATTTCGCCAATTGCCCGCATTGCAATTGGCGCGGCCAGCATGTCACGGGAAAACAGCGCCTTGCCCTGAAGCACGACAACGGTGCCAAAGATCAGTGATCCGCCAAGGCCCAGCATCGTCAGGATCTGCCCCACACTGACCGCATCCGCCAGCAGCTTGATGAACATATCCTCAAGCGCAAAACCCAGCATGGCCAGAACCATCAGAAGTGCGCCGCGTAGATTGTCCATATGTGTGCCTGTGTGGGGGTTTCCTGCGGGCCACGCATGACGGTTTTCCGCACCCGCCACAAGGGTCACTGGCCGTTATTTGTTCAGGATGATAGCAAGGAAAGATGAGTTGGTTTCAGACCACCACACCCTTGAAAATGACTGGTGTCACCCTTCTTGCAGGGGCGGTGGGTGCGGTGCTGGGGTGGGCGGCGAATGCCCCGGTCTATATGCTGCTGGGGCCTGCGCTGGCGGTGTCTCTGACCGGGTTGTCAGGCGTAGGCACGGCGCTCGATCATCGCCTGCGGGACGTGTGTTTTGTGGTGCTTGGGGTCGTGGTCGGCAGCGGGTTCAATGACGAGGCGCTTGCGGCAATGCTGCGCTGGCCTCTGGCGTTTGTGTTTCTTGCGCTTGTGATCTGGGCGATCATGGTCGCCTGTCGTGGGCTGCTGGTGAGGCTGTTCGGGTTCGATCGGCGGTCTGCCCTGCTGGCTTCCGCACCCGGCCATCTGAGCTTTGTCATCGCAATGGCGGGGGAGACCGGCACAGATGTCGCGCGGATCTCGATCACCCAATCGGTGCGGCTTTTGTCGCTGACGCTGGTTGTACCCTTTGTTGCCATCGCCATGGGCATTGACGTCTCCGGCACCCTTGCGCCGCCGGGGGCGGCGATGGCGGCACCTGCCATTCTGGTGGTGCTGGTCCTGTCCGTCTGTGCCGGCCTTGTCTTTCAGTGGCTGTCCCTGCCAGCGCCGCTATTGTTGGGCGCGATGGTCGTGTCGGCGGGCGGGCACATGTCCGGCCTTGTGCCGGGTGTCCTGCCGGGCTGGATGGTGTTGCCGGCCTATCTGGTGCTTGGATCGCTGATCGGGACGCGGTTTTCGGGTGTGACTTTTGCCCACCTGACCAGCGGTCTTGCCGCCGGGGTCGCCGGGACACTGGTTGCGGTGACGCTTGCGGGGCTGGGGGCGCTGCCGGTTGCCTGGGCCTTGGGCATGCCGGTTGCCCATGTGCTGATTGCCTTTGCACCGGGCGAGCTGGAGACGATGATTGCCATGGGGGTTGTACTGGGCGTCGTGCCGGGCTTTGTTGTGGCCTGCCATATTGCGCGGCTCTTGGTGTTGACCGTATTGCTGCCTGCGATGCTGGGCCGGGCCGAAAAGCGGCGTCAATCGCCCGAAGATTTCAAGGGCACCCCGTAGAGCTCCAACCGATGCCCGCGCAATTCATAACCCAGCTTGCGGGCAATCCGTTCCTGAAGTTCTTCGATTTCGGCATCGACAAATTCAATCACCGCCCCCGAATTGAGGTCTATCAGGTGATCGTGATGATCCCGCTCTGCATCCTCGTAGCGCGCGCGCCCGTCGCCAAACTCCAGCTTGTCGAGGATACCTGCCTCCTCAAAAAGCTTGACCGTGCGATACACGGTCGCAATGGAAATCCCATGGTCAAGCCCGGAGGCGCGGGCGAACAATTCCTCGACGTCCGGGTGATCGTTACTGTCCTCTATTATCTGGGCTATGATCCGGCGTTGGCCGGTCATCCGAAGCCCCTTGTCTTCACAACGTTTCAGGATGGTTTTGGTCATAGGGCACCTTGGTCGACGTTCGCTTCCTTTAGCGACAATTAAGATGCGGTGCCACCGGGATTTGGGGCAGGGTGGTTGACTTATGCGCGCCGCTGCCCCATGTGTCCCTCAAGCGAAGCCTTCTGCCGCGTGAGCAGTTCCGGTGCCCGGTCCATATATGGATCGCGAGGCGTCGGCTTGAAAGGCCCGCCGATGTTCCCAAAATCACGCGTGGGGCCAAACGCGATCAGACAGGTATCGGGCGATTGGTCCGGGCCTGTGATCTGTTTGTGTATCCCCGCCGCGCGTTTGATGCGGCAAAGACGATTGGCCTTTCCTTTGGAGGGGCCCGGAAAGAATGATATGAGCGATTTCGATATGATGGACCTGCCGCCGAAACTGGTGGCGCGTCTGAATGATATGGGTTTGAAAGACCCGACCCCGATCCAGAAACAAGCCATCCCCCATGCCCTGAACGGGCGTGACGTGATGGGTCTGGCGCAGACCGGCACCGGCAAGACGGCGGCCTTTGGCGTGCCGCTGGTGGCGCAGATGCTGGAAAACCCCAAACGGCCCAGCCCCAAATCCGTGCGTGCACTGGTGCTGGCCCCGACACGGGAACTGGCCCAACAGATCATGCAGCACCTCAAGGCCTTTAGCGAAGGCACGCCGCTCAAGGCGCAGATGGTTGTGGGCGGCCAAAGCATCAACCCCCAGATCAGCCGATTGGCCAAGGGTGTGGACATGCTGGTCGCCACGCCGGGGCGACTGCTTGACCTGATGGACCGCCGCGCAGTGCGGCTGGACGAGACAACCTTCCTTGTGCTCGATGAAGCCGATCAGATGCTTGACATGGGGTTCATCCATGACCTGCGCAAAATCTCGTCTGTGATGCCCAAGGAACGCCAGACGATGCTGTTCTCGGCGACCATGCCCAAGCTGATGAACGAGATCGCCAACAGCTATCTGCGCAGCCCGATCCGGATTGAAGTCTCGCCTCCGGGCAAGGCTGCGGACAAGGTGACGCAAGAGGTGCATTTCATCGCCAAGGCGGAAAAGGTGTCGCTGCTGACCGAACTTCTGGCCAAGCACAAGGGCGAGCGGGCGCTGGTTTTTGGTCGCACCAAACATGGCTGCGAAAAACTGATGAAGCTGCTGGTGAAGGCCGGGTTCGATGCGGCCTCGATCCACGGCAACAAATCGCAAGGTCAGCGGGACCGGGCCATTGCCGGGTTTAAATCCGGCGACATCACGGTTCTGGTGGCTACGGATGTGGCGGCGCGCGGTCTGGACATTCCGGACGTGAAATTTGTCTATAACTATGAATTGCCGAATGTACCGGATCAATATGTGCACCGGATTGGCCGGACCGCGCGGGCCGGCAAGGATGGCGCGGCTATCGCGTTTTGCGCCCCTGACGAGATGGGTGAATTGATCGCCATTCAGAAGGTGATGAAAATCCGCATCCCCGTGGCGTCAGGACGTCCGTGGGAAGGTGCCGAGATCGAGGAAAAGCCCAAGCAGGGCGGGCGTGGCCGCGGTCGTGGCGGTCGCCCCGGTGGTGGTGGCGGTGGTGGGAACCGGTCGCAAGGCGGCGGTGGTGCCGGAGCCGGCAAGCCCGGCGGCAACCGCAGACGTCGCGGCAAAGGCAAGCCGGGCGGCCAGCAAGCCGCCTGAGGAAAACTGGCCCCGTCCCGGATCAGGTCCGGGGCGGGGCTTGGTCTCCTGCACTGTCGGTTCAGGTATAAAGTGAGGGCACACCCATTTGGGCATGCACTTCGTTGACCTGCGCGGGGGCCATGCCATAGCCTTGCGCCAGCTTGTGCAGATACTGCGCCTCATGCTGCGTATCCAGATCAATACCCAAAAGCGACATCGCATAGATCTGCGGTCCCATGCCGCTTGGCGTCTGGCGCACAAGGCCCTCGACATCCACGGGGGCCTGCATCTGGGCTTTGACAAACGCCGCTTCCTGGGCATCCACATCGCCCAACTGATCAAGCAGCTTTTCGCGCTCGGCCTCGTCGAATGTCCCATCAGACTTTGCCGCCTGTATCATCGCGGCAAGCATGAGACCTGCGGCGGCTTCCTGATCCTGTGACGGTTCGATCTCGGGCTCCGGTGTCGCGTCGAAATGAGAGTTGAGCACTGCGCCAAAGCTGGAATCGTTGCGTTCGGGGCGGCTGCGCAATCGGTCGCTGGTGCCGCCCAGAAGCCCGCCGGCACCTGCCGCGCTGGCCAGACCGCCCAGCAATCCGCCCAGACCGCCGCCGCCCCCGCCGCCACCTCCGGTGGCGCCGCCCAATTGTTCGAGCAATCCGCCCAAGCCGCCCGGCGCGCCCGCCTGGGCACCTCCCGCACCACCCAGAAGGCCGCCCAACATGTCCTGCAATCCGCCGCCCGCACTGCGGCTGCTGCCACCTTGCTGCGCCCCCGTGAGGCCCCCCAGCAGACCGCCAAGACCGCCGCTGCTGGTCCCGCTGCCGCTGTTGCGCATCATCGCGCTGGCACCTTTGGCCACCGCCACACCTACGGCCACTTTGGCCAGTGTTTTCATCAAGCTCATCGGCTTCTCCCTGAAATGAGTCGTTGGCAGGAGTGTCGCATGTTTTGCCGTCGCATCGAGGGGAAAAACAGGGATGTCACACCACCAGCAAAGGATTGCACATTGACATCCTTCATGGGCTGGTCGCTGTTGTCGGGATGGAACGCAAAGACCATATAGACCTTTTTGGCGCGACGGCGCTGATCCTTTTTGCGCTTCATCTGTCGTTTAATCAGGTGGTCATCAAGGTTACGGCAGGCGGTTTTGCCCCGATGTTCGCTGTCGGACTGCGGTCGGCGGGGGCGGTTTTGGTGCTGTTGCTATGGACGCGCCTACGCGGTGATACGCTGCGCATTCCGTCCTATGCCTGGGCCGGGGGCATCCTGTCGGGGTTGCTTTTTGCGCTTGAGTTTGCCTGCCTCTACCTGGCGTTGGACATTACCACGGTCAGCCGCGCATCGGTGATCTTCTACTCCATGCCGGTCTGGCTTGCCCTTACTGCGCATGTGGTGTTGCCGGGTGAACATCTGACCCGCCCCAAGGTTGCGGGACTGGTTCTGGCGATGTCGGGTGTCGCATTGGCCTTGCTCGACCGGACGTCCGGAAACGCCAGCTGGACCGGCGACCTGCTGGCCCTGGGCGCGGCATTCTGCTGGGCGGGGATCGTCCTGTGCATCCGCGTGACCCGCCTGTCAGAGGTGCCCCCCGCACAACAACTGATGTTTCAGGTGGGTGTTTCTGCCCCGATCCTGCTGTTGATTGCGCCGCTTTTTGGTCCGATGATCCGTGACGTGACCCCGATCCACATTGCGGGGCTGTTGTTCCAGATCATCGGCGTCGCCTCGTTGGGATTTCTGGTCTGGTTCTGGCTGATGAAGATCTATCCCGCATCCTCGGTCGCCTCGTTCAGCTTTCTGTCGCCGGTGTTTTCCGTGCTGCTGGGGTGGCTGTTGTTGTCGGAACAGGTGGCCCCATCGGTCTGGGGTGCGCTGGTGCTGGTCGCCATCGGCATCTATCTGATCAACCGCAGGCCGCGCTGATTAGGTTCCGCAATAGGTCGCCGGCACGATTTCATCGCTGGTGGGAGGACGTTCCAGCGCCGCATCCGTCCGTTGGTAGGGAGTGGCGCAGGCCGCCATCAACCGCTCGAACGGCGCCATGTCCCCGGCAACCGCAGCTGCGATCATTTCTTCGATCCGATGATTGCGCGGGATCACCGACGGGTTGGCAGAAGCCAGGGTCGCCTTTGCATCTGGTTCCGTTTCGATCCGTTCCTGCCACCGCGCAAACCACGGATCAAAGGCCTCGCGGTTGAGGAACTGATCGCCCGCAGTCCCGTCGCCAAGCGCCCGGAAGGTGTTGGTGAAATCCGCGCCGCTCACCTGCATCAAAGCGAGCAAATCCTCGACAAGCGCCTGATCCCCGTCCTGTGCCGTGGAAATGCCGATCTTGGCCGAGAACTTGCTGCGCCAGGCCGCCTCGATCTGGTCGGGCATCGCATGGATGATCTCGGTTGCCTCCTCGACGGCGGCCTGCCTGGTGTCTGACAATTACACAAGGCTCGTCGCGAGCTGCGCC
>CAXBKL010000140.1:0-9160 GCA_963976125.1 uncultured Sulfitobacter sp. | reverse complement strand
GGTGTGGCGGATGCTGTTCAATTCACTGATGATGGCGCTGATGATCGCGGTGGGAAAAATCGCGATCTCGCTACTGTCGGCCTTTGCCATCGTCTATTTCAAATTCCCCTTCCGGATGGGTTTTTTCTGGATGATCTTCATCACCCTGATGCTGCCGGTCGAGGTGCGGATCCTGCCCACTTTCGAGGTCATCGCCCAACTGGGCATGCTCAACAGCTATTGGGGCCTGACCGTGCCTCTGATCGCCTCGGCCACTGCCACCTTCATGTTCCGCCAGGTGTTCCTGACCATCCCCGATGAGATGCTGGAAAGCGCGCGGATCGACGGGGCGGGGCCGCTGCGGTTCTTTTGGGATATTGTGATCCCGCTGAGCCGCACGAACATTGCCGCGCTCTTTGTGATCCTCTTTATTTATGGCTGGAACCAGTATCTCTGGCCTCTGCTGATCACGACGGACAGCGACATGACCACCATCGTGATGAGCATCAAGCAAATGCTCGAAGCGGCAGAACAATCCCCCCAATGGAACATCATTATGATGACCGCACTGCTGGCGATGATACCGCCGGTGTTTGTGGTAGTCGCAATGCAGAGGCTTTTTGTTCAGGGCCTGACCGAGACAGACAAATAGGTAGACAGCAATGGCAACGATTATCCTGAAAGACCTTGTGAAAGCCTATGGCCTGACCGAAGTCCTGCACCATGTCGACGGACAGATAAACGACGGCGAATTTGTGGTCATTGTCGGCCCGTCAGGCTGTGGCAAGTCGACATTGCTGCGGATGGTGGCCGGGCTGGAAACCGTGACAAGCGGGCAGATCAAGATTGCGGACCGGGTGGTCAACGAAATGGAGCCGGCGGATCGTGATATTGCCATGGTGTTCCAGAACTACGCTCTTTATCCGCATATGTCTGTGCGTCAGAACATGGCCTATGGTCTGAGGATCCGCAAAATCAGCAAGTCTGAAATCGACCGGCGCGTTCAGGAAGCTGCCGATATTCTGGAAATCGGTGACTATCTGGACCGCAAGCCACGGCAGTTGTCTGGTGGGCAGCGCCAGCGCGTCGCGATGGGGCGGGCCATTGTGCGTGATCCTCAGGTTTTCCTGTTTGACGAACCGCTGTCGAATCTCGATGCGAAGTTGCGGGTGCAGATGCGCCTTGAGATCCGCAAACTGCAACAGCGATTGGGCGTCACGTCGATTTATGTGACCCACGATCAGGTCGAGGCAATGACCCTTGGTGACCGGTTGATGGTGTTGAATGGCGGATATGTCGAACAATTCGGCACCCCGATTGAGCTTTATGACAAGCCCGCGACCCTGTTTGTCGCGGGGTTTATCGGCAGCCCCGCCATGAACATCCTGCCGGGCAGGGCATCAGGTGGCCACCTTGAGTTGGCCAATGGAGCACGGATTGAGGGCGGTGCGGCAAAGGATGGCGCGGTTACGCTGGGCATTCGGCCAGAACACCTGAGCGCGGATGACGGTGGCCAGATCCGTATCACAGTGGGTCTGTTTGAACATCTTGGTGCCAACACGCTTTTGCATGGCACGCTTGAGGGGACGGATGCCGAAATGGTCGCCAGCCTGCCCGGCCATGTCCGCGCCGAACCGGGATCGGTCATGGCCTTTTCGATCTCTCGCGATCTTGTTCATCTGTTTGACCCTGAAACCGATCGACGGATTGAAGAGTGACCGCCTACAGCCAACTTGCCGGGTTTCGCGGTGGAGATGGTGTTGTCCGCCTGATCGGTCACCGGGGTGCGCGCGGTGTGATGCCTGAAAACACCATGGCGGGGTTTGAGTTCACCACCATGATCGGTGTGGAAGCGTTGGAATTCGACGTGGTGATGACCCGTGATCGGGTGCCGGTAATCACCCATAACCACCATTTGATAAGCTCTGCCACGCGCACGCCGGGCGGCGACTGGATCAAGGGCGCGGAACCCAAGGTATCGGAAATGTCGCTTGCCGAGGTTCAGGCGCTTGATGTGGGGGGGCTGGATGGGCGCACGACCTATGGCCGGCGGTTCCCGGATCAGGCGTTTTTGAATGACGCCCATGTGCCGCGTCTCAGCGACCTTTTGGGGTTTGCGTCACGGCCGGAAAACAGCAACCTGCATCTGTTGCTGGAGTTGAAGTCCGATCCGGTCGCACGAAATGACGTTCAGGAACATCGCAATGTCGTCGCAACCGTGGTTGGCGAAGTGCGGGCGCACCATTTGGAGGCGCGGACGGTTCTGCACAGTTTTGACTGGCTGCTGTTGGATGAATGCCGCAGGCAGGCACCGGAAATGCCGACCTCTTACCTGTCGCAATTGCCCGAAAATCCTGCTGATGCGGGCGAGGATTCATCTTTGGCTGCGGGGCCGGATTTCAACAGCCTGCAAAAATCCATCCCCCAGACTGTTCACGAGTCCGGTGGGCAAATGTGGTGTCCTCACTTCATGGATGTCACACCGGCCCTGGTGGATGAAGCGCATGCGCTTGGGCTGCTGGTTGCCGCATGGACTGTGAACGAAACAGCCGATATTCAAGCCATGATAGCCGCCGGTGTCGATGGTATTGTCAGTGACTACCCCGGACGTGTGCAACATTGCCTGTTGAACCACGGGCTACGCTGGACAAATGGGGCAAGGTGATTTGATCCAATTTCTACTTGGCATTGCGGGCGCTGCGGCACTGTTGATCTGGGCTGTGCGGATGGTACGGACCGGGGTAGAGCGCGGTTTTTCAACGCAGCTCAGATCGTGGCTGCGGCATTCCACCGGAAACCACATTCTGGCCGCAGGATCGGGGTTGGGGGCGGCGGTTTTGTTGCAAAGCTCGACCGCGGTTGCGGTTCTGGCGACCAACTTTGTATCGAAAAGCGGACTGGCAGTGGCGACGGGTCTGGCGATCCTGCTTGGGGCGGACGTCGGGTCGGCGCTTGTTTCGCAATTGCTTGTGGCGCGTCAACCGCTGCTTGTTCCGTTGTTCCTGTTGACCGGCGTTGCGATTTTCCTGCGGGCATCGGAAAGCAACACCCGCCAGATCGGGCGTGTGCTTGTCGGGCTGGCGTTGATTTTTGTTTCGCTCGACATGATCCGCGCCGCCACCGGGCCGGTGGTTGCCAACCCCGGCACCGAAGTCGTGATGGCATATCTTGGTCGTGATCTGGTCACGGCGTTCGTGATTGGTGCCGCATTTGCCTGGATCGTGCATTCGAGCGTTGCGGCGGTGCTGTTGTTCGTGACGCTGGCGGGGCAGGCGGTTTTGCCGCCAACAGCCGCAGCGGCGATGGTTTTGGGGGCAAATCTGGGAGGGTCGTTCATTGCCTATGTCCTGACCCTTTCTGCGGCGTCTGAGGCGCGGCGCATGGTGGTTGGCAATCTTGTCCTGCGTGGAGGTGGGGCGGTCCTTGGGGCGATTATCATCGGCTCCATGCCCGATTTGTTGACCTATCTGGGGGCCGATCCGGCGCGGCAGGCGATCAATCTTCACCTGGCGTTCAACCTGATCCTTGCGCTTTTGGCATTGCCATTTGTAGGGTTCCTGACGGCCGTGCTGGCACGGCTCATGCCGGAAAAAGCGGCCACGGATCCCGGTCTTGAGGCCGCTTCTGCGCTTGATCCTGCCGCGCTGGACAGGCCGGGGCGGGGGTTGGATTGCGCGGCGCGCGAATTGCTCCGAATGGGGCAGATGATCGAGCGGATGCTGGCCGCTGTTGAACCGCTGTACAGCACCTGGAACAGCACCACCGCCGTCGCGATCAGGAGCCAGGACAAGGCGATCAAACAGATGCATCTCGACGTCAAGCTTTATCTGGCCCGGTTGGGGCAGGGCGGGATGACCGAAGAGCTCAACCGGCGGTCGATGGACCTTGTTGCGATTTCATCCAACCTTGATGCCGCATCCGACATGATTGCGCGCAAGATGCTTGAGCTTGCCAAACGGCTGGACGCGCAGGCGCTGCAATTCTCGCCCGAAGGGCGCGAAGAGATCGAGGATTTCTCGGATCGTGTTCTGGGGAATGTGCAGCTGGCGTTGAATGTCATGATGAACCAGAACCCGGCAGAGGCCCGCGAATTGGTCGCCGCGAAAGAGAAGGTCCGCCGGGTCGAGCAAAAGCTGCAGAACCGCCATCTGGCCCGATTGGGCAATGGTCTTGCCGCCAGCATCGACACCAGCAACATTCATCAAGAGACGCTTCGGGCGCTCAAACAGATCAACACATCCTTTTCGATGGTTGGCTATACCATTCTCGACAAATCCGGTGATCTGCTCAGAAGCCGTCTGACCTGAGCGGCCGGTTCTATCCGCAGAATTGACCAGATGGCGGCTGTCTGGCGCGGCCGCGCCGGGGCCGGTCGACAACGCGCGCCGCCATTGCTCTAGCGTGTCGACGCCTTGCGGAGCAGTTCCGCCGCGTCGGGGCGGTTCAGGAGGTTCTGGTTCACGTCCAACCCTGCATGGGGCAGGTCGGAATGGCCCGGAATGACCTCGCCGAGGGCGAGGGAGACCTCATCGGGCAGCACGGGTTTGGTTCGGGTGTCGATCAGCATGCTTTCGGCGGCGATGCCTTCGGCATAGATGATCTGATGGCTGTCAAAGAGCAGCTGAAAATAGTCGACAAAACCGCCGTCCTGGACCGTTACGGTATAGCCGTTCACCAGATGGCGCGCCTTGACCAGCAGTTCGGCGCGGCCTGCGCCAACCTCGTCGGTGCGTTGGTAGATGAACAACCGGTGGTCGGGGCTGACGATCAGGTCGTTTTCATTGTTCAATGTGCCCGCCCGGATGCAGATCGGGGCAAATTCACCGATGGCGCGCACGGTGTTCTGACCGATCCAGCGGATTTCCTGCACACCGTCATCACGGGTCAGCACGCGGTCGGTGACCCGAAGGTCTTCGATGCGTTTCTGAGCGCCGGAGGCCAGGGTGATATGGGTGCCACGGGTAAAGGAGACGCAAGCGACCTGGGCAAATTTCTGGCGCGCGGTTTCAATGTCGATCCCGACCAGACGGTATTCGACCCCGAACTGCATGGCGGCAAGCGGCAGGACAAATATGTCGACCGCCGCGCCGCCGCTGTCGACTTCGACCAGCAGCAAGATTTCCTGGGTCTGGCCGTCGGGGGACATGAACATCAGCGCGCTGTCGAGGTGCAGCGTCGCACCGGGGGTGCCAACGTCCGTTTCCTCCGCGATACGGAAGGTGTTTGTGGCGCTTGGCAGCACCGAAAGGCGCATCGTGGCCGCGTCAAAGGGCAATTCGTAGATGTCGTCCAGCGTCAGTTCATCCGCAAAGGAAAGCGGATCGCCCATATTTGCCCCATCCGTGCATGACAGTTGCGCGGCCCGATAGACGGGCAGGCTTTGTGCGGGGGCGGGGCGGGAACGGGTCATGCGATTTACCTTTTGGGCCACGACGGGTGCGGCACCAGAAATAGGCTAGGATTGTGACCGTGTTGGGTCAAGGCTGGGGTGTTTTGCTGGCATCGGGCGCAGGGCATGTTAGGTCTGGAACAAACAGGAAAGGGAATCGGAATATGGATCTGGGGATCAAAGGCAAAAAGGCACTGGTTTGTGCGTCATCAAAGGGTCTTGGGCTGGGCTGTGCCGAGGCATTGGCGGCGGCGGGTGTTGCCCTTGTCATGAACGCGCGCGGGGCCGAGGCGTTGGAAGCCTCTGCGGCACGGTTGCGCGACGAGTATGGGGTAGAGGTGACCACGATCGCGGCGGATGTTGCCACGGCAGAGGGTCAGAAGGCGGTGCTTGAGGCGGCCGGAGACGTGGATATTCTGGTCAACAACGCAGGCGGCCCCCCGCCGGGCATGTGGCACGATTGGGACCGCGAGGATTTCATAGCGGCACTGGACGCCAACATGCTGGCCCCGATCGCGCTGATCAAGGCGCTGGTGCCGGGCATGATGGAGCGCGGCTGGGGCCGGGTGGTCAACATCACGTCACAGTCGGTGCGTGCGCCCATCGGGGTGCTGGGCCTGTCCAATTCGGCGCGCACCGGGTTGACGGGATATGTCGCGGGCACCAGCCGTCAGGTGGCGGGCAAGGGGGTCACGATCAACAATCTGTTGCCCGGCATTCATGCCACAGACCGGGCGAATTCGCTGGATGGCGCTGTGGTCAAGGCGCAGGGCATCACACTGGATGAAGCGCGTGCCGCACGTGCCGCGACAATCCCGGCAGGACGCTATGGAACACGGGACGAATTTGGCGCGGCCTGCGCGTTCCTGTGTTCGACACATGCGGGGTTCATTGTCGGGCAGAACATCCTGCTGGATGGTGGTGCGACAAATATCACCATGTGATGGCTGAGAGGTTTTCGCTCAAGGATCATCTGTTCAACCCTGAAACGGTTGCCCGGCTGGCGTCGGAATATGCCGCTGCACTGCCCGCGTTCGATGCGGCGCGGTTTGAGCGGGAGGCGCTGGGCGGGTTTGCGGAGCGTGAATTGCTGGCACGCCTTGAGTGGATGGCCGATTGCCTTGAGGGTCAGTTGGCCCCGGATTTCCCGGCGATGGCGGCAGAGCTTGAAGCGGCGATGCCCGCGCCGCTTGACCCGGCTTTGACAGATGACGATTTTGGCCATTTCATTCACGCGCTGCCCGGTATTCTGGCGGTGCGTCACGGGTTGGAAGACCATCGGGACCGTGCGCTTGACCTGATCCATGAGGGCACAAGGCGGTTTTCGATGGAGTTCTACATCCGACCGTTTCTGAACCGCTGGCCCGAGGAAACATTGGCGCGGCTGGCGACATGGGCAAAGGATGACAATTACCACGTCCGCCGGCTGGTGAGCGAGGGGACAAGGCCAAAACTGCCCTGGGCCAAGGCGGTGCGCCTGTCGCCTGCGCAGACCTTGCCGTTGCTGGACCGGTTGCATGGTGATCCGACGCGGTATGTCACCCGGTCGGTTGCGAACCATCTGAATGACATTGCAAAGACCGAAAACACATTGGTGGTTGAGACGCTCGAAGATTGGGCGCGACGGGGTCAACAAGATCGGCCCGAATTGAACTGGATGGCGCGCCATGCGCTTCGGACGCTGATCAAGCAGGGCGATCAGGGCGCGCTGGGTTATCTGGGGTATCGGGGGGATGTGCCGGTTCGGGCCCGCCTTGATCTGGGCGCCAGGACGGTGCGCATTGGCGATCAGATGCGGGTGTCGTGCAGGCTGGAAACGGAAGTCGATCTGCCGGTGATTGTGGATTACCGTGTGGCGTTCATGCGCCCCAATGGCAAGACTGCCGAAAAGGTGTTCAAGCTCAAGACGACGGAGGTCAAAGCCGGGGTGCCGTTGGAGATTGGCAAGAACCATCGCCTGAAGGGGGATGCGACAACTTTCACTTGGCATCCTGGTCCACACGCCGTGGTATTGCAGGTCAATGGGCGCGATGTGGCACGGGCAGGCATTGATGTGCTTGCGGGCGTGGGGCGGGGCTGATAGCCCCTATCCGAGTAAATCTATCGGATACCCATGACGGCCACGACACCCCGACTTGAGATCAAGGATCTGCGCCGCAGTTATGCGGGGCGCAGTGTGGTTGATGGTGTGTCCCTGCGGATCATGCCGGGGCAGGTGACCTGTCTTTTGGGGCCGTCGGGGTGCGGGAAATCCACAACTCTGCGGATGATAGCCGGGGTCGAGATGCAGGACAGCGGCACCATCCATGTCGATGGCAAGCTGGTTTGCGACACGGTGTTTCGGGTGCCGCCAGAGCGGCGCGAGATTGGGCTGATGTTTCAGGACTTTGCCCTGTTCCCGCATTTGTCGGTGGCGGATAATGTCGGGTTTGGCCTGAAATTCGGGACCAGGGCAGAAAAGCGTGCGCGCATTGAGGAACTGCTGGAGCGGGTTGATCTCAAACGCTTTATTGATGGGTATCCGCATCAGTTGTCGGGCGGTGAACAGCAGCGGGTGGCTTTGGCGCGCGCGCTGGCGCCGCGCCCGCGTATCATGTTGATGGATGAGCCGTTTTCGGGGCTCGACAATCGGTTGCGCGACGGGATCCGCGACGAGACGCTGAGCATCCTCAAGGAAGAGGATACCGCCGTATTGCTGGTCACCCATGAGCCGGATGAGGCGATGCGGATGGCGGATGAAATTGCGCTGATGCGCGATGGCAGGATCGTGATGCAGGGCGCGCCCTATAATGTCTATACGCGGCCCGTGGACCGCGCGGCGGTGGCGTTTTTCAGCGATGCCAACGTGATCCGGGCCGAGGTGTCGGGTGCTCTGGCGCATACGCCGTTTGGCCGGTTTCTGGCCCCCGGTGTGCCCGATGGCACCGCGGTGGACATCGTGTTCCGGCCACAGCATGTGCGCATTGATTTTGACCGGGCGGGCAAGGGGCCATTGCCTACGGCAATTGACGGCACGCCGGCCCGTGCCGTTGTGGCACGCGCGCGGTTCATGGGCAGCGAGAGCCTGGTGGAATTTGTGATGGACCATGATGGATCGGACCTCAAAGCGACGGTGCCAAATGTGTTCCTGCCGCAACCTGGGGCGGTCATGTGGCTGACGATCCGGCGGGACAGGTGTTTTGTCTTTCCGGTGAAGGAGGGTGAACGGGATGGCTGAACCGCTTTTGATTGAATTTGGCATGGGCACGTCCCTGCGACGCGGAGACTATACGCAGGCGGCGGAACGTGCGGTGCGCGATGCACTGTGGCACAATTCGATCAATCTTGCCGAGGTGTTCGGGTTTGACAAGACGGACATGCAGATCACGCTGGATGTGGGGGTGCAGCAGCCCGGCAAGGTGGATGTCGAGGTGCTGCGTGCGGTATTCCCCTATGGTCAGGTGACGGTCAATGTCACAAAGGGCGGTCTGGATGTGCCGCGCCCGGATGGGGACGGACATCCGACCGTGATGGCCAATGTGGCGTTGAGCGTTGGGTTTGACATGGAGCGGGTCGATGTCTGAACAACGGTTGATCATCGAAATGGGCATGGGCAATGACCTGCATGGCATGGATTATACCAAGGCCTGCGCGCGGGCGATTGAAGATGCGTTCCGGCATTCGTCGCTGCCGGTGTTTGGCGTGACGGGCATGACCCATGACCAGATGCGGGTGCAGGTGACGGTTGCGGTGCAGGAGCCGGACAAGGTGGATGTGGACGTGCTGATTGCGACGCTGCCACGCGACAGGGCA
>CAXBKL010000139.1:0-9310 GCA_963976125.1 uncultured Sulfitobacter sp. | reverse complement strand
CATCTTGGCCACCGCACCCGTGGTCCCGGTGCCAAAGAACGGGTCCAGTATGACATCACCGGGGTTGGTCGATCCCACCAGAATACGGTGCAAAAGGCTTTCGGGTTTCTGCGTCGGATGCGCCTTGTCACCCTTGTCATCCTTCAGACGCTCATGCCCGGTGCAGATCGGCAAAACCCAGTCGCTGCGCATCTGGATGCCTTCGTTCAACGCCTTGAGCGCCTCGTAATTGAAGGTATATTTGCTGGCCTCCGACTTGCCCGCCCAAATCATCGTCTCATGGGCGTTGGTAAACCGTTTGCCCCGGAAATTCGGCATCGGGTTGGACTTGCGCCAAACCACATCGTTGAGGATCCAATACCCCTGATCCTGCAAGGCGGCCCCGACGCGAAAAATGTTGTGGTAACTGCCGATCACCCAGATCGCACCATTGGGTTTCAGCAACCGACGCGCGGCCTTGAGCCAGGCCCTGGTGAAATCGTCATAGGCTTTGAAGCTGGAAAACTGATCCCAATCATCGTCAACCGCATCGACCTTGGAATTGTCCGGCCGCATCAGATCACCGCGCAGTTGCAGGTTATAAGGCGGATCCGCAAAAATCAGATCAACCGACCCTTCCGGCAGCGCATTCATCGCCTCGATACAATCGCCGGATAGAATCGTGTTCAGGGGAAGCGCCGCAGCACTCTTTTCAATCGTCTTCATTTACTTCTGCCTCTGTCCCGGTGCTTGAGCACTCGTTGGTTGAACACAAGGATGAGTCATTGACGATTCGCGGTCAATTTCTTTTTTGAATCAAATGGTTAAGAAAATTTCTTGCTACAACATCTGGTATACGGGCTTGAACGAACGTCTATGGTGTGGGGTTGGCCCCAGATTTTGAAGCGCCACTATGTGACTTTTTGATCCATATCCCATGTTCGTTTCCCAGCCATATCCGGGATGCTGTTGCGCCAGGGACAACATGACACAATCCCGACATATTTTGGCCATAATTGAGGCCGCTGCAATCGACTGTGAACGCCCGTCGCCCTTGATGATCGTCTGCGCCTCAAGGCTCAGATCACGCGGCAGCATGTTCCCGTCAATCAAGGCATAATCCGCCGGCACCTTTAACCCGTCCAGCGCGCGCACCATCGCCAGATGGCTGGCGCGCAGTATGTTCAGCGCGTCAATTTCTTCGACACTTGCATGGGCAATGCTGACATCCGCCACCGCCATGATCTCATCATAAAGCCGCGCACGCGCCGTCTTGCCCAGCTTCTTGGAATCGTTCAGCCCGTCGGGAATGCGCGCAGGGTCCAACACAACCGCCGCCGCCGTCACCGGCCCTGCAAGCGGTCCACGACCAACTTCATCCACCCCCGCCACGCGCAAGAACCCCTTGCCATAGGCGTCACGTTCAAATTCAAAATCCGGTCCCATGGTCCCTGCCAAACCGCATGCGCCCACAAACCGCAACCCGCCACGGACAAAAAAGGGGGAGATGCCCGAACATCTCCCCCTCAGTTTCCCCGGCGCGGAGGGTGCGCCGGAGCAAGGGCACGATGTTACCCGCGCGCCAGACGATACCCTTCATTGCGCAAACAACGCGCGTCATATCCACGACGATCACCCCGGCGTGTTTCAAGCACAAACAGACAATGCCGCGGCAGGCTGCCTGCAAACCGGTAGTTGTTCTTCAGGCACTTGCGCCCGAACATCCGCGCCTTGCCACCGCGCGTGCTGTAGCTGCGCAAACATTGACCGGGCAACAGTTTGCGGTCCACACGGCGCGGCAGGGGACGCGCATGCAGGTCGCCATTCTGGCGGTTGTCATACCGTGGCGGATTGTGCACCTTTCTGCGTGGCGGATTGTGCGCTTTGTGACGCGGCGGCTGATACTTCTTTTGGCGCGGCTGACCGTGGCGGACCTGATCCTTGCGCTTGTTGTTGTCGTGGATGATCTTGCCAACCACCGCGAGGCCAAGGATGGCGGCAATGGCACGGGCGGAATCGCGATCATCGGCAAAGACGGGGGTTGCCCCAAGGGCGGTAATGGCAATCGCTGCCGCCGAAATCGTGGCAATGAATTTGCGGTACATGGTGTGATCCTTTCACATCGGGGCGCAGGAGGGGCCGCGCCGTTTCAGGCTTGGGTAAGCTCTGGGATCACATTGGGCCGGGGCCGGTCAGACAGGCAATAACATCCCCCTGTTATCGGATAACAGCCACGCCAAGCCCCTATGGTTATTGAATATCCGCGCGCAAAAGCGCAGGTTCACCCCATGAAACATCTCATGCTCTCCCTCCTGGCCGCTGGTGTCATCGCTCTGGCCCAACCGGGGCAGGCCGCCACCTGCTTTGCCGATTACAAGGCCAAGCAGGACAACCCCCTGCGGCTGCACTACGGTGTGGCCCAGATCAACGGCGCCTGTAACAGCGGCGCTGCACGTACCGAACTCGCAGGCCGCCTTGCCGCCCAGGGCTGGACCTTGCTGAACGTCATCTCCGTCTTTGGCCCCGACGGACTTGCACAAAGGAAATCCAGTGCCGGATCAAACTACCTCCGCTTCTGACATCCGCCGTTTTGTGGGCTTTGGCGTCGCGGCCATCGCGGCCCTGCTGGTTACCGGTGCGGTGGTGCTGTTCTGGACCCTGCCGGATGCCAACCTCTTCAACGCCCAGGTCACCCGCATCTTCGTGGAAAACGACGACCTGACCTCGGGCGCGGAAATCAAACTGCTGGAAATCCTCGCCCAATCCGGCACCGCCTTTTCCGACACCCTGGCCAGCTATCGTCTGGTGATCTTCGTGTTGCTGGTTTTCGCATCCGCCATGCTGATCGCGGCGCTTGTGTTCCTCATCATGTTGATCACCTTCAACCGCCGCATGGCCCAGATCGAACGCGCGGGCATTCAGGTGAACTCACTGCTGATCAGCCGCGAGGAAAACACCGTCTATCTCAACAATCTGGGGTTCAGGCTGACCGACGCCGCGATGGAAACCATGTCCGTCCTGGCCGAGGCACGCCTGGACGACGACGTGATGTCCGGCGTCCAGATCGAAAGCGTGATCTCGGGCCGCAATGCCGCCGAGTGTGATGAGGCCGCCGGGGCCACCCGCATCAAACGCCTGCGCGACACGCTGGGCAATCAGATCGTCTCTGAACTGCTGGTCAAGAACATCGCGCGGCGCGGCTACATGCTGGCCATCGACAAGGACGTAATCAAGGTTCTGTGATCCCCTGCTTCATCTTTCCGGAAAAACTCCGGGGGAATCGGCGCCTGCGCCGATGGGGGCTGGCCCCCGTCCCCCTGCCCGATCCGGCCAAAACCTCGCAAACAGATCACACCACCCCTACATGAACCCCATGAACAGACGTGAATTCACCACCTCGATGGCCGCCCTTGCCGCTGCCCCCGCCCTGCCTCTCCCCGCGGCCGCACCCCGAACGGCGGCGCAGATCCCCACCGGAACTTATGCCTGGGGCCAGCTGATCGCCCGCGCCCAGAACACCTGCAACCCGGCCATGCTGGCCCGGCACCTGCGGCTGGACGCCGACGTGGCCCATGCGCTTTTTGACACGATGCTGCGCGACGGTGTCCTGCGCGCCCCGGACATCGCAGGCCTGGCACGGGCCGCGCAGCCCCTTGACCCGACAGGCACAGGTCTGCGCCCCGGCGGGCTCCTGCGCCGCAAGGCAAAGACGCTGATCGCGGACATCCAGGACCGGGAAGAGCGCAGCGATGACCCGGACCCTCTGGTCAATGACAACAGCAAAGGTCTAGGGTGCGACCAGCCAACAAAGGAAGCCGCCGATGCCCGCACCGACCAACCCGTTCAAGAAAGCCCTGCGCGAGGGTAAAACCCAATTCGGCTGCTGGGTCAGCCTTGCCAACCCCTACAGCACCGAAATGATGGGCACCGCAGGCTTCGACTGGCTTCTGATCGACAACGAACATTCCCCGAACGATCTGCGCTCGACCATGGCGCAGCTTGCAGTGCTGGGAAGCTCCCCCAGCCATCCGGTAGTCCGCGTCCCCATTGGCGAAACCTATATCATAAAACAGATGCTCGACGCGGGGGCGCAATCCATCCTCGTGCCGATGGTGGAAAGCGCCGAACAGGCGCGCCAACTGGTGCGCGATGTCACCTACCCACCCAAGGGCGTGCGCGGTGTCGGCTACTCCCTGACCCGCGCCTCGCGGTTTTCCCAGATCACCGATTACCCCCATACCGCCGACGCCGAGATTTGCCTGTTGGTGCAGGTCGAAAACCGGGCCGGCATGGCAAACCTGGATGACATTCTTGCCGTCGATGGCGTCGACGGCGTTTTCATCGGCCCCGCAGACCTTGCCGCCGACATGGGCCACATGGGTGGCATGTTGCACGCCGATGTGCAGGCCACGATCATGGACGCCCTGCGCCGCATCCGCGCGGCAGGCAAGGCGGCGGGCATCCTGTCGACCCATGACCCGATGACGCAGGATGCGCTGGACGCCGGGGCCAACTTCGTGGCGGTGGGTGCGGATGTGCTCTTGCTGAACACTGCCGCCCGTGCGCTGCGCGACAAATGGATTGATCCGGCCGCATGAATGCCGGCATCCTGCTTTTGGGGCTGGCCTATGTGCTCAGCCAGTTTTTTCGTGCCTTTCTCGCGGTCCTGACCGGCCTTTTGCAAACCGACATCGGTGCCACCCCCGATGATCTGGCGTTTGCCTCCGGCCTGTGGTTTCTCGCCTTTGCGGCGATGCAAATTCCCGTTGGTGCGGCACTGGACAGCATCGGACCCCGGCGCACCGCTGCCTGGCTCCTGCTGATTGGCGGCGGCGGCGGCGCGGCGGTCTTTGCGCTGGCCACAGCACCTGTTCACATCTCCATTGCCATGGCGCTCATCGGCGTGGGCTGCTCCCCGGTCCTGATGGCCTCCTACTACATCTTTGCGCGCGACTATCCACCCGCGCAATTTGCCGTGCTGGCATCCCTGATGGTCGGCCTTGGCAGTCTGGGCAACCTCGTGGCCGCCTATCCCACGGCTCTTGCGGCCGAGGCCCTGGGCTGGCGCAACACGCTTTGGGTGCTGGCCGCATTGTCAACTCTCGTGGCGCTTGGCACCCTTGTGCTGGTCCGCGATCCCGCCAAGGTCGAGGGCGAAAGCAAAGGGTCGCTGGCAGAACTCTTCCGCATGCGGGTGTTGTGGTTCATCTTTCCGCTTATGGGCGTTGTCTATGCCATTTCCGGCGCGGTGCGCGGCCTCTGGATCGGCCCCTATCTGACGGATGTCTTTGCCGCTGACACCACCCTGGTCGGACAGGCCAGCCTCTTCATGGGCCTTGCCATGGTCATCGGCGCGCTGGCCTATGGTGCTGCGGACAAACATTTCCCCTCGCGCAAATGGATGATCGCGGGCGGCACCGCCGTGACCCTTGGTGCCGCGATGATCCTGATCGCAATGCCCACCACCTCGCTGATCCTGTCGGTGACACTGATGTGCATCATCGGTTTTTTTGGGGCCACCTATCCGGTTATCATGGCCCATGGCCGCAGCTTCCTGCCGCCGCACCTGATCGGTCGGGGCGTGACCATGCTGAACCTCTTCAGCATCGGCGGCGTCGGCGTCGCACAGTTCATCTCCGGCCGCGTCTACCGCGCCGCCCTTCCCCCCGCATCGCCAGAGGCCCCTTATGTCGCCGTTTTTGTCCTGTTCACGGCACTGCTGTCCGTCGGCGTCCTGATCTACCTGTTCAGCCGCGACAGCGCCTCAGACTGAGCGCTTCATCCGCGTCGCGGCCAATGTGTATCCGCCTGCCGCGCCGTCAATGAAATGCACATGGTCGTCGGTCATGATGGACGGCACGATACAGGTCATCATCGCCTCGTCCTGCGTTGCCACGCCATAGCGTAGCACCCCGGCACCGGCCGCCGCTGCCAACACCTCCTCGATCTGCGCCTGGGTTTCCGAATCGCAATCCAGCGTCATCTTCAACCCATCATCCAGCTTGCGGAAATCGGCATTGTCGCCAACCTCACGGGCATAGCCGCGCGCGTCAAATCCACCAACCCGGATCCCCGTCCGGATCAGCACCCAGGCAACAAAGCTTTCAAACAACGCCTTGCGCCGCGCGCCCTTCAGCGATCCCCGTCCCCGTGCCGCATGTGCCTCCAGCGTGGCCCCGGCGGGCGGCCATCTTGATCCGGGCCCTGACGCCGGTGCCGGATGCCCGCCGCGCTCCAACTCCTGGGCCAGCGCAATCACCCGGCCATAAACCTCTGCAATCGCATCAGGCGAAGCCCCCGCCACCGGGGCCACCACCACGCTCAAAATCGTGCCGTTGCGCGATGGCATGTGCGACCAGCGGCATGATAACCCGGTCAGATCCGGCACGGCCCCTTCCGGGGCGGGTGCGATGGTAAAAGCGCCTTGCTTCATCTGCGTCTCTGCCCAGTGGAGCCCGCCGCCTTCGAACATCGCGTAATCCGCGCCCTTGGACGCCTGAAACCGCGCAACCCGCACATCAAGGCCAACCTTGCGGGCCTCGGCCACGGGCACCAGAGCCACCCGCATACCAATATCAAATTCCGTCGCCGCCCAGCGCGCCACCCGCGCCAGCGCGTCGCGGGCCACGGCCTCATCCTGCGGCGGAATCGCAAAGCCTGCACCATCGCCGCCAAACACAAAGGGAAATGCAGCCCCCTCAAGCGCGTTCATCATCGCCGATATTATCGCGGCCCCGGCCATGTTCACGGTCTTGTAGCGGCCCTGCGCCACCAACCCGGTGGAATCGACAATATCCGCCGCCCCGATCAACCATCCCTCCGGCAGGGCCGCATAACAATCAACCTGCGTAAGCCGGTCAAACGCGCTGACCCTTGGCAAAACATCATAAAACCCGTCTCGCGCCATAAATCCAGCCTTTCGCGGCCATCGTAACACAGACCCGCACGCAAACCAGCCATGCCATGCAGGGGCCTTCCCCCCGTGCCGCAACCCGTGTATGTGCCGCGCACCATCCCTTATATGATCGGAGAAGACAGATGGGTTATCGCGTCGCCGTCGTGGGCGCCACTGGCAATGTGGGCCGCGAAATGCTGAACATCCTGGCTGAACGCCAGTTTCCTGTGGACGAGGTCGTGGCACTGGCCAGCCGCCGTTCGCTTGGAACGCAGGTCAGCTTCGGGGACAAGACACTCACGACGAAAGACCTCGACACGTTCGATTTCACCGGTTGGGACATGGCGCTCTTTGCTGTCGGGTCTGATGCGACCAAGAAATACGCGCCGGGCGCTGCAAAGGCAGGCTGCACCGTGATCGACAACTCGTCGCTCTATCGCTACGACACCGACGTCCCGCTGATCGTGCCCGAGGTGAACCCCCAGGCGATCCACGATTACGCCCGGAAAAACATCATCGCCAACCCCAACTGCTCCACCGCGCAGATGGTTGTGGCGCTCAAGCCTCTGCACGACCGCGCCACGATCAAACGCGTGGTGGTCAGCACATACCAATCGGTGTCCGGTGCCGGCAAGGAAGGCGCCGATGAGCTGTGGGATCAAACCAAGTCGATCTACAATCCCACCTCCGAGGTGCCCCCCAACAAGTTCACCAAGCAGATTGCCTTCAACGTGATCCCACACATCGACGTGTTCATGGAAGACGGCACCACCAAGGAAGAGTGGAAAATGGTCGCCGAGACGAAAAAGATCGTCGACCCGAAAATCAAGGTCACCGCGACCTGCGTGCGCGTCCCTGTCTTTGTCGGCCACTCCGAGGCGCTGAACATCGAGTTTGAAGACCACCTCGACGAAGACGAGGCCCGCGACATCCTGCGCGAGGCGCCGGGCGTCATGGTGATCGACAAGCGCGAAGACGGCGGCTACGTCACGCCCGTCGAATGCGTCGGCGATTTCGCCACCTTCATCAGCCGCATCCGTCAGGACAGCACCGTCGACAATGGGCTGAACCTTTGGTGCGTGTCCGACAACCTGCGCAAAGGTGCTGCATTGAATGCCGTGCAGATTGCAGAATTGTTGGGCCGTGAGGTTCTGAAAAAGGGCTGAAAACCGCTCATATTCTGAAATGGGGAAAGGGGGCCAACCGGTCCCCTTTTCTTTTGGAACAGGGAATGCAGACTGTCTTGGTACTGGATGGAGACCCTGATGCGCCTTGCCCTTGCCTGTTTGATGACCCTGCCCGCCGCCGGATTTGCCGAAACCTTCACGTTGCGGTCCGATCCCCGTACGGTCACGGTCTATGCCGATGCGGGCAAGGTCACACGAGAGATCACCGCGCAGCTGCCCGCCGGGCGGCATGAGGTGATCCTGCCCGGATTGCCACGCACCCTCCAACCCGAACTCCTGCGTGTGTCGCTTGACGGTGCCACACTCGGCTCAACCCAGTTTCGCGGCGATGCCGTGGCCCCGCAACCGGCAGCCGACAGCGCCCGGATCGAGGCCGCAAAGGACCGGATCAAAGCCGCCGTAAACGCCCTGCAAGACCTTGATGACCGCGTCGCAGAGGCAGAACTTGCCGGGCAGGCCGCGCAGGCAACCGCCAAATTTCTCGGGGCGTTGGGCGACAACGAAGGATTGCCGACGGATGTCGCGTCGTTGCGCGCGCTGGCGCAGATGATCGGCAGCGAAACACTGGCCGCCGAGCGCGTCGCGCTGGGTGCCGCACAGGAGGCCCGCACCATCAATGCGCAGCGCGAAGATCTGGAACAGGCCCTGAAAGACGCGCGGGCCGCATTGGCCGCGCTGACGCCACCGCCTGAGAAAACCGCCCAGTTGACGCTGGGTCTGACGGCAAAGGAGGCTGGCGAAGTGACCATTTCGCTGACCTATGTGGTGGGGGCGTCCTGGTCCCCTGTCTATGATGTATACCTGTCCGGTGACACGCTTGACCTGCAACGCGGCGCGATGGTGCAGCAATGGAGCGGCGAGGTCTGGACCGATGTCGACCTGACCCTGTCCACCTTTGCTCTGGATACCCGGACCGCCCCGCGCGAGGTGTTCCCGATCCCGCTGCGCATCACCGACAAGACTGAACCCGTCCCAAAGGTGTTCAGCCGCGCGGTGGGGGCCGACATGGCCACCGCCGAACCACTCATCGAAGCCCCGGTGATCGCCGAAGAAGCGGCACGCGCGTCCTTTGATGGACCGGGTGTGGCCTATGTGGTGGCAAACCCGGTGAGCGTGGCCAGCGATGTGGACGCGGTGCGTGTCGCACTTGGCACGTTGAATTTCACGGCCCGGCGCTTCGCCCGTGCCGCCCCGCGGTATGACAGCACGGCGTTCTTAATGGCGGAATTCACCAACACCACCCAGGAGC
>CAXBKL010000138.1:0-9320 GCA_963976125.1 uncultured Sulfitobacter sp. | reverse complement strand
TCCATAACCCAGTATCCTTACTTCTGGGTCTCCGGCAAACAAGGGGCGGGTCACAGCAATGCGATGGAAGCGCCTGTGTCGCGCAATTGGAAAGGGTATTGGCAGCGAGCGGCTTAGTGACCAAGAATACCACCTTCCCGGTCGATCCATACCAAAAAGAAAGTGCCTTTTGAAAAGAAGCCGTGAACTCTGCCTTTGGGGCCAACATCAAGGCTATACATTCTAACGTCTTTGCTAACTGAGGATGGTAGTTTCTTGCTCGTGGCGCCTTTGTGTGAGTGGCAAGTCTGTGTAACTGCAGTAACTTGGCTTTCTGTCTTGGTCGCCATCTTTTCGACAAACCCAGAAAACGCCCTGAGCTCTTTTGGCTGCCACTTTGAAAAACACTCATTTGCGCGCTGAAAATACCTCAAATTAACGCTCGCGGGTTGCTTCCCCCCGCCGAGGTTCGCAGGTGCCTTGACTACTGGGCTACCTTCCGGCTGCCCTGCGTTGATCTTGAAGGGCTTTGATCGGTTTTTTCTCGATTTTGCCGCCATAGTAGTTCCGCATCAATAGTTTCGAAATTTTCGTATCTGATGCAGCCTCAGGTGGCAAACCTCCGCGCGCGTCTAGCCACGGCTGTTCACTGTGCGTCATTTTTTCGAGCTTCTTGGCCCCATATTGGCCATACTCCTCAAACACAGCTTCGAGATAACCTTCAACATCTTGAGGGACTCCCGGACCTGTCTCAGGGGCCAAAGCCTCCCAGCCTTTGTTGCGATATTTTGCGTACAATGAACGGACTACGGGACCGTGCGCCCATGCCTCAAAGTCTTCTTGAATCAGTGGCTTATCAAAATTCGCAAGAAACCAGGCGTCTGCATAATATACCAACTTTTGAAGCTTCAACTGAGTGATAGCCTCACCTGCATCGCGGTCGGCGTGGTTCACAAACCAGCGCGCGACAGCCTTTGCGCCTATGGGTTCCCAATCATCAAACATAGCTTCGTTTCCCACGTTTAAGATAACGTGTCATTACCGAAATGCAAAAAATGGTGCGGGACGGTGCGTCAAATTGTGTCAGGCCAGCCCCCACAAACGCCCATCCGGCCCACAGCCCCGCCTTACGGGGCCAGCCTCCACACACGCCGCTCATTCACAATAAATCCGTTCCGGCGCATCTTCCAAAGCACATTACTGGTACGCTTACTGATCCGGTCAAAGGGAACATCGGGTTGGTGCAAGCGCACGACTTCAATCAGTTCGGCTAGACGCATTGGGCGAATTCTGAGCGCGTCCAGTAACCACACCCGCATATGCCCCCGCTTCGCCACGTCCCTGCGCTTGGCAAGCATTACACGCGGCGGATGGACCCCACGCAAGGCAAGCAATGCCTCAACATGCCCCAACCCGTCCAGTTCGCCGCGTATGATCTGCTTCCTGAGCGCCAGCAGAGCGCTGTTGATTGTTCTATCCTGCATGGCGGTATGATGATTCACAATCGCCCGATTGTTCAGCTATATTGTTGGTGCGCTTGATACATAAGGCCGCGAAAAACTCCGGGGGAATCGGCCCAGGGCCGATGGGGGCTGGCCCCCTACCCCATCAGCCGCACTGCCCATACCCCGCCCGCGGCCGAAACCATGGTAAGCACCGTACCCCAGATCACATCCGTCCAGACCATCCGCCAGGTCCAGTCTTTCAGGATCGTCAATGCGGTGAACTCGAAAGTGCCATAGGCCAGCGCCCCGATCAGGGCGGCATTTCCCAGCACCCACAACAGCCCCCTGTCCTGCACCAACGCCGGCCAGGAAACAAACCACACCAGGACGGCCACCAAAAAGGCATAAAACACCGCCGCCGGCGCCAGACGAATATCCTCGATCATCAGATGGGCTATGTCCTTTTCAAACACCGGCTTTACCAGATAGCTCAGGCCAACATAGTCGACGGTAAGGAAAATCAGGGCCGTTGCCACATACAGAATTATCAAGGTCATATTTACGCTCCGCGCCGAAACACACTTCCGAAATCACCGTAAACCGCGCATTCCCTGACCGGTTGAAATCAGGTGTTCACAAAGTCTTGACGCGTCTGGTTTTTCGAGACTGCTAAAGGATTGCCATTGATATGGCGCGGGCCCCGGAAAATTCGAATTTTCCGGACCATAATTTCTCAATAAATTATGATCCCTCACACCTTGAGATATTGCGCTTCCTGCTTGGCCGACCACCGCACGGTCAGATCAAACCCATCATCAGTCTGTCGTTCCCGCTTCACGACGTCTTGCGCAAACAACCAGGCACGTTGCCGTCCCTGTGCAAAGCTCAGATGCAACTCTGCCTCGCGCACGGCGCCCTGCAGCGCCTCGGCAATCGTTTGTTGCAAAGCTTCCAGCCCCTCACCATCGATTGCGGAAATGGCCAGAACATCCGGGTCGCGCTGCGCCCGTGCACGCACCGCGTCGGCGGCCTCGGGGCTCAACAAATCGACCTTGTTCCAGACCTCGAAGGTACGGGTATCCTCTGCAACCCCCAGGGACGCCAGAATCTCGCGCACGTCCCGCGCCTGTTCTTCGGTTTCCGCATGGCTGATGTCACGGACGTGGCAAATCAGATCGGCGGCCAACACCTCTTCCAGCGTTGCCCGAAAGGCTGCAACCAACTCGGTTGGCAGATCAGAAATGAACCCCACCGTATCGCTCAGGATGATCTCTGGCCCATCGGGCAGCGCGAGACTGCGCATCGTGGGGTCCAGCGTGGCAAAAAGCATGTCCTTGGCCATCACTTCCGCCCCGGTCAGACGGTTGAACAGCGTCGACTTGCCCGCATTGGTATATCCCACAAGGGCAACAATCGGATAGGGCACCTTGGCACGCGCCGCCCTGTGCAGCGCCCGCGTCTTGACAACCTTTTCCAATTGCCTGCGCAACCTGACCAGTTGTTCATCAATCGCGCGGCGGTCTGCTTCGATCTGTGTCTCTCCGGGCCCCCCGACAAAACCCAGCCCGCCGCGCTGGCGTTCCAGATGGGTCCAGGCTCGGACCAGTCGGGTCCGCTGATAGTTCAGCGCCGCCATCTCGACCTGCAAAACCCCTTCGCGGGTGGCTGCACGGTCGCTGAAAATCTCAAGAATCAGCCCGGTCCGGTCCAGCAGCTTGACCTGCCACGCCTTTTCCAGGTTGCGCTGCTGCACCGGGCTGACAGGCCCGTCCACCAGCACAAGTTCAACCTCGGCATCGTGCAGTTTTTCTTTTATTTCATTGATCTTGCCGGACCCGAACAGCATTCCCGCGCTGACCTGGCGGAGGGGCACAATGTCGCTCCCTACAACGTCAAGCTGAGGCAGAGCCCGCGCCAACGAGACCGCTTCTGCCAGAGCGGCCTTCGGATCCCGCCGATTTTGATTTGAACGGATGTCAGGATGCACCACCCAGGCCCGTGTCACCGGGGGGCCTTCCGTCTCGTCGATCTGGAAGGGCGCCTTGCTCAAGAAGCGTCTTCGCCCTCGTACAGGCTGATCGGCTGGCTCGGCATGATGGTCGAAATGGCATGCTTGTAAACAAGCTGCGATTGGCCATCACGGCGCAGCAGAACGCAGAAATTATCGAACCAGGTGATGACACCTTGAAGTTTGACACCGTTGATCAAGAAGATCGTAACCGGTACCTTGGTCTTGCGAACGTGGTTAAGGAACGCATCCTGAAGGTTCTGTCTATCAGACGCCATTGGCTTGTCTCGCTCTTTTTTTGCTGGCACCCAATCGGCGGGCCCCCCCTTTTGTCAAGAGTATGGAACGCCTTATCCGGAGTTTCCACCCCCAATATCCGGCCACAGCCCCGAATTGACGCCGATCAGTGACAGGTGCGCCACAGGTACGCTGGCGTATGGCGGTGTCCATTCCATCAGGCGCGCCACAAATCCGGTGTCAAAAGGGCAATGATGGCGAGGGTTTCCAACCGCCCCAGAACCATGGCCCCGCAGAGCACCAGTTTCGCAGCGGTACTCAATTCTATCAGGATGATTGGGGTCTCGATGCTGAAATCGACCAGAGGGCCGGTCGTTGACAACATGGCCACCGTCAAAACAATCGCCTCCTCAAAACTGGCACCCGTCAAGGTCAGCAACAGGCTCACACCGGCCAATGACAGGGCAAACAGCATGAAAAAGACCCAGGCAATGAAGGCTCCGTTACTTTGCAGACGTCGGCCTGCGGCCCCTGCCCCACTGACAGAATGGGGATAGACCAACCGCTCCATTTCGCGCACGCCGTTCTGATACAACGCAAAGACCCGCAGCAGTTTGACGCCACCAGCCGTTGTCGCGACCCCGCCCCCAATGAGCGCCAGCCCCATCAGAATCAATCCCGGCGTCTCCAAACCGGACCAGGTCTGTGATTCCGCCCAATGTTCGGACACAAATCCGGTGGTTGTCAGAAACGACAACACCGTAAAGACAGACCCCCAAAGCGCCAGCAGAGCCTGGGATATGCTTTCCATCGCCGCCACGTCATAGGCCCCGATGAAATGCCTGCCAAACAGGATCACCGGCACCGCGATGATGACCAGAAGCCCGATCCGGAACTCCGGGTCAGTCAAAAGACCGCCCTGAGTGGCTGTCACCGTGTCTTTAGAAAAGGTCAGACGAGACAGGGCAAAGAGCATGAAAAGCGCCATGACAATTTCGCCACTGACCCCGGTACCGGACGCCTGCGCACCGCCGACCGGGGAAATGCCCGATGTTGCCATGACAGACATCGCATGGCTGACCGCGACAAGCGGTGTAGCCCCCCCTGCCAGCAGCAAAAGCCATAGCAGCAGGGTCAGCCCCGCATAGATCGGCACCAGCGTGCGCATGATCCGGACCAGCCGGTTGCGGTGGTTCACCGGCATGGTCGTGTTGACGTTTGCCTCACGCCGGCCCGGTTCGGCCTGCGCGGTCACTTCGAAACCGCCCAGATGCAACGGGGCCAGAATGGCCGAGGCCGCGATCCACATCAACAGCCCCCCCATCCAGCCGACCTGTGCACGCCACAGATGCAAGGTCGGGCTCAGCCGTTCGGGATCCTGAAACATGGTGGCACCCGTTGTGGTCACGGCGCTGACCATTTCGAAATAGACATGGATCGGCCGCGTCGTCGGCAGCGCCTCCACAAAGGGCACGGCAAGATACCCCGGCAGCACGACAAAGGCCGAAAACAAGGACAAAAGCGGCCCCAATGCCCCCAGACGCGGTGCCCGGCCCACATGCGCAACCGCAATCAACGCAAAACAGATCAGGCCCAGCAGCCCCGCGTAAAAGAATGCCCGCGCGGCTTCGTGGTCATTCAACACCAGACCGTGCACCGCTGGCACAATCATCGAGGCTGCGGCAAAGCCGAAAATCAGCAAGAACAGCGGCAGCGACAGGATCTGGGTTTTCAGGGTAGTGGATTTGGCCAAGCCTGGCGCTCCGGTTCAAGGATCAGAAAAAGTCGATGGAAACCTGCATGAGTTGTTCAACACGTGGCACATCCTCGGCCATGACAAAGACCGCGATCACATCGCCCTCATCGATGCGGGTCTGGCCCTGCGGACGCAACACCTTTTTGCCTTTGCGCAACATCCCGACCAGCACCCCTTCGGGGAATTCGATCTCGGACAATTTGCGGCCCGCGATGGGAGAAGTCGACAGGACTTCCGCCTCGATCACTTCGGCCTCGGCATCGCCGATGGAATAGACCGCCCGCACGCGGCCATGACGGATATGTCGCAAGATCGAGCTGACCGTGGTGGCGCGGGGGTTGATGTAGGCGTCGATCCCCAGAGGCGTCAACAGGGGCACAAGGGTCGGATCATTAATAAGCGCGATCACATAATCGCAGCCCTCGGCCTTGGCACGAACACAGGCCAGCATGTTGGTCTTGTCGTCATCGGTCACCGCCAGCATCGCATCGGCGCGCACGATCCCCGCCTCGGCCAGCAGCGCCGCGTTAAGACCATCGCCATGCAGAACAATCGTGCGTTCCAGCGCCTCGGCTGCCCGTTCGGCACATTTACGCGACTTTTCAATGATCTTGGTGCGGATGCGGTGCGGACCCGCCTCAAGATGCTGGGCCACGGCCAATCCGACGTTGCCGCCCCCCACAAGAACCACACGTTCCTGCTTGGAGTTTTTCTTGCCAAACACCTCCATTGTGCGTGCAATGTCATCGCGGTGGCAAAACACATAACAATCATCGCCGACAAAAAGCTGATCCTTGGGTTCAGGCGCAAAAAGCGTCCCGTCCCGACGCACACCGACCACCATTGCCCGCAGCGTCGAAAAAAGGTCGGTCAGCTGGCGCAGCGGTGTATTCACCACCGGGCATTCTTCCTCGATGGTGATGCCAAGCAGATGCGCCTCGCCATCCATAAAGGTCTCGGTATCAAAGGCCGCCGGGGCCGACAGCCGCTGCAACGCAGCTGCGGCAACTTCCTTTTCGGGGCTGATGACCACGTCGATCGGCATGTGATCGCGCCGATAAAGGTCGGAATAGATCGCATCAAGGTAGGACTGGCTCCGCAGCCGGGCAATCTTGCGATTGATACCAAAAACCGAATGGGCCACCTGGCAGGTGACCATGTTGACCTCGTCGGAATGGGTGGCGGCGATAATCATTTCGGCATCCCGCGCTCCGGCACGCTCCAGCACGTCGGGATAGCTGGCAAAACCGGCGACACCCTGCACATCCAGCGTTTCGGTAGCGCTGCGTACCAGATCGGCATTGCTGTCCACGACGGTGACGTCGTTGCGCTCACCACTCAGGTGGCGGGCAATCTGCCACCCGACCTGGCCTGCACCGCAAATGATAACCTTCATATGCGTCCCCTTGGGTGACTGGCGGCGCCTGCGCGCCGGCACCTGTGTCGACTGAGCCTCCTTAGAGGCGAGTTTTCGCGGCATGGCAAGGGGGATCACACATCAGGTGGATGTTCTGGCGCGCCCGTTTTGGCCTGAAAATACTGTGGATAAAAGCCAGGAAACCACCGGTGCACGTCGTAGCCGGTGACATCGGCGCGGCCCCGCACAGGAAAAAGAGTTCCCTATCAAATCACTGATCCAATGTACCAAGATCCTCGTGCAGGCGCATTATGCGGCCCTTGAGTAAGCCAGAACAGAAAACCGGGCGTTCATCCGTCATGTTGCCTAAGCGCAAGATGCAGGGTGTTGATGCGCTTGCAGACCCCGGCACAGGTTGAAGGGTCAGCCCGCCCGCATGTTTCCAGTTTCCGCGCCATAGCAAACCCAAAGGACGTGCTCAGGCCTCTGCATCATCGTCGACATGGGCGACCCGGACGCCGGACTTGGCGGACGTGACAACGCCAAGTGATTTCAGTTTCCGGTGCAGCGCCGAGCGTTCCATGCCGACAAAATTGGCGGTGCGGCTGATGTTGCCGCCAAAACGGTTGATCTGGGTCAAAAGATACTCACGCTCGAACGCTTCTCGGGCCTCGCGCAGCGGCAAGGTCGCCAGCGCACCGGACAGAACCACGCGGCCTTCCTCTTCGCTGCTGTCCTCTTCGCCCGGCAACTCGCGCGCCTCGATCGGCCCGGTACCATCCCCCAGAATCAGCACGCGTTCGATCAGGTTTTTCAACTGGCGCACATTGCCCGGCCACACCATCGTTTGCAAAAGCGCGGTGGCGTCTTCGGTCAGAACCCGTTTGGTCAGCCCCTGAGTTGCATTGAATTCCTCGATGAAATGGGACGCAAGAAGCGGAATATCCTCCCGGCGCTCTTCCAGCGACGGCACGGCAATTGGCACCACGTTGAGCCGATGGAACAGCTCCTGTCGGAAGGTCTCTGCCTGGATTTCCGTTTCCAGGTTGCGGTTGGTCGAGGAAATGACCCGCAGATCAACCCGCACCTTGTCGTTACCGCCGACACGGGTGAATTGTTGGTCCACCAGCACCCGCAATATCTTGGACTGGGTGCCCATCGGCATGTCGGCAACCTCATCGAAATAGATCACGCCGCCATGCGCCTGTTCAAGCAATCCTGGCTCAATACCCCGATCTGCTGTCTCTCGCCCGAAAAGAACCTCTTCCATCCGGTCCGGTTCGACCCCGGCGCAATTGACGGTGACAAAAGGCGCGGAGGCCCGGTTGGAATTGGCATGGATGTAGCGTGCCGCCACTTCCTTGCCGGCGCCGGCAGGTCCGGTCAGCATCACACGGCCATTGGATTTGGTCACCTTGTCCAACTGCGCAGTCAATGCGCGATAGGCGGCGGAATTGCCCAACATTTCGGTACCGGTCAGATCGCGGCGCTTGAGGGTCTGGTTTTCCCGGCGCAGACGCGAGGTTTCCATCGCACGCCGGATCACCACAAGAAGCTGATCAATGTTGAACGGCTTCTCGATAAAGTCATAGGCCCCCTGCTTGATCGCGGCGACGGCAATTTCAATGTTGCCGTGGCCCGAGATGATTACAACCGGCACATCCGGATTATCGCGCTTGACAGTCTTGAGGATGTCGATCCCGTCCATGCGGCTGTCCTTGAGCCAGATGTCCAGGATCATCAGCGCCGGGGGTTCGGCGTTGATCTCGGACATTGCATCGTCGGAATTGCCCGCAAGGCGGGTGGTAAAGCCTTCGTCCTGCAGGATGTCCGAGATCAATTCGCGAATGTCGCGTTCGTCGTCCACAATCAGAATGTCGCTCATGTGATGTCTCCACTCGTTGGCTGTCCGGTCGGCGCGAGGATCGGTAATGTCATCACCGCCATTGCGCCATAATGGGTTTGGTTTTCAAATATCGGTGCATGGTCGAGCGTCAGGGTGCCGCCGTGCTCTTCAATGATCTTCTTGACGATGGGCAGGCCAAGCCCGGTCCCTTCGCTGCGGGTCGTGACATAGGGTTCAAACAACCGCGCACGGTCCTCGGGCAGGCCAACGCCGTTGTCCGCAATGGTGACCACTGCCGATGACGGGGTTGTAGTCATCGTGACCTCTATGCGCGGCGGCGCACCGTCCGATTGGCCTTTTTTAACCAGGGTTTCAATGGCTTCCCCCGCGTTCTTGATCAAGTTTGTGAGTGCCTGTGAAATCATCGTCGCATCAATTTCAGCCATGACAGGATCATCAGGCAAGGCCAGCGCAATTGTCACATCCGGCTGACCAGTCTGTTGCAGCAACACCGCATCGCGGATCAGTTGGGTCAGGTTCTGCTGCGAGGTTTCGGGCTCCGGCATGCGGGCGAATTTGGAAAATTCATCAACGATACGGCGCAGGTCGCCTGTCTGGCGGATAATCACACCGGTCATCTGTTCCAGACTGTCGCTGTCATCCCCCAGCTTTGGGGCAAACTTTCGCCTGAT
>CAXBKL010000137.1:0-9626 GCA_963976125.1 uncultured Sulfitobacter sp. | reverse complement strand
ACTGTTCTCAAGAATATCTCGGAAATCCGCCGGTTCTTTCACCGAAACGAAGACCCCGTCTATTTCATCTCGGCGACCAACTTCAACCTGTTGGGCCTGGATGAATGGGTCAAGAATTTCAAATACATCTGCTACATCGACTGCTACGGTGGCAAACATCCCAACGTGTTCTGCCCTTCTGAACAACCCCATGCAGAATTCCAGTCGATCGAGGACATCAACAACTACCTGTTGCAGCACAAGGAAGTAATTGATTTCATCAAGCGGCGCGGCGGCAAGCCAAAATTTGTGTTCCTGATGTTTGACGAAGAAACCGAGCGGTTGAGCAAGGAGTTGGGCGCTACCGTCTGGTTCCCCAAGGCCAAACTGCGCCAGTCGATGGACAACAAGATCGAAACCGTGCGCATCGGCAACAAGGCTGGTGTGCCGTCCGTGCCAAACGTTCTGGCCGAGGTAAAATCCTACGACGATCTGCGCAAAACCTGCGACAAGGCCGGTATCGGTCATGACCTGGTGCTGCAATCCGCCTTTGGCGACAGCGGCCACACCACGTTCTTTATCAAATCCGAAGCCGACTTCCGTCGTCATGAATCCGAGATCATCGGCGAGGGCGAGATCAAGATCATGAAGCGGATCGACTGCCGGGGCGCCGCGATTGAGGCCTGCGCAACCAAGGAAGGCACAATTGTTGGCCCCCTGATGACCGAACTGGTCGGTTTCAAGGAACTGACCCCTTATCGCGGTGGGTGGTGCGGCAATGAAATCCTTGCCACTGCATTCCCGCCAAAGGTGCGCGAGCAGGCCCGTGAATTGACCTTCAAGTTTGGTGAACAATTGCGCAAGGAAGGCTATCGCGGCTATTTTGAACTGGATTTCCTGATCGACAAGAAAACCGGCGATCTGTGGCTTGGCGAATTGAACCCGCGCATCACTGGGGCGTCCTCCATGACCAACCACGCCGCCTTTGCCCATGCGGATGCGCCCTTGTTCCTGTTCCACCTGCTCGAATTCTCCAAAAAGAAATTCAACCTGGATGTGGATGAATTAAACGGCCGCTGGGCCGATGCCGCCAATATCGACAGCTGGTCGCAGATGGTGATCAAGCATACCGATGACAGCGTCGATATTTGCACGCAATCGCCTGAAACCGGCATCTATAAGATGCGCGAAGACGGCAGCGTGATCTGGGACCGTTTTGATTACCACCGCCGCGCGGTAGAATCAGAGAACGAAGCGTTCTTCCTGCGCATCCTGCAACCAGGTGACTATCGCTATGAAGGGGCCGACATTGGTATTTTGGTGACGCGCGGGCGGTCCATGACCAAATCATTCCAGTTGAATGAGCGGGCGAAAAAGTGGATTCACGGGATCAAATCCGGTGTTGAGGGACAACCATTGCCCACGGCACAGGCTGGTCCCGAACTGGCCGACCCTGCGTTCAAGATCCTTTGAACGGATAAAGGAACAGAACCACCCGCTCCGGACCTGGTCCGGGCCTCCCGCCGTCAGGTGTGAGGTGGCGGGGCAAATATTAGACTGAAAGGTACCGATGTACTGGCGCGCGCTACACGAAGAAACGCCCGGTCCGAAATGGGCCGGGCTTTTCGCGGAATACTGGTCCGACTACCGCGTGTGGTGGCTGCGTGAGGGTGAAGCCGCGCGCCCGACCTATGCGGAATGCCGCCGGGCGTTGAACACTCATATGCCTGAAATGATGCCGCTCTACGACACACTCTGCGCGTTGGCGGGCGGCGGCGATCTGGCCGCGCGGTTTCTGAGTTTCTACAACCCGCCAGCTTATCTTTCAGGTTGTTCCCAGGCGATCTGGGCGGGCAAGGAACCAGTCATGGTGCGCAACTACGACTACAACCCCAACGCCTTTGACCAACTGGTGCTGAACACCAACTGGCAGGGCCGCCGGGTGCTGGGCACCTCTGACGGCCTTTGGGGGCTGGTTGACGGGGTGAACGACGCGGGCCTGTGCATATCGCTGACTTTCGGCGGGCGGCGCGTGGTGGGCGAAGGGTTTGGTGTGCCGCTGATCCTGCGCTATGTGCTGCAGACCTGCAAAACAACCGATGACGCGGTTGCAGTGCTGGCCCGTGTGCCGACACACATGAGCTACAATGTCACCGTTCTGGACCGGAAACGGAACTATGCCACGGCGATGATGGCACCGGATCGGGATACGGTAATCACCCATGCCGCCGTTGCAACAAATCACCAGGAAAGTGTCGAATGGGTCAGCCACGCGCGGTTTACGGCCACGGTTGAGCGTGAGCGGTACTTGCTGAACCGCCTGCGCATGCACAAAGACCCCGAAGAGAAATTCATCAACGCCTTCCTTAAACCGCCACTCTATTCTACGGCGTTCAACGCCGGGTTCGGCACGCTTTACACCGCCGTCTACCGCCCCCGTAAACGCGAGATGGAGTTGCGGTGGCCGGGGACGGTCTGGCATTTGAGCATCGACGATTTTGTCGAAGGCGCACGCGAAGTTATGATACCGGGGGCAGCATGACCAAACGACCACTTGCATCGCTGAAGGTGCTGGAGTTTTCAGGACTGGGGCCTGCGCCACTGGCCGGACAATTGCTGGCTGATCTGGGCGCGCACGTCCTGACCGTGGATCGCAGCGCACCTGCGGATGATCCGACGGACATCAATCGGCGGGGCAAATCATCTGTGGTGCTGAACCTGAAGTCCGACGAAGGGTTGCAAGAGGCGCTGCGGCTCATCGCCGAATATGACGTAGTGATCGAAGCCTTCCGCCCTGGTGTGATGGAACGGCTGGGACTGGGGCCAGAAACCTGCCCGCAAAGAACCATATACGCGCGCATGACCGGATGGGGTCAGGACGGGCCGTTGGCCCATGTCGCTGGGCATGACATCAATTATCTGGGGCTGACCGGAGCGCTGCACGCGATGGGCGCGCCCGATACCCCACCGGTGCAGCCGCTCAATCTTGTGGCGGATTATGGCGGCGGCTCGATGTTCCTGATTTTTGGCATTCTGGCGGCGGTGATCGAACGCGGCGTGACGGGCAAAGGGCAGGTCGTGGACGCTGCGATGGTCGATGGGGTGCCCGCAATGATGGGGCTGATCCACGGGATGCTGGCGCAGGGGAAATGGAATGAGACGCGCGGCGACAATTGGCTGGACGGGGCGGCACCGTTTTACCGATGTTACACCTGCTCGGACGGGAAATTCGTGGCCGTGGGCGCACTGGAACCGCAGTTCTATGCGATACTGCTGGACAAGCTGGACCTGCCGGAAAGCTACCGGGCGGACCAGAACGACAAGGCCACTTGGGCGGCGCGGACAGCGGAGTTGGCCGTCATTTTTGCCACCCGGTCGCGCGACGCGTGGGCCGCGCATTTTGAGGGATCGGACGCCTGCGTCACCCCGGTTTTGACGTTCTCGGAGGCGGCGGATCATCCGCATATGGCGCAGCGTGGTGCGTTGCAGCGGCGCGCGGGTGTGTTGCAGTCAGGGGTTGCGCCCCGGTTTGCGGGCCTGCGCGGGTAACGTGGCGGTCCCGGCCCATGACCGGGACGGGGCAGGTCCGGTGGCCAGGCCCCGGAAATCCCCACCTGTTCCCCCTGCCCCACAGATGCAGTAGTCTGCCTCCATGAGGGACTTTGCAGACATAGGCACAGAAGGGGCGCTCGATCATCTGATCGTGTGTCCGCAATGCGATGCGGTCTACCGGTTCAAGAAACCCGCCAACGGCGAACGGGCCACGTGCCAACGATGCCACAAGGTGCTGATCGCGCCGCGCCGCAATGCGGGCCTGCAGATCATCGCGGTCGCCTTTGCGGTGCTGTTCCTGATCGCAGGTGCGGCGGTATTTCCGTTCCTGACGATTGATGCGGCGGGAAACAGGAATGCAGTGTCCATCCTGGATGCCGCCCTGGCCTTTACCGACGGGCCAATGATCGTTCTGTCGCTGACCACCGCCGCACTTATCATCTTTATCCCGATGCTGCGCGTATTGTTGACCCTCTATGTGCTTATCCCTGTGGTGCTGGACCGTCCCGCCGCGCGGCACGCCATCCCAGCATTCCGCCTGTCCGAGGCGCTGCGCCCCTGGTCGATGGCGGAAATCTTCGCCATCGGATGTGCGGTGGCGCTGGTCAAGGTTGCCGATCTGGCGCAACTGGGATTTGGCCCCGCTTTCTGGATGTTCGGCATCCTCGTCGTGCTTGTCATCGCCCAAGACAGCTTCATGTGTAAATGGTCAGTATGGTATCGTCTGGAACATCCCAAAACGTCGTAAGCGCCCGCGACATCGGCATTGTTGCCTGTCGCCGCTGCACCAAGGCGTGGCCGTTGGGCGCCGATACCTGTGGCCGCTGTGGTCATCGGCTGGTCTCTCGTGATCCGCTCAGCCTGCAACGGGTGTGGGCGTTCTGGATCATGGGGGTGATCTGCTACATTCCTGCGAACCTCTACCCGATGTTGCGCACTCAGACGGTGTTGCAGGTCGACGAAAGCACCATCATTGGCGGCGCGGTCGATCTGGCCCATTATGGCAACTATGGCGTGGCGGCCATCATCCTTTTTGCCTCTGTCGTGATCCCGCTCGGCAAATTCTGGGCCATTGCCTTTCTTGCCATTACGCTAAAGCGCCACACCGCGTTGTCAAAGGGCCTGCGGCAGGTGATCTACGAGGTGGTGGAATACATCGGGCGCTGGTCGATGATCGACATCTTTGTCGTTGCGATTTTGTCGGCATTGGTGCAACTCAAGACACTGGCATCAATCAATCCTGGGATGGCAAGTTTCTTTTTTGCCTTGTCGGTCATATTCACGATGCTTTCGGCGCAGGCGTTTGATTCCCGCATGATATGGGATATTCAAACCAACAGGGGGGAGGCAGACCGGGATGAATGATGATCTGCCTGAGGTTGCTGTGTCACCGGCCCGCAAGGCGTTTCTGAGCGGTGCTTCCTTCGTCTGGCTTCTGCCATTGGTGGCGCTTGCTGTTGCCCTTGGCATCGCGTGGCAGACCTATTCGGATCGCGGTCCGCTGATCGTCATCGAATTTGAAAACGGTGCTGGCATCTCTGCGGGCGAGACAGAACTGAAATACCGCGATGTGACAGTCGGGGTGGTCGAAAAGGTCGGGTTTTCCGAAGGGTTGGCCCGGGTCAAGGCAACCGTCCGGGTGGAAAAGGATGTGGCCCCCTACATCGACAACACGTCCGTTTTCTGGATTGTTCGACCAGAGGTCACCGCTCAGGGGATCAGCGGGCTGAGCACGGTGTTGAGCGGTGTGCACATCCAGGGGTCATGGGATGACGAGGTCGGCACCTTCCGGGACCGTTTTCAGGGCGCGTCGGATCCGCCATTGATCCGCCCCGGCCAGTCGGGACTGGAGATCGCCTTTCGCACGGTGGCCAATGGTCAGCTGACCGACAACGCGCCGATCCTCTACCGGGGGATCGAGGTCGGTCGCGTCGGCCGGGCCAAGATCAACCCGCGCAACGGCACTGCCATTGTCGAGGCGTTGATTTTCGACGAGCACCGCAGCCTGGTCAACGAATCTACCCGGTTTTGGGATGTATCCGGCTTCAGCGTCTCAATCGGCCCTGCCGGGGCCGAAATCGACTTTTCCTCGCTGGCCACGCTGGTGGGGGGGGGCATTACCTTTGACACATTTGTTTCGGGCGGCCCCCCGGCGCGCGACGGAATCGTATTTGAGATTTTCCCCGACAAGGAAACCGCCCGCAACTCGGTCTTTAACGCGTCCGAAGTGGAGCCCCTCAAAGTCAGTGTCATCTTTGACGACAATATTGCTGGTCTGGCCGTAGGTGCCCCTGTTGAGCTGAGCGGCCTTCGTATTGGCGAGGTCGAGGCCCTGTCGGGTATCGTGGACCCTGAGGTATATGGGGACAGCCGCGTGCGGTTGAAAGTGAACCTGTCGATCCAGCCCGCCCGCCTTGGCCTGCCCGGAGACGTGGACGCGGCCAATGCGCTCCGCTTTCTGGAAGAGCGCGTTTCAAACGGAATGCGCGCGCGCCTTGCTTCGGCCAGCCTGCTGACCGGTGGGTTGAAGGTGGAGCTGGTGCTGGCGGGAGGCGATCCCGCAATCGGGCTATCCACAGGGGGCGATGGGCTGCCGCAAATCCCGACGACGGAAAGCTTGACAACGGATGCCTCTGCAACGGTCGAGGGCATGTTCAGCCGGATCAATAACCTCCCGATCGAGGAATTGCTGAACAGCGCCATCACGTTCCTTGATTCCGCAGAGGCGCTTGTCTCGGATCCTGACCTGCGCGAAACGCCGCAGGATGTGCGCGTCCTGCTGGCCGAGTTGCAGGGATTGGTGACCTCAAAGGACGTGCAGAACATACCTGTTGCCTTGAACGCGACGCTTGTCCGGGTCGAAAGCCTTGTTGCGCAACTTGAACAACAGCGGTTGGCCGAAAGGCTGGTTGTTGCGGTCGATGCCGTTGCCGAAACCGCCGAGACCGTGACCATGACACTTGACGGGGTGCCTGAATTGATTGCCGATCTGCGCGCCGTGGCGCAAAAGGCCGAAGCCCTGAACATAGAGGAGTTGGTCACCGAGGTGACCGCCTTGCTTGACGCCGCCGAAGGTATCATCGGCTCTGATGACACGGTTGCCTTGCCCGGAGCGCTGAGGGATGCGATTGAAAAGGTCAACACCACGTTGGCCGAATTGCGCGCGGGCGGGATGGTGGAGAACATTACCCAAACGCTGACTTCCGCACGCACAGCGGCCGAAACCATTGCCACGACGTCGGAACAACTACCACAGATCACGGAGCGCCTGAATCAGGTGTTGGATGATGCAGCGGACGCAACGGCAAACATCAGTTCGTCCATAGAGGGGGTTCCGGAATTGGTCAGCCAAATCCAGCGCATCGCGGCACGGGCGGAATCGCTTGAAGTTGAGGAGTTGCTGCGCGAACTGACCGACCTGACCAAATCTGCCGACACCCTGATTAGCAGCACAGATGCCCGCGCCTTGCCCGGTTCATTGAAACGCGCGTTTGACGAGGTGAACTATGCGCTGCAGGAATTGCGCGAAGGCGGCGTGATCGACAATGTGAACCAGACGCTCGCCTCGGCGCGCAACGCCGCAGACAGCATTGCCGTATCGGTCGAAGACCTTCCCGACATCGTGGAACGCCTGAACCGTCTGTTTGTACAGGCCAGCCGGACCATCGAGGGCTATGACAAGGGCGACGAACTCAGCCGCACCGCGCAGGCCACGCTGCGCGACATCCAAAAGGCGGCGGATGCGCTTGCGTCCCTTGCCCGGACCATTGAACGTAATCCGAACTCATTGTTGCTGGGACGCTAGACCATGACCCTGATCCGCTTGATCCTGACCCTTGCCGCCCTGACATTTCTGGCGGCCTGTGGCACATCGCAGAGCTTTGCCGTCCGCACCCCGGCGGTGACCGAAAAGGTGCGCATCGCATTCGGGGCGGTCGAGGTGCGGGACGTATCGTTGCCCAGCTATGCCGCAGCGGATGAAATTCATACACAGACCGATGACGGCACCCTGACAAGCTCGTCCAAGGTGTTGTGGGCGGATGCGCCAGAACGTGCCGTCGCATTGGAGCTGACCCAGAATCTGGCGCGAATGTCAGGCCGCCGTGTCGCATCGGAACCCTGGCCATTCGAAACCCAACCCGACGCGCGACTTGAGATCAGGTTTGCCGAATTGGTCGCAACCACCGGGGGATCGTTCCGCGCCTCCGGTCAGTATTTCGTGGCCGTTGGCGATGGTCGGCGGGAAAGGTCAGGCCTGTTTGACCTCGCCGTCACCTTTGACCCTAAGGGCGGCCCTGCGGCCATCGCGCGGGCGCGCGGGCAGCTGATTCTGGATCTGGCGGCATATGTCGCACGCAATGGGCTGGGGTGAAAACCGGAGTGTCAGCGGCGGATTTTGCTGCACCCAGATCTCCGCCGAGATGTGCGGCATCGGCAACACAGTGGAACACCGCCATTGGAGTGCTCCCAGATCCTGCTGGAAACCCGGATCCATAGGTCACTGGCCCTAATTCAGATCACCCTCAGATCCCGCGGCAATTCGGAGAATATCTCGGGTCCGTTGCTGCGCAGGATCACGATGTCCTCCAACCGGATACCAAAGCGCCCCGGCAGGTAAATGCCCGGTTCGATTGAAAAAACCATACCTTCGTCCAGCACCGTCTGGGATGTGGCGGTCAGATAGGGGGGCTCGTGTATTTCGACCCCCATGCCGTGCCCGGTCCGGTGAACAAAAAAGTCGCCGTAACCCGCATCCGTGGTCACACCACGCGCGGCGTCGTCGACTTCGTGGGCCTTGATGCCGGGCTTTGCCACGGCCAGCGCCGCTTGCACCGCCCGTTCGACAATTGCATGTACCTCGGCGTAACCTTCGGGCGGTTTTCCAACCACCGCCATGCGGGTCATATCGCTGGAATATCCCGCCATGCCCCCGCCGATGTCCATGACCACAGCGTCACCCGGCTTGAACACTGTGTCACCTGTCTGGTGATGCGGAAACGCGCCATTTGGCCCCGCGCCAACTATGGAAAACATCGGCGTCGCCCCTTGTTCGCGGAAACTGTCCCGCACAAGTGTGGCGACCTCGGTTTCGGTCATGCCCGCCGCCATCTGATCCCAGGCCGCCCGCATCGCCGCATCTGCAACCAGCGCGTTCCGTTTGAGGGTCTCATATTCCTGCTGGTCCTTGCGCATCCGCAAGGCGCCCACGGTGGTCGCGGTAAATTGCCGTCCGGCCTGTAACAACGTGTCTTGAACCAACCCGGCGAAGTCGGCCCGCATGGTTTCGTCCAAGACAATTTGCCGCGCGTTTTGCGCATCCGCCGCGCTCAGAAGCGCGTCAAGCGCCGCTTCGGGGCCATCTTCGTCGTTCCAGGTGTGAAATGGCATATCCGTATGTTGCCGGGCGCTGTCTGCTTCCAGAACAGGCATCAGAAAACCCGCATAACTTTGGCTGATGCAGAACAGCAGCGGTCGTTCGTCACCATGTGGTCGCACCCCCAACAACCATGCCAGATGCGCACCCGGCCCCAGCACAACCAGATCGACGTTTTGGTTCTTCATCACACCGCGCAACGCGGTCAGCCGATCGGTCATGATGGCCCTCCCAGGTGTAGGGAAGCGCGTAATATTGCGCCTCGCGCACCATGAATCAATCACTTAGCCATAGCATTGAGCACATAAGTTTGCGCCATTTGAGCGCATAATCTTGCGCGCATACCAAGTGGAGATGCCTGAACTGCTCATCGTCGCAAAGTAGCGTCAAGCTCGTAGCTTTCTGTCTTTGCTTCTGTCGGTATAGCGACAGTATTGGACCCTCTATACTGGTATAGAGGGTCCAATACTTGAACATATCGCAGAATCGACATCGATCGGGCCGTGCTGCAGGAAACCATCATTAGCAGTAGTTTGACACGCAATTGCTGTTACAGACAAAACCGAAAAATTGTCTGTAACTACGCAAGCCCATCCATGAACTTTGGCTCCAAAGTACTCTGAAGCGGCACGTCTCCAAAAGGCCGTAATGTTTTCGTGTGCGGGAGCCATCCCACCTGCGCCAAGGACTGTTGATTTCCGCTGAGAACTGACCCGGTAGC
>CAXBKL010000136.1:0-9722 GCA_963976125.1 uncultured Sulfitobacter sp. | reverse complement strand
TGACAGGTGTCGCGCTTGGCGCGACGGGGGGGGTCCACCTTGTCCGGCTGAGCCGATGGGCCGGTCTGTCGTGTGTGTCGGAACCATTGGTTTTTGTTCTGCATGTGGCCTATCTGTTTGTGCCTCTTGGTGCACTGGCTCTGGGCGCTGAAATCCTCGCACCGGGGCTGTCGGGGCTGGGTGCCGTTCAGCATCTTTGGATGGCAGGGGCCATTGGCCTGATGACGCTTGCGGTCATGACACGGGCCACCTTGGGCCATACCGGACAGACCCTGACCGCCGGTCCAAGGACGACAATGATTTACGTGGGGATCATTGCGGCCGCGTTGGTGCGGGTTCCGGCGGGCCTCTGGCCCTCAGCTGCATCACCGCTGTATTCGGTCTCTGCGGTTCTTTGGATATTCAGCTTTGCCGGCTTTGCCGCTCTTTATGGCCCGTTGTTGTTGCGTGCCAAGCCTGCCAAGGCAATCTGAGGTCTTGGCGCCAGTCTTTAAGTGGAATGGTCGTCGATAAGCGGGCTGGGCTGGGCGAAGCGCACAAGCTCATCGAGATCGGAAATCACGATGTGGCCGCCCCTGACCGTCACGCCATAAGGCTCAAGCCCCTTGAACGCCCGGCTGAGGTTCTCAGGTGTCATCCCCAGAAACGACGCCAGCCTGCGCTTTTCCATGGTCAGGTCGAACTCCTGGGCTCCTGCGCGTTTGCACTGCCGCAGGATGAAGTTTGCCAGGCGTTCCAGTGAAGTGCGCAGCTTGAGATCTTTGGTGTTCTTGACCACGGCGCGGTAACATTGCGAAAGCTCGGTTACGATGGCCCGTGCAAAAGCACTGTCCCTGTCAAAGATCGCGCGAACATCCTCCGAAGGCAGCAGGACAATCCGGCTCTTTTCGAGCGTTCTGGCGGACATCAAATAGGGCGCGTTGTTGATAGTCGCGGCAAGAATGAACGTGGAGACCGGGCGCACGGTTGCCATGCTGGTCTCACGGCCATTCCACGACGAAAACAGATCGACGCAGCCGGAAATGACAATATGCAGGAAATCGGGGGTCTCGCCTTCTGTACTCAGATCAATGCGCGGTGGGAAGTTCTGAACGTAGGCACCGCGCATGAGGGTTTCGAAATTCTCCAACTTCATGTTGGAGAACAGCGCAAGATCGCGGACTTCCTGTCGATACGAATCAGGCATTTTTCAGTCCGCACTCCCCATGCTGCTTGAGCAGAGCACTATTTGTCGCCACTTGATATTTGTCAATGCGCCAATTGATTTACCCACTGGTCGGCCTTGACCAGCGCCGGGGCCTTACCTGATAAATTTATCTAAGCCTTTTATTTTTCTGCATAAAACTTGAAATTTGATCTGGATCAACAGTTTTTCCGCAGCGCAGGCGCAGACCCAAACCAACCAAGAACAGCAGCATAGGGCTGCGCAAAGCGGAGGGACCGCGATGGAACTTCAAAACAAGGCCACAGCATTGTGGTCAAATTTTTTAAACGTGAAGATGGTGCAGATAAGAACGTTCCACATGACGTGGTTTGCGTTCTTTTCGTGCTTTTTTGCATGGTTTGGTATCGCCCCGCTGATGTCGGTGGTGCGCGATGAATTGCAACTGACCAAGGATCAAATCGGCTGGGCCATTATCGGCTCGGTTTCGATGACGATCTTTGCGCGGCTGTTCATCGGCTGGCTCTGCGACCGGATCGGGCCGCGGAAATCCTATACCTGGCTATTGATCCTCGGATCCCTGCCGGTCATGGGCATCGGTCTGGCCCAGACATTTGAAACCTTCTTGCTGTTTCGGGTTCTGATCGGCGGCATTGGCGCGTCCTTTGTTATCACGCAGTATCATACGTCGGTCATGTTCGCGCCCAACGTCGTCGGGCAGGCCAACGCAACCTCCGCAGGCTGGGGCAACCTTGGCGGCGGTGTCACGCAGTTTGTCATGCCATTGCTGTTCTCGGTGATGGTGATTGGTTTTGGATTTTCCGAAGCGGTTGGCTGGCGCCTGTCGATGGTCGTGGTCGGTGTCATCATCTTTCTGATCGGTATCGCCTACTTTTTCCTCACTCAGGACGCGCCCGACGGCAACTTTGACGAGTTGCGCGCACAGGGAAAGATGGAAGAGAAAAAGAAGGTCACCGGAAACTACATGCAAGCCCTCAAGGATCGCCGGGTCTGGGTCTTGTTCATAATTTACGGTTCCTCATTTGGCATTGAGCTGACTGTGAACAACGTCGCGGCACTCTACTTCATGGACTACTTCGACCTCAGTCTTGTGGCCGCCGGGTTCGTTGCCGCTTCCTTTGGTCTCATGAACATATTTGCCCGCACCCTGGGTGGTCTGTTTGGTGATAACTTCGGATCGCTCTGGGGCTTGAAAGGGCGCAGTTTCTGGCTGTTCATCTGCCTGTTCTTTGAAGGTATGGCCTTGATGGTCTTTAGCCAGATGCAAGTTCTGTTCCTGGCTTTGCCTGCGCTGATCGTTTTCTCGCTCTTTACGCAAATGGCAGAAGGCGCGACATATTCGGTGGTGCCCTTCATCAACAAGAAGGCCCTTGGGGCCGTAGCGGGTGTTGTAGGGGCGGGCGGCAACGCCGGTGCGGTTCTGGCAGGCTTCCTGTTCAAGAATGTCATTGATTGGTCCGAAGCCTTCTTCATTCTCGGTATCGTTGTCACATGTGCCTCTTTCCTGGCCTTCTTTGTCCGGTTCTCGACCCGGCAGGAAGACGAAGAACGCGCCAACTTTGCCGCCGCCAATATCGACACGCTGCGCCGCAGGGCGGAACGCGCCAATGCCGATCTCGAAGAGGGTCTGACCGCCATCGCCGGCAAGGCCAGCCCCGCAAATCCTGCGCAATAAACATTGAACAAGGCGGGCCGTCCGATGGCCCGTCCCACCCCTCATCTTGGAGAATACAAGTGGGACAAGATCTAAGAAACTGGAACATCGAGGACGATAGCTATTGGTCCTCCACGGGCAAGGCGATTGCCACGCGCAACCTGTGGATTTCGATCCCGTCGCTGCTGTGTGGCTTTGCGGTCTGGCTATATTGGGGCATCATCACCGTTCAGATGCTCAACCTGGGATTTGAGTTTGCAAAATCCGACCTGTTCACATTGGGCGCGATTGCCGGACTGACAGGGGCGACCCTGCGCATTCCCTCCACCTTCTTCATCCGAATTGCCGGCGGGCGGAACACCATCGTGTTCACCACGGCCCTGCTGATGATACCTGCCATCGGGGCGGGCCTTGCCCTTCAGGATCCCGGCACACCGCTGTGGTATTTCCAGATACTGGCGTTCCTGTCCGGTATTGGCGGCGGCAACTTCTCGTCGTCGATGTCCAACATCAGCTTCTTCTATCCCAAAAAGGTACAAGGCTACGCGCTTGGCATGAACGCCGGTCTGGGCAACTTTGGTGTGACCACCATGCAGATCCTGATTCCGCTGGTCATGACCTTCGGCCTGTTCGGCGGCGAAAGCCGCACTCTGGTGAACACCTCCGGTACGCTGATCGGTAAAATTCCGGCCGGCACCGAGACCTACATTCAGAACGCTGGCCTGATCTGGCTGGTTTTCCTGATCCCTCTTGTCATCATCGGCTGGTTTGGCATGAACAACATCCGCGATGAACACGTCTCGCCCAATATCCCCAACCCGCTTGGTGCATTTGCCACCATCATCGGCATGCTGACGATCGGTTTTGCGACGGCGGCGTTCGGGCTTTGGCTGCTGTTGCCGGGCACAGAGGGCGGTCTGCCAACGTCGGGCATTGGTCTGTCGAAATGGCTCGTTCTGCCCATCGTCATTGCCTTGACCGTTCTGGGGCTCAAGATGATCCCAGGCGCTGTCGGCCAGAACCTGAGCCGCCAGTACCAGATCTTTGGCAACAAACACACCTGGGCGATGACCGTCATCTATACCATGACCTTCGGCAGTTTCATCGGCTTCTCGGCGGCACTGGCGTTGACCATCAAGGTTGTGTTTGGCTTTACCCACATTGAAGTCGACGGGGTATTGACCCACGACGTTGCGAACCCCAACGGCCCATCGGCCCTGATGTTCGCCTGGATGGGGCCCTTCATCGGCGCGTTGATCCGGCCAATTGGCGGCATGATGGCCGATAAACTTGGCGGGGCGCGTGTCACGCAGTGGATTTCCATTGTGATGGTCGTATCCGCCCTGGGCGTCGCCTACTTCATTCAACAGGCCTATTCCTCTGCGACACCTGAGCAATACTTCTACCCCTTCCTGGGACTGTTCCTGATCCTGTTCGCAGCAACCGGTATCGGCAACGGGTCGACCTTCCGCACAATCGCTGTGGTGTTCGACAAGGAACAAGCCGGTCCCGCTCTGGGCTGGACCGCTGCGGTGGCCGCCTATGGTGCATTTATCATCCCAAAAGTCTTTGGCGAACAACTGAAAGCCGGGAACCCTGAGTATGCCCTTTACGGCTTTGCGGTCTTTTACGCGGTCTGCATCGCGATCAACTGGTGGTTCTACCTGCGCCCGAACGCCTACGTGAAGAACCCGTAACTCTGACACCTGCCTGTCCCGGCCCTCGCGTCGGGACAGAACCACTTTCACAGGAGATACAAACCATGAGCCACCTGCTCGATAGATTGAACTTCCTCCAGTCAAAAGAACTTGAACAGTTCTCGAATGGCCATGGGCAAGTGACCCGCGAAAACCGCGATTGGGAGGATACTTACAGAAACCGCTGGCGCCACGACAAGGTTGTGCGCTCGACTCATGGTGTGAATTGCACCGGCTCGTGCAGTTGGAAAATCTACGTCAAATCCGGGATCGTGACCTGGGAAACCCAGCAGACCGATTACCCGCGCACCCGCGCCGATCTGCCAAACCATGAACCGCGCGGCTGTGCCCGTGGTGCCAGCTACAGCTGGTATCTCTATTCCGCGAACCGGGTGAAAAACCCGCTGGTGCGTGGTCGTCTGATGAAGGTCTGGCGCAAGATGCGCGAGACGATGGAACCGATCGAAGCCTGGACCAAATTGCAGGCCGACCCGATCCTGCGCGCGTCATATGTCGAAACACGCGGCAAGGGCGGCTTTGTGCGTGCCACATGGGACGAGGCCACCGAAATAACCGCCGCCGCCAACGCCTATACTGCCAAGACCTACGGCCCCGACCGCGTGTTCGGCTTTTCGCCAATCCCCGCGATGTCGATGGTCAGCTATGCCGCAGGCTCCCGCTACCTGTCGCTGATGGGTGGTGTGTGTATGTCGTTCTACGACTGGTACTGCGATTTGCCGCCGGCCTCTCCGATGACCTGGGGCGAACAGACGGACGTGCCCGAAAGCGCCGATTGGTACAATTCGGGCTATCTGTTGCTTTGGGGGTCCAACGTGCCACAGACCCGGACGCCGGACGCGCATTTCTATACCGAAGCGCGCTACAAGGGCACCAAATCCGCCGTTATCTGTCCTGATTATTCAGAAGCCGCAAAGTTTGGCGATGTCTGGCTGAACGCGAAACAGGGTACCGATGCGGCGCTGGCCATGGCGTTTGGGCATGTGATCCTGCGTGAATTCCACCTTGATACCCAGACCGAGTATTTCGAGGATTACACGCGTAAATATTCCGACTTCCCGATGCTGGTGAAACTGGATGAGAAGGACGGCAAACTGGTGCCGGGCCGCTTCCTGCGCGCCGATGACCTCGACGGCAAGCTGGGCGAAGACAACAACCCCGAATGGAAAACAGTTGCCTTTGACGAATTGTCAAATGGGTTTGTTTCTCCAAATGGCTCCGTCGGCTATCGCTGGGGCGAGGACGGCGAATGGAACCTCGAAGAAAAGGCCTCAGAGGCGGAGACGCGGCTCAAGATGAGCCTGGTTCTGGATGAGGATCACGACACGGTTGTTGGCGTCGATTTCCCCTATTTCGGTGGCGAGGCATATGGCCAGTTTGAAACCGACGCCGACCACCCGGACATCCTGACCCGCAATATCCCGGTCAAGAAAATCAAGACGGCAGAGGGTGAGATCGCGGTTGCGACCGTGTTTGACCTCTTTTGCGCAAACTACGGTCTGGACCGTGGTCTGGGCGGCGACTGGGTCACGTCGGACTACGCCAATGACATGCCGGGCACCCCGGCCTGGGCGGAAAAGATCACCGGTGTTCCCGCAGACAAGATCATCCACGTCGCCCGTGGTTTTGCGGATAACGCGGAAAAGACCAGCGGCAAGTCGATGATCATCATCGGTGCAGCTATGAACCACTGGTTCCACATGGACATGAATTATCGTGGTGTCATCAATATGTTGGTGATGTGTGGCTGTGTCGGGCAATCCGGTGGTGGCTGGGCCCACTATGTCGGTCAGGAAAAGCTGCGGCCACAGACCGGCTGGCAGCCGCTGGCCTTTGCGCTGGACTGGAACCGTCCACCGCGCCACATGAACTCGACGTCGGCATGGTATGCCCACACCGATCAATGGCGCTATGAGACGCTCAAGGCCGACGAAATCCTGTCGCCAACCGCACCGGAGGGGGATTGGGACATCTCGCTGATCGACTACAACATTCGCGCCGAGCGGATGGGGTGGCTGCCATCAGCACCGCAACTCAAGACCAACCCGCTTGAGGTGGCCAAAGCCGCTAAGGCCGCAGGCAAGGACATTCCGGCCTATGTCACCGAGAACCTGAAATCCGGTGATCTGGAAATGTCGTGTGAAGACCCGGACAACCCGGCAAACTGGCCGCGTAACCTGTTTGTCTGGCGCTCAAACCTGTTGGGTTCATCCGGCAAAGGCCACGAATATTTCCTCAAGCACCTGCTGGGCACCGATCACGGCGTCATGGGCAAGGATCTGGGCGAAGATGGCGGTCAACTGCCCAAGGAAGCCAAGTGGCACAAGGACGCACCACGCGGCAAGCTGGACCTGCTGGTGACCATCGACTTCCGGATGAGCACTACATGCGTCTATTCGGACATCGTTCTGCCGACGGCGAGCTGGTACGAAAAGGACGACATGAACACGTCTGATATGCACCCGTTCATTCACCCGCTGCAAGCCGCGGTGGACCCGGCCTATGAGAGCAAATCGGACTGGGAAATCTTCAAGGCGATTGCCAAGAATTTTCAGGACATTGCACCTGGGTATCTGGATAAGGAAATCGACGTCGTCGCCCTGCCAATCCTGCACGACACCCCTGCGGAGATTGCGCAGGATCAGGTCAAGGACTGGAAAAAAGGCGAATGCGATCTGATTCCGGGCAAGACCGCACCGGCCTTTATCGCGGTAGAGCGGGATTATACGGCGATCTACGACCGCTTCACGGCACTTGGCCCACTGCTCGACAAGCTGGGCAACGGCGGCAAAGGCATCACCTGGAACACCCAAACGGAGATCGACAACCTGTCGGCCCTGAACGGTGTGCAACTGGATGGCGCGGCAGCCGGTCGGCCAAAGATCGAGACGGCAATCGACGCCTGCGAAGTGATCCTGATGCTGGCCCCGGAAACCAACGGCGAAGTTGCCGTGAAAGCCTGGGAAGCCCTTGAGAAAGCCACCGGGCGCGAGCATGCGCATCTGGCCGAAGGGGAACATGGCCAGAAGATCCGGTTTCACGACATTGCGGCCCAACCGCGCAAAATCATTTCCTCGCCGACGTGGTCGGGCATTGAAAGTGAGAAGGTCAGCTATAACGCAGGCTACACCAACGTACACGAACTGATCCCCTGGCGGACCCTTACAGGTCGGCAGCAGCTGTATCAGGATCACCTTTGGATGCGGGCCTTTGGCGAAGGCTTCATGTCTTACCGGCCTCCGGTCGATCTCAAGACGATCACCAGTGACGTGCAGGACGATGGCGACAACCTTGTTCTCAACTTCATCACGCCGCACCAGAAATGGGGCATCCACTCCACCTATTCCGACAACCTGTTGATGCTCACGCTGAACCGTGGGGGGCCGGTGATCTGGATCTCGGAAGTGGACGCAAAATCGGCGGGCATCGTCGATAACGACTGGGTCGAGCTTTACAATACCAACGGCGCCTTGACTGCGCGCGCCGTGGTGAGCCAGCGGATCAAGGAAGGGACCACCTTTATGTATCACGCTCAGGAAAAGATCGTGAACACGCCGGGATCCGAAAAGACAGGACATCGCGGAGGCATCCACAATTCCGTAACCCGCGCGATCCTGAAACCCACCCACATGATCGGCGCCTATGCCCAGCAATCTTACGGTTTCAACTATTACGGCACCGTTGGATCGAACCGGGATGAATTCGTTGTCGTCAGAAAGATGAAGAAAGTTGACTGGCTTGACCACGAGGAAAGCTGGAAAGCACCTGCACAGGAGGCAGCAGAATGAGAGTCCGCGCACAAATAGGCATGGTGCTGAACCTCGACAAATGTATCGGGTGCCACACCTGCTCAGTTACCTGCAAGAACGTCTGGACCAGCCGTGAAGGCGTTGAATACGCCTGGTTCAACAACGTCGAAACCAAACCCGGCACCGGCTATCCGACAGATTGGGAAAATCAGGCGCGCTGGAAGGGCGGCTGGGAACGGACAAAATCCGGCAAATTGCAGCCCAAGCAGGGCAGCAAATGGCGCATCCTGTCCAATATCTTTGCCAACCCGTCCATGCCCGAAATCGACGATTATTATGAGCCGTTCGATTTCGACTATGACCACCTGAAATCGGCGCCGGAAATGCAGGCGTTCCCAACGGCGCGTCCCCGCTCCAAAATCACCGGTGAGCGGATCGAGAAGATCGAGAAAGGCCCGAACTGGGAAGAAATTCTGGGCGGTGAATTCTCGAAACGTTCGGAAGACTACAACTTTGAGGGCATCCAGAAGGAAATCTACGGAGAGTACGAAAACACCTTCATGATGTATCTGCCACGGCTTTGCGAACATTGCCTGAACCCGGCCTGCGCGTCATCGTGCCCATCGGGTGCAATCTACAAGCGTGAAGAAGACGGCATCGTCCTGATCGACCAGGAAAAATGCCGTGGCTGGCGGATGTGTGTATCCGGCTGCCCCTACAAGAAAATCTACTATAACTGGTCGTCCGGCAAATCCGAGAAGTGCACGCTGTGCTATCCGCGCATCGAAAGCGGTAACCCAACCGTGTGTTCGGAAACCTGCGTGGGCCGCATCCGGTATCTGGGCGTCATGCTCTATGACGCGGACAAGATCGAAGAAGCCGCCAACATGGAGAACGAACAAGACCTCTATGATGCCCAGCTTGGTGTCTTTCTTGATCCCAGCGATCCGGCGGTCATCGAGGCCGCCCGTGCCGATGGCATTCCGGAGGACTGGATCAAATCCGCTCGGGAAAGCCCGATCTGGAAAATGGCAATGGAATGGAAAGTGGCCTTCCCGCTGCATCCCGAATACCGGACGCTGCCGATGGTGTGGTACATCCCGCCGCTCAGCCCGATCCAGAACGCCGCCGAAGCGGGTGCAATCGGCACAGATGCCGGTATGCCCGACGTCAAGAACCTGCGCATCCCGGTGCGTTACCTTGCCAACATGCTGACGGCGGGCGACGAAGCGCCGGTGGTGACAGCGCTGGAACGGATGCTGGCGATGCGGTCCTACATGCGCTCCAAGACCATCGAGGGTGTCATCGACGAAGCCATCGCGGCCCGCGTCGGTCTGACGGGGCGCATGATTGAGGATATGTACAAGATCATGGCCCTTGCCGACTACGAGGACCGTTTCGTGATCCCGACCACCCACCGT
>CAXBKL010000135.1:0-9857 GCA_963976125.1 uncultured Sulfitobacter sp. | reverse complement strand
CGCGCCTTGTGCCGTTCGGGTTCTCGATGCTGGCCCCGGTGCTCCAGAAATTCGGCTCTGCGGAACAGAACGATTATTGGCTGCCGCGCATGTTGAACGGTGATGACTGGTGGTGTCAGGGGTATTCCGAACCCGGCGCCGGGTCTGACCTTGCCTCGCTGAAAACCACCGCCGTCAAGAATGATGCGGGCACCCACTACATCGTCAATGGTCAAAAGACCTGGACCACATTGGGTCAGCACGCCAACATGATCTTTTGTCTGGTGCGCACTGACAAGGACGTGAAACAGCAAGAGGGCATTTCCTTCGTGCTGATCGACATGGACACGCCGGGCATCGAAGTGCGGCCGATCATCTTGCTGGATGGCACCCATGAAGTGAACGAGGTCTGGTTCACCGACGTCGAAGTGCCGGTAGAAAACCTTGTTGGCGAAGAAAACAAGGGCTGGACCTATGCCAAGTATCTGCTGACCCATGAGCGCACCAACATCGCCGGCGTCGGGTTTTCGCGGGCTGGGCTGAACACGGTCAAACGGTTGGCCAGAACCGAGATGTCGAATGGCAAGCCACTGATCCAGAACCCGCATTTTGCAGCCCGTGTGGCGCAGGTCGAGATTGATCTCAAGGCGATGGCGACAACAAACCTGCGTATCATTTCCAAGGCGGCAGCCGGATCCGCCCCCGGCGTCGAGGCGTCGATGCTCAAGGTCAAGGGGACGATCATCCGGCAGGAAATCAACGATCTGGCGCGCCGTGTTGCGGGGGTTTATGCGATGCCCTTTGCATCCGAGGCGGTTGAAGGGTCCAACGCGGGCCTGCCCGATCCGTTGGGCGCAGGACCAGTCGCGGCCAAATATTTCAACAACCGCAAACTGTCCATTTTTGGCGGCTCCAACGAAATTCAGCGCGGCATCATTGCCAAGGTCACCATGAGCGGGAGGGGTTAACCATGAACTTCGATCTCACAGAAGAACGGCAGATGCTGCAAGACACGCTGCGCAGGTTCCTGCGTGACCGCTATGATACGGCAACCCGCAACACGATACTGGAAAGCAGCACCGGCATGTCCGCCGAGATATGGGCGGCCCTGGCCGAACTGGGCGTAATCGGAGCGTTGTTCAGCGAAGAGCAGGGCGGCTTTGGCGGCAAGGGGTTCGACATCGCCGTGGTGTTTGAGGAACTGGGCCGCGCCGGAGTGGTGGAGCCTTTTCTTGATACGGCTGTGCTGGCTGGCGGGTTGGTTGCGGATCTTGGCAATGAGACCCAGCAATCGCTGGTCGAAGAGATCATCGCAGGCACCTGCCAGATGGCCCATGCCCACGGTGAACCCACCAGCCGCTATGATCTGAACCGCGTCCAGACCAGCGCCAGAACGGACGGTGACGACATCGTGCTGAACGGGCACAAGGCGGTTGTGGTGAATGCGGAAGCGGCGGATCACCTGGTGATTTCTGCCCGCGAAAGCGGTGCGCCGGGCGATGATGCGGGCATTTCGCTGTTCCTTGTTCCTGCCGACACCAAGGGGATCACCGTGCAGGGCTATGCTTTGCTGGCCGGCGGGCGTGCGGCCGAAGTGATGCTGGACGATGTGCGTGTGCCAGGTTCCGCGCGGCTTGGTGCGGCGGGCAATGCCTTGCCCGCGATCGAGGCTCGTATAGCGGCCGCCAGTGTCGCGCAATGCGCAGAAACACTTGGTGCGATGGAGACCGCAACGGCACTGACCAAAGACTACCTGATGACCCGCAAGCAGTTTGGCCGTCCCATCGGGACGTTTCAGGCGCTGGCGCACCGCATGGCGGATCTGTTGATTGAAATGGAACAGGCGCGTTCTGCGGTGATCAACGGGGCGGGGCATCTGGAAGCGGATCGCAAGACCCGCGAAAGCAATGTGTCAGCCACCAAAAACCTGATTGGCCGTGCCGGGCGTCTGGTGTCAGAGGAAAGCATTCAGATGCACGGCGGCATTGCGATGACGCAGGAATATGAGCTGGCCCATATTGCCAAGCGGATCACTATGGCGGATCATCGTTTTGGCGACACCGATCATCATCTGGAGCGTTACATTGCCCTGCTCGCCGCCTGAGAAACCCGCCAGCGTCGCGGGATTGACGCGGCACCTCTGCACAGACCACGAGGCCCCGGAACAGGTCCGGGGCAGCGGCGCGCCATGATGCAGGCGGTGCCAAATGAACCGCATCTGATCCGGGATGAAACCGGCACGCAGACCCTGATCGGATATGTTGTCGACGTTTCTGATCGAAACCACGGGCAATGCTGGCTGGACGTGGGGCCACAACATACCAATCGGCACAATGTCCTTCACGGTGGCATCGCCACCTGTCTGCTGGACAATGCCTGTGGGACAACCGGATCGCTGACGGTGGATGCCAGCGGCACCGCGCCGTTTCTTACGATTTCCATGACCACGCAATACATTGCGCCCGGTTTGCCGGGGCGGGTCAAGGCCAGGGGTACGGTTGTCGGTGGCGGACGCAGCCTGCTTTATATTCATGGGGAACTGACCCACGAGGATGGCACGGTCATCGCCACGTCCGCAGGTGTTTTCAAACGTGTGCCACAGGAGCGACTGACATGAATGCGCAAATTCAGGACAAGGGTGACCGCCTGATCGTCTGGAACGGCAACGCCGCCAAACGCGGGGCCCTCACGCCGGAGCTTTACGATTGTATCGAAGCGGCCATGACGCAGGCCCATGAACCGCGCATTCGCGCCGTGATCCTGACCTCGGAAGGCGATTTCTTTTGCGCAGGGGGGATTTGAACGTCCTGATCGAGCGGCGCGGACTGGCCGAGGCCGAACGCCGCGAAAAGGTGGACATCCTGCATGGGCTGGTGCGCTCGATGCGGGCCTCCCCGGTGCCGATCATCGCCGCAGTCGAGGGCGGCGCAGCGGGGGCCGGGCTCAGCCTTGCGATGGCCTGCGATCTGATTGTGGCCTCCAAGGAGGCAAAATTCACAGCCGCCTATGTCAAGGCCGGGCTGGTGCCGGATGGGGGGTTGACGGCATCATTTGCACGGCTCCTGCCGCGCACATTGGCAATGGAAATGTGCCTTCTTGGCCGCCCTGTCATGGCCAGCCGGTTTGCGGAAATGGGGGCCATCAGCCGCCTGTGCGCGGTTGGAAATGCTTTTGATGAAGCAATGGCGCTTGCCGATACACTGGCCGCAGGCCCCCGTGAGGCGCAAAGCGCCATCAGAAAGCTGGTCTCCGATGCCTATGAAACGACCGAGGCGGATCAACTTGATGCTGAACGCGACGCAATGGCGGCAGCGGCGGGGCGGGATGAAGCCGCCGAAGGGATTGCCGCCTTTCTGGAAAAGCGCAAGCCGCTGTTTGGGTGACCTCGGATGGCATGGGCGGCAACCGGGGCGTCATGCGAAACAGGAGTAGCGATATGGGACGTGCAGAAGGATTTCTGGCAGATCAGGTTCGGACGCGCCCAGATGCACCGGCGCTGAGCGACAGCATCGGGGCAAACTGGAGTTATGCCGGGCTGGACGTGGCAAGTGATGCGGTTGTGGCAATGCTGCGCGACGCCGGGGTCCGGAAAAACGACCGGGTTCTGATGCTGTCCGAGAATTGTGCGGCAGCGGTTGCCGTTCTTTTCGGGTGCTGGAAACTGGATGCGGTCATCATCCCCGTCAACGCGCGCCAGACCGAAGCCGAAGTCAAACGCATCCTCGATCATGCACGGCCTGCGGCGGTGATTATGACGTCCGGCGTTTCCGAGGATGCGCGGGCGCATGCGGCGCGATTTGGCGCGGTTAAACATACCGGGGCGTATGGGGCTTTGCACGTCGCCACACCGGCGCTCTCGGAGCCGGATCCTGATCTGTCGGATGTTGCGGTGCTGCTTTATACTACCGGCACAACCGGTGACCCCAAGGGGGTGATGCTGACCCATGACAATGTGCGGTTTGGCGGACAGGCATCGGCAACCCTGCGCGATATGACGGCGGATGACCTGATCTATGGTGTGCTGCCGATCACCCATGTGTTTGGTCTGGCGTCGGTTGTCACTGCCGCCTGTTTTGCGGGTGCGTCGGTTCGGCTCGAAGCCCGGTTTACCGCCGCCAGACTGCATGAGGCGCTCTGCGATGGTGTGACGCTGTTGTCGGCTGTGCCGCAGATGCACGCCTTGCTGATGCAATACACTCGGGAACAGGGTCTGGATCATCTCGGCTCCGACAGGCTGCGCTATGTGTCGTCCGGTGCGGCACCGCTTGATCCGGCGTGGAAACGCAAGGCCGAGGCCTTTTATGGCGTGGCCCTGCAAAACGGCTATGGCATGACCGAAACAACAGCGGGGGTCTGTGCCACGCGCAATCCCATCGGCCTGCCGGATATTTCCTGCGGCCCCCCTCTGCCGGGGGTGGAGGTGCGCATTGACGATTCTGTCGAAGGCGGCAGCCCCGGCGAAGGCGAGGTTCTGACGCGCGGCGCGCACATCATGAAGGGCTATTACCGCAACCCCGCCGAGACCGCCAAGGCGCTGGACGGCGATGGCTGGCTGCGGACGGGCGATCTGGGCAAGATCGACGCGCAGGGGCATCTGCATATTCTGGGCCGCTCGAAGGAGTTGATCATTCACGGCGGGTTCAACGTCTACCCGCCGGAGGTCGAAGCCGCGTTGAACGATCACCCTCAAGTGATCCAGTCGGCGGTCATTGGCCGGATGAGCGGAGGGGATGAAAAGGTACTGGCCTTTGTTCAGGTTGCGCAGGGCGACGATCTGGACGCGGAGACGCTCAGGGATTTTGTGAAGGACCGTCTGGTGGGGTATAAACGACCCAGCCAGATCATCCTGACGACCAGTTTGCCAGCGGCCCCAACGGGTAAGATCCTCAAACATAAACTGCTTGCAACTTTTGCGGATCAGTTGGCCTGACGGCCCGCTCCTTCAGTCTTTGGCTGTCTTGGCAAGGGTATATGAAGCGCGTCTCGAAGAGACCAATGCAGGTCAGGTATAGACGCCCTGCGCCGCCGCCCGGATGGCGCGGATGTTCTCTCCATAAGGTGCGGGGTTGGTCACCGATCCGCCCTTGAACACAGCTGAACCCGCCACCAGTACATCCGCCCCGGCTTGCGCCACCAGCGGCGCGGTTGTCGGATCAACACCGCCGTCGATCTCGATATGCACGGGACGGTCCCCGATCATCGCCCGCAGGGTTTTGATCTTGTCGCTCATATCAAGGAACTTCTGTCCGCCAAATCCGGGGTTCACGGTCATCACGCAAACCAGATCGGTGAGGTCCAGAAGATGCGCTACGCTTTCCGCCGGTGTACCGGGGTTTAACGCAACGCCCGCCTTTGCGCCCGCTGCCCGGATCGCTTGCAGGGTGCGGTGAATATGCGGTCCGGCCTCAATATGGGCGGTGATCACATCGGCACCTGCATCCGCGAAGGCGTCGATATAGGGATCGACCGGCGCGATCATCAGGTGCACATCCATCACGCCCTTGATGTGGGGCCGGATCGCGGCACAGGTGGCCGGGCCAAAGGTGATGTTGGGTACAAAATGCCCGTCCATCACATCCACATGCACCCAATCGGCGCCCTGCGCCTCGATGGCGGCGCATTCCGCACCGAAATTGGCAAAATCGGAGGCAAGGATGGAAGGGGCGATCTTGATCGAGCGGTCAAATGTCATCGGGCAGGTCCATTGTTGCACAGTCGCCTGCTCTTTAGCGTCTCACCGTGGCAAGGAACAGGGTGCCGTTGGGGATTTCAGCCCTGTCGCATCTGGCGAGGGCATATAAACCTGCTATCACAGATGCTGACAGCAGCCGAGGACGCAGAAATGAGCCATACAACACACGAAGCCCGCGAAGACCTCCGCAATCGTGACATTCAGATTTATGTAAATGGCGAGATTGTGCACAGGGATGCGGCCAGGGTGTCCGTCTATGACAGCGGTTTCATGCTGGGTGATGGAATCTGGGAAGGGATGCGCCTTTACGATGGGGTCTGGGCGTTTCTTGATGAACACATGGATCGATTTTTCAACTCCTGCAAAGCCATCTCGCTTGATGTGAGAATGGACAAGCAGGGGATTCTCGATGCGCTGACGGCAACGGCCGCCGCGAATGGCATGACCAATGACGTACACTGCCGGCTGATGCTGACGCGCGGGATCAAGGACAAGCCGTTTCAACATCCCGGCCTCAGCACCTCCGGCCCCACGCTTGTCATCATCATGGAGCATTCCCAGCCGGTCGACCGACTGCAGTCGGCAGGCATACGGCTGGCCACTGTCCCACAGGTGCGCGGATTGCCGATGTCCCAGGACCCCAAGCTGAATTCACATTCCAAGCTGAACTGCATCATCGCCTGCCTTCAGGCCGAGGCGGCGGGTGCGGATGAGGGGCTGATGCTGGACCCGCTGGGGTTTGTGAACACGACCAACGCCTGCAACTTTTTCATCGTGCGCCGGGGGGAGGTTTGGACCTCGACGGGGGATTACTGCATGAACGGTGTGACCCGCCAGAAGGTTATTGATCTGTGCCGTGAGGATGGCATTCCGGTGTATGAAAAGAACTATTCACTTTATGAAGCCTATGGCGCGGATGAGGCATTCCTGACGGGTACCTTTGGAGCGCAAACCCCGGTGGCCCAGATTGACGGCAAACCCATTGGCACAGGCGCGCGCCCTGTCACACAGCGGATTCAAACGCTCTACAAGGAATTGATTGCCCGGCACGTCCGCGCGCAGAGCTAAGGTTCTGCCGCTAGTCCGGCGGGGTGCCGATCAGGATCGCGCGAAAGTCATTCACATTGGTCCCGGTGGGCCCGGTCACAAACAGATCACCAATCGCGGCAAAGGCGCTGTAGGCATCGTTTCCGTGCAGATGGTGTTGCGGGTCAACCTTTGCGGAGCGCATCTGCGTGGCTGTTGATCCGTCAACAAATGCGCCTGCGTTGTCTTCTGATCCGTCGATGCCATCGGTATCTGCGGCCAATGCGTGAATGCCGTCATGACCTTCAACGGCGAGCGCAAGCGCAAGTTGGAATTCGCTGTTCCGCCCGCCGCGCCCTTTGTGGCGCAGGGTGACGGTGGTTTCCCCGCCAGACAGCAGCACAACAGGCGCATCATGGGGAAACCCCGTTTTGGCGGTTTGCAGCGCAAGGGCGGCATGGACCCGCGCGACATCGCGCGCCTCACCTTCGATGCGGTCGGACATGACCCAGGCATTCACACCGCGCGCGCGGGCCAGTTCGGCGGCGGCGTCCAAAGACAGGGCCGCCGAGGCGATCACCTGGGTGGAAAGGCTGGTCGCGTCTGCAGGCGGGCTGGTCTCAAGCCGCTCAAGAAAAGAAACACAAGAGGCAGGCAGGACAATGCCCCGAGCCGCGATCATGGTGCGCACGGCCGCCGGGTCGGGGCGGTCAATTACGGTCGGGCCAGACGCCACCGCGCCCGGATCATCTCCCGGCACGTCCGAGACGACGAATGTGCAAACCGATGCAGGGGCGGCCAATTCGGCCAGGCGCCCGCCATTGATTTCGCTGAAACACTTGCGGATGTCATTCATCACCGAAATCGGTTCACCCGATGCCAACAGCGCCTCGTTCAACTCCTGCAGGTCGTTCAGGGTCAGCCCCCCCGGAGGATCGGGAAGCAAGGATGACCCGCCGCCGCAGATCAGGGCAATCACCAGATCATCCGATTCCAGGTCGCGAACTGCATCCTTCAAAGCGGCCGCCGCCGCTATCCCTGCCGCATCCGGGACGGGGTGCGCGGCCTCAAGTACCTTGATCGCCTTGCAGGGCGCGCCATAGCCGTATCGCGTGACAACAACGCCTTCAATCGGGCCATCCCAAAGCGTCTCGAACGCCTGGGCAAGCTGTGCTGCACCCTTTCCCGCGCCGACGACCACCGTGCGTCCTTTTGGGCGCGCAGGCAAGTTGCCGCGCAACGCCTTTAACGGATCAGCCGCCGCAACCGCGGCGTCAAAGAGATCGCTCAGAAACTGTCGGGGGGCAGTGGCCATCGTAGCTGGTTCCTTTGAATTGGTGTCCGGCCCATCATGATGTGCAGCCCGCATCAAGAGCAACCCCAGGCGCGCATATGGACGGCATCAAAGAGAAACACCATCCGCGTGAACTGCACACTGGTGTGGTGGGTCAAAGACGTGAATAAAGGTCGGACGACTGCGCAGGTGGGAGAAGAGCGTGAACATCTTATTCATCATGTATGATCAACTTCGGTTTGATTATCTGAGCTGTGCCGGACATCCGCATTTGCATACCCCCAATTTTGACCGGGTAGCGGCGATGGGGGTGCGGTTCACCAACGCCTATGTGCAATCCCCGATCTGCGGGGCCAGCCGGATGTGCTATTATACGGGCCGCTACGCGTCGAGCCACGGGGCGCAGTGGAACGGTTTTCCCTTGCGCGTCGGGGAACAGACACTTGGCGACCACCTGCGCAGAGAAGGCATGGCGTGCTGGCTGATTGGCAAGACCCACATGCGCGCTGACGCGGAAGGAATGGAACGTCTGGGCCTCTCTGCGGACAGTGTGATCGGGGCACGTCAGGCTGAATGCGGATTTGATATATGGGCGCGTGACGATGGACTTTGGGCGCAGGGGCCGGACGGGTTTTATGATGAACGGCGCTCGCCCTATAATGAGTACCTCAAGTCCAGGGGATACGACGGCGAAAACCCCTGGGCGGATTATGCCAATGCCGGCATCAGCGACGAACAGATTGCCTCCGGCTGGATGTTTCGCAATGCGGACAAACCTGCAAACATTCGCGAAGAGGACAGCGAGACGCCCTGGCTGACCTCGCAGACCATTGATTTCATGGACAAGGCAAAGGGTCCGTGGTGCGCCCATGTCAGTTACATCAAACCGCATTGGCCCTATATCGTGCCTGCGCCCTATCACAATATGTACGGGGCAAATCATGTCCCGCACGCCATCCGCGCCGATGTTGAACGCGAAGACCCGCATCCGGTGTTCGGGGCCTATATGGGCAACAAGATCGCCCGCGCCTTTCAAAAGGATGAGGTGCGCGAAAAGGTCATTCCGGCCTATATGGGTCTGATTAAACAATGTGACGATCAACTGGGCCGTCTGCTGGATCACCTCGATGCAACGGACCGGCTCAAGGATACGATGATCGTGCTGACCTCGGATCATGGGGATTATCTGGGCGATCACTGGCTGGGCGAAAAGGACTTGTTTCACGAACCCTCCGTCAAAGTGCCGATGATCGTCTACGATCCGCGATCCTGTGCCGATCCTGCACGCGGCACAACCTGCGATGCGCTGGTTGAAAGCATTGACCTCGCGGCGACATTTGTCGAGGCGGCGGGTGGTGCGGTGCCCGATCACATCATTGAAGGGCGCTCGTTATTGCCATGGTTGCGCGGGGAAACGCCGGATTGGCGCAGGTTTGCCATCAGCGAATACGATTATTCCGCAACACCCCAATGTGTGAAACTGGGCCTCAAACCCCGCGATGCGCGCCTGTTCATGGTTTTTGACGGGCGCTACAAGATGATGCACGCCGAAGGCGGCTTTCGTCCGATGGTGTTTGATCTGCAGACCGATCCCGATGAATTCCACGATCTGGCCAAGGGCGATGCGCATCAGGCCGAGATCGACCGGCTTTATGGCATGTTGGCCGAATGGGGGCGCAGGATGTCGCAGCGGGTGACAAAATCGGAAGCGGATATTGAAGCAATGCGCGGACGTTCCCTGCGCCGAGGCGTCTTGCCGTTCCTGGTTGACGGGTCCGAAGTGCCCGAGGAGTTGACGCGGAATTATCGTGGCCCGGTTCGGCAGCGGCACGGATCGGAGGAAGGATGACCCCGGATGCCGACAGC
>CAXBKL010000134.1:0-9884 GCA_963976125.1 uncultured Sulfitobacter sp. | reverse complement strand
AAACATGGCGACCGCCAGGAAATTGCGCGACCCGCTGGCCTGTGGCTGGCAAATGCCATCCGGGGGATTGTGCCGGATCACGCATTGATTGCGCCGATTCCGCTGCATTGGTTGCGGATGGTCAAACGGCGGTACAATCAATCGGCCCTGCTGGCACGGGCGCTGGCCGCGCAACTTGACCATTCCTGTAGCCCCGATTTGTTGCAGCGGGTCCGGCGCACGCGTTCCCTTGACGGGTTGAACCGCGAAGAACGGCGGAAAACGCTCGAGAATGCTATCCGGGTTCATCCGCGCCGACGGCATCAGATCGCGGGGCGTCCGGTGGTGATTGTCGATGATGTGATGACCACAGGCGCGACATTGGCTGCGGCGACGCGGGCCTGTCACGACGCCGGATCGGGCGCTGTTTTCATCGTGACACTGGCGCGCGTGGGCAAAGCACCCTAAATCAGGCCAGAGAACTTGATTGAAAGGGATCCGGCCATGAAACCTGTCGAAATCTACACCTCGCCCCTCTGTGGCTTTTGCCACGCCGCAAAGCGCCTCCTGAACAGCAAGGGCGTCAGCTTTGCCGAAGTGGACGTCTGGGCCAGCCCTAACCGCAAGCCCGAAATGATCCAGCGGTCGAACGGCGGCCGCACGGTCCCGCAGATTTTCATTGATGGCAGCCATGTGGGCGGGTGCGATGAACTGCATGCGCTGGAGCGCGCAGGCAAGCTTGACGCGATGTTGGCCGCCTGATGCGCTGTGCGATCCTTCAGCTAAATGTGACGGATGATCCGGCCGGGAACCTTGATACCACGCTGGATATGGTGCGTCGTGCGGTGGCCGACGGGGCCAGATTCGTGGCGACACCGGAGGTCACAAACTGTGTCTCGACCAGCCGCGCCCATCAGCAGAACGTCTTGCAGACCGAAGCCGATGACATCACGCTCGCCGCTCTGCGCACCGCGGCGAAGGCAGCGGGGATCTGGCTGCTGATCGGGTCTTTGGGGCTCAAGACCGATGATGCGGACGGGCGGTTCGCCAATCGGTCCTTCGTGATTGGCCCAGACGGTGAAGTCGTGGCGCGCTACGACAAGATCCACATGTTCGATGTACAGATCAGCAAAACAGAGACCTGGCGCGAATCGGAGGGCTATCGGCCCGGCAACCGCGCGGTTGTGGCCCAAACCGATTTTGCCAAGATCGGGTTGAGCGTCTGTTACGATGTGCGGTTTTCCCATCTCTACCGCGCATTGGCCGGGGCGGGTTCGGAGATCCTGACAATTCCGGCGGCGTTTTCTCCGGTGACCGGGGCGGCGCATTGGCACACGCTGGTACGGGCGCGGGCCATCGAATCAGGGTGTTTCGTGATAGCGCCTGCGCAAACCGGGACACATGCCAGCGCGTCGTGGAAAACGCGCGACACCTATGGGCATTCGCTGGTAATAGCCCCTTGGGGAGAGATACTTTTGGACGCGGGGGAGGCACCGGGCGTTTACACCTTTGACCTCGATATGGAACAAGTAGGCGCTGCGCGGCGCCGGGTTCCCGGCCTTGCCAACGCACGAAATTTTGATGGTCCCTGATGGGATCGGGTTGGGCCGAAGATGAGTAGCGACAAACATACACTTGCGATCATGTTGTTCAGCGAACTTTTGGCCGCGGACCATGCATTGCGTAGCAAACTGACAAGTGTGCTGCCCAAGGGTATGGAAATTTCACATTTTTCGGTGCTGAACCAGCTTGCATGGCGGTCGGCGGAAACATCGCCTGCGAAGCTGGCAGAGAGGTTTTCCGTCACCCGTGGGGCCATGACCAACACGCTCAACAAACTGGAATGGGCGGGGTATATCCATGTCCGGCCCGATTGGGACGACGCAAGGCGCAAGATGGTCGGGATCAGCCCCGCTGGACGGCAGGCACGTGATGCTGCGATGGCGGCAATTGCTCCGATGATTAACGACGTGATCGAAAGTCTGGGCGAAGATCAGGCCCGCGCAGCACTTCCGATTCTGCGGGAAATCAGGACGAAACTGGGATGAGGGGTGTCTGTGGCTACGTGTCCGGCCGCAAGCTGGCCGTTACGTAATTCACACTCAAATCCCGATCTGACAGGGACCACGACCATGCGACCGGATTGAACACAAATCCCTTGCGGTCCACCGGGTCAAGCCCCGCTGTGCGCATCAGATCAAACAGCTCTTCCGGCGTGATGAACTTGGACCATTCATGTGTCCCCTTTGGCAGCCAACGCATGATGTGTTCCGCCCCGATGATCGCCATCATATAGGATTTCGGATTGCGGTTGATGGTGGAGCAGATGTGCAGCCCGCCGGGTTTCAGCAGATCATGACAGGCACGCAGGTAGTCGATTGGCGAGGCCACATGTTCCACCACTTCCATGTTCAGCACCACGTCGAATAGCTCGCCCGCCCCTGCCATCGCTTCGGCGGTGGTGTGGCGATAATCAATATCAAGCCCGGATTGCTCTGCGTGGATCTGTGCCACGGGAATATTGCCTGCCGCCGCATCCGCACCGACAACATCCGCACCCAGCCGTGCCATCGGCTCAGCCAGCAGGCCCCCACCACATCCGATGTCCAGAATCCGCAATCCCTTGAAGGGCGCGGGTGTCTTCAGGTCGCGGTCGAACTCGCCGGCAATCTGCTGAGTGATATAGTCAAGGCGGCATGGGTTCAGCATGTGCAACGGCTTGAATTTGCCGTTCAAATCCCACCATTCTGCCGCCATCGCTTCGAATTTGGCAATCTCGGATGGGTCCACCGTTGTTTGAGCTGATTGCATGACGTGCTCCCTATGCTCTTGCATTCTTTCGGACTATATAGGGCGTCTATGGACAAGTATCCCGACCAAAAGCGCGCAGTGCAGTATCTTTATCCGCCCGTTGATCCTTTCGATCAGCGGATGCTGTCGGTCGGGCAGGGCCATCAGGTCTATATGGAGCAATGTGGCAACCCTGACGGTATACCTGTGGTGGTGTTGCACGGCGGTCCGGGCGGCGGCTGCAGCCCCGCAATGCGGCGCTACTTCGATCCGGCCAGATACCGGGTGATTCTCTTCGATCAGCGCGGATGCGGACGTTCGCGGCCCCATGCGTCGGTGACCGACAACACCACTTGGCATCTGGTGGCGGATATCGAATTGATCCGCACAACGCTGGGGATCGACAAATGGGTTGTTTTTGGCGGCTCATGGGGTGCCACGCTGTCCTTGATCTATGCCCAGACCCATCCAAAGGCGGTGCGCAATCTGGTGCTGCGCGGTGTATTCTTGATGACCAGGGTGGAATTGGACTGGTTCTACGGCGGCGGGGCCGGGCGGTTCTGGCCAGAGGTCTGGGACCGGTTTGTCAGCGTCATTCCCGAAGACGAACGGGAGGATCTGATCGCCGCCTATCACAGGCGTCTCTTTTCCGGTGATCTCCCGGTGGAACAGAAGTTTGGCCGCGCATGGGCGGCGTGGGAAAACGCGTTGGCGTCGATATACTCGACCGGAACCACGCACGAAGGACCGTCGGAATATGCACGTGCCTTTTCTCGGCTTGAGAACCATTATTTCATCAACAACGGCTTTTTGGAAACCGATGGTCAGATTCTCAAGAATATGCCGTTGATCGCGCATATTCCCGGCGTGATCGTGCAGGGGCGTTATGATATGATCTGTCCGCCGACCAGCGCCTATGCCATCGCTCAGGTCTGGCCGAATGCCGACCTCAAGATGGTGCGCAACGCCGGTCATGCCCTTTCAGAACCGGGCATCAGCGCAGAATTGGTGCGCGCCATGGACGCAATTGCCACATGACGCGCCGAAGCCCTCATATCGACCGTCGTGCGCTGTTTTCCAGCGCCGCTGCGGCCGCATTGCTGGCGACGACGGGTGTATCCGCGCAAGGCGCGCCCCGCCAGGGCGGCAAGCTGCGCATGGCATTGTCCGGTGCGGCGCGCTCCGATACCTGGAACTCGGGCGACGGGTTGTTCATGCAGGTCGCGCGGCAGGGCGTTGTCTTTGATACCCTGACTGAAGTTGCGGCTGATGGCACGCTGCGCCAGGAACTGGCGATAGGGTGGACTGCAGCCAATGATGCGCGGGAATGGATGTTTGATCTGCGTCCCGGTGTGACATTTCACGACGGCATGACCTTTACGGCCAATGATGTCGTGGCAAGCCTGACACCCCATCTTGATGCCCAGTTTGAGGCCGTCACCCCGGCGCAACTTCGGATCACGCTGGCCACGGCGATGCCGTCCCTGGCATTGCTGTTGTCGCAGCCGGAATTTGTCATCCGTCCCGCGCATGCGCTGGATACCGGGATCGGGACCGGACTGTATCAGGTCAAGGACTTCACACCCGGTCAGCGCCTGCTGGCGACCCGTGTGCCCACCCATTACAAGGACGGCCAGGCGGGATGGTTCGACACCATTGAACTGACCTCGATCCCCAGCCAGACCGTGCGCGGCCAGGCCCTGCGCGAATATCTGGTGGATGCGGCGGATCTGAACGATCCGGCTTTGGTGCAAGGAAACCCTGATGTGGTGGCACTGCCGGATGCGCGCCGCCCTGCCTATGCTGTCCTAACGGATGTCGCGCAGCCCGCACAGGTCAGCCATCTGCGCCCGCTTGATAACCTGCGCGGGCCGGAACGCTGGTGGTTTGTGCAGGGCTAGGTCACTGATCCATGGGCAAGAGCATGAAGCGCGTGGCGGCAGCGATTGATGCCGCAGGATTGCAGGCCGAGGTCGTGGTGTTGCCCGACAGTGCGCGCACGGCCGCGGACGCGGCGCATGCATGTTCCTGTGATGTGGGCCAGATTGCCAAATCAATGGTATTCGAAGGTCAGCAGAGCGGCGCGCTCAAGCTGCTGATCGTGAGTGGCGCGCATGATGTCGATCTGTCGCGCGCGACGGTCTTGTTCGGAGAATCCCTGGCCCGCGCCGGTGCCAACCGCATCCGCAAGGAGACGGGCTTTGCCATTGGCGGTGTGGCCCCGATTGGGCATCTTGCAGAAATCGAGACATGGTTTGACGCGGCATTGCTGAAATTCGACGTAGTCTGGGGTGCGGCGGGCGCGCCACATGCAGTGTTCAGCGTGGCACCGGCGGACCTGTTGTCTGCCACCGGGGCCAGGCTGTTTCGGCTGGATTGATCGCTGCGATGGTTCTGCGCGCCAAGAAATGACAAGTTTCTCAAACAGTTGGTAATGCCCGTCAGAAATCCCCACTTGTTGCCAAGCCGAGGACAATTGAAGGGATTGCGCACCACCGGCATTGGAAAAAAACTTGATCGAACGACCATTTGCGAACAAGGTTTGATGGATAAAGGTCTTTATTTGAATGAATTAGCAGGTTGCGAAAGTGGAACGCTGCACAAAAATTTTGATGTTCGTTGGTGCTCTGGCGGTGTGGGCGCTGGGCGGTTTTGGCGTACAACAGGCACAGGCTCAAAACCGTGTCGCCCTTGAAAACATTACATTTACCTCTGCTGACTCGATCCGTGATTTTGTTGGGCTGCATCTGGGTGATCCCGATCTGTGGCCCTATGTTCTTGATCTGAACCAGATCGCCAGCCCCGCCGATCTGCGTCCCGGCGATGTGCTGGCCATGCCAGTCAAACAGGTGCGCGCGGCTGATACGGCGCTGCAAAAGGCACTGAACTCCATTCAGAATGCGACAGCGGAAGGCGCGCAGGTCTTTGCGCCTGTTCAGATCGGGAACGCCGTTGCAAACCGCGAGAACGCGCTTGAGCGGCGCGAGGATTACCAGTGGGAAGCGGTGATCGACCTCTCCGATATTGCCAGCCTGCTGGCGCAGGAGGCCCTTGAAATCGCAATCGCCCAGAGGGACCGGTCAGCGGAAGCTGTTGTGTCGGATGTGCAGGGCGAGGTGCAGGGCCGGGCGCCCGCAGAACCCAGTTGGTCGGGCCGCAACCTTGACGATATTCTGGTGGAGTTTGAACGTGTCCGCACATTGTCGTCCAGCACGACACAGATCACTTTCCGGGATCTGTCACGCCTGCGGCTGAACGCCAATTCCAATGCCACGATCCAGCGAATGCGGTCTGATCCGTTGACCGGGGACGAAGTGACGAAGGTGTCGCTTGTGAACGGTGACTTCTACGCGCTGCTTAATCAACTGTCGGACAAGAACGCCTTTGAAATTGATGTGCCAGGGGTCGAGACCAAGACGGAATCGGGCGACTTTTGGGTCAAGAACGACACCAGCGGCGCGCGGTTCGTGAATTACGACGAGGCCGAGTTGGAGATCACGCGCGGCGGCCAGAAAGTCATGCTGGGCGAGAATGAAGGCGTGGTTCTGGATGCCGATGGCGCACAGACTGCCGATGTTCTGAACAGCCCGCAACTGAGCCAGCCGCCAGCAGATGCAATTCTGTATACCGGGCTGGCCGATCTGCGCTGGGATGGATTTGAGGGTGCGGCGGGGTATTGGCTCGAGGTGGCGCGCGATCCCGGTTTTAATGAGATGCAGGTCAGTGAATGGGGCATTTCAGAGCTGGAGTTTGTCACAAGCGACCTGCCACCGGCGCGTTATTACTGGCGGGTGGCGGCGCTGGATCAGCTTGGACTGCCCGGTCAATGGAGCAAACCCGGTGGATTCACGGTGCGCGTTGATAACACGCCGCCTTTCCTGACCTTGCTGGCCCCCGGTGACGGGGATTTGGCATCGACCGACCGCGTCGATGTTTTTGGTGCGTCCGAACCCGACGCCACCGTTGAATTGAACGGGGCGGCGGTGGTGCTTGCCCCCGATGGCAGTTTCGAACTCTCACTGCCGTTGCTACCGGGGTCCAATACATTGACCCTTGATGCGACGGATCGCGCCGGAAACACCAGCCGGATTGAACAAACGGTCGTGTACCGTCCCGCAGAAGCTGTGGAGATCCGGCTTGATGAGGGGCTGCCACGATCCGGTGACGCGCTGGCGACCCGGTCGGATGAACTCTTGGTCGTTGCGGCTACCACGGCACAGCCGGGGATGACCGTGGTGATCCGGGGCGCGGGTGGTGCGGTGGCCCTGCAAACGGTGATCGGTACAAATGGGGCGCTTAGTTTCAGCGTGCCGGTGAATGAGGTTGTTCAGGCATTTGCCATTGAAATTCTCTCACCCGGTGGCGTGATCGAAGGCACGGCCGATTTTACCGCAGTGCGTGATGCGGTGCCTCCTGAAATTACACTTGATTTGCCGCTGCCAAAGGCAACTGACGAATCCCTGATCGACCTGACCGGCAATATCGGAGATGCGGTGTCGCTGACGCTTGATGGTGTGCCGGTACCTCTGACCGAGGGCAGGTTTGCAATGCCGCTGGACCTGACGCCGGGTGTCAATGCGTTTGATCTTGCCGCCATCGATTCGGTTGGCAACGTCACGCCTCTGCGCCTGCAGACGGTGTATGACATTGATCCGCCAGTCATTACCGAAGCCGAGGTTTCAAGACCCGATGGAAACAGCGGGCCGATCACCATTGACGTACGGGCGACCGATCCAAGCGGCCTGCGCAAGTCGGCGACTTTTGTCATCGAAGTGGGCGGCATGGAGCGGGACGGCTTCCTGCGGTGCGACAACGCGGCGGGCCAGTGCACCGCCACGCTGCCTGCCGAACCCGGTCAGTTGCGGCTGATCGAGGTGGCAGTGGACGACTATGCCGGGAACACGGCATTCAGATGAGCTTGGCGGGCGACATACCGCAAAGCGGGAGGAAGACGATGCGATTTATCAACAGCCTGAAATGGGGTGCCACGGCGCTTCTGCTGGGCACACCTTTGGTGGCGCAATCCACTGCTGATACAAGGGCGCTGCTGGTGGTCTATGGTGTCAAGGCGCCCAGTTCCGAAGGGGACGTGGATCACCGCGAACAGATCGTATTTTCGGTGCCGGCAAATACGCCGGGACGGTTCTTTGTGCGGCTGTATGACCCTGAAACCAACGGAGATGATGATTTCACCTATGGCGGCCCGCGCGATTCCGTGACGACCTTTCGGGTCATGGGCGGCGAGGGTGCGTTTACCGGCGCCTCCCGCCCCGTTATGGCGCGTGAGCGGGACCGTGCGCCCTATCCTGCCCGTATTGTCACCGACCCCGGCCGTGCCTTGGTTCAGGCCGAATTTGGCTCTGACAAAGGGACCAACGGGCGTTGGGTCAATCTGGGCGCTGTGCGTGCCCGTCAGGGCGAGGTGATCGGTGAGCGGGCCTATTTCCGCATTGATGTGGACGGGACCAAGGGCAACGATGGCAACGGGTTTTCCGTTGCGGTCAGCACCGCGCGTGACCGCAACCGCGCACCCGAAGGGCTGTCGATGTTTGCGTATCAACCCACGATCCGCTGGAGCAAAGGCACCACGGCCACGCGGGTGACATTTGCCCAAGGGGTGCAGGGGCCCTTCACCGTACAGAACTTTGACGGGGCCAAGGGTGATCTTTCGGTGGTGACAGACTACGCCGACATACCCGTCCGGATGTCTGGTCAGGATTATTGGTCGGTCGAAGAGGTCGAGGCATCGGGCAGCGCGCTGGCGCTGTCGCTGAGCAAAGGGTTCGAGACACCCAATGATGTCACCGTTTCGGTTTTTGACCGGGCGGGGGAACCTGTGGCCCTGATGATGCCGCCCAGAGGCGCGCTTGATCCGGCCCGGCCAACGGCCATTGGTACGGCCCGCCCACTTGCCGACTGCCGCGCAGTGGCGTTTGACGGCAATGCCTCCACAGGGCGGTTGCCGCTGGGCTATATCTGGGAATTCGGCGATGGTGCCTCGGCGGCGGAGTCCGTCATTGCGCATCGTTATGCCGAACCGGGCCGCTATACCGCGACGTTGCGGGTGCTGGAACAAGGCACCCGCCCCGGTCGTGGCGGCAGCGTTGACGTGCCAGTGCATGTCCGCTCCGCCCCGGTGGCGCAGCCCGGCAATGCCATTGTGGTCGCTCCGGGCGAACCGCTGGTATTCGACGGCAGCGGGTCGGAACCCTCAGACAGCCCGATCACCCGATATTTCTGGAACTTTGGCGATGGCAATGCCGCAGAAGGGGAGCGGGTCGAATATACCTATGACGAGCCCGGCCTTTACCGCAGCACGCTGCGCGTTGAAGACGACAGCGACCACCCCTGTTTCTTTGGCGTTGGTGTGCGCGGTGTCATGGTCAACTTTGCCCCGGTGGCAGAGGCGGGCACAAACCAGCGCGCCGAAACCGGGCAGGTGCTGCGCTTCAATGGTGCAGCCAGCTATGATGTCGATGGCGTTGTGACCGTATATGGCTGGGACATGGGCGACGGCACCACCCTTGCCGGAGAGACGATTTCGCATGCCTATACCGAGCCCGGCACCTATTCCATCACCTTGACGGTGACAGATGACAGCGGCGTGGCAAACAACGTCACATCCGACACGATGACCGTTGTCGTCAATGCACCGCCTGCCCCGATGTTCAGCGTACCGGAGCGCCCGCTTTCGGTATCCGAAGCCGCAACATTGAGTGCGGGGGCAACAACGGACGCCGATGGGGCGATCCTTTCCTATTTCTGGGACTTTGGCGATGGGGCGGTCGGGGACGGTGAACAGGTCAGCTATGCGTGGATGTCCCCGGGCGTCTATGACGTTGCCCTGACCGTGACCGATGACAGTGGCACGGCGTCGGCCGTGCAGCAGATCGTACAAAAGATCACCATTGACGCGGCCCCGGTAGCCAATGCCGGTCCGGATCAGTTTGTGACCGCCAGTGAGGTGCAGTTTGACGGCACCGGATCGACCGATGCCGAGGGCGGCATTTCTTCCTATGTCTGGAATTTCGGGGACGGCACCACCGGGGCCGGGCCAACGCCGGTCCATGCCTATGCGCGGCCCGGTGTCTATGAGGTCGCGCTTGTCGTGCGCG
>CAXBKL010000133.1:0-9921 GCA_963976125.1 uncultured Sulfitobacter sp. | reverse complement strand
CCGAAAGGTCGCCCGTTTCGGTGATTGCACCCCATGTGCTGCCCGAAGAGGGCCCGCCGCCCGCGCCGAACAGGCCCCTGCCCGACCCCGTCGCACCACAGGCGGCCCCGGTTGAGGCGCCCGCCGCCCCCAAAGCCGGTTTCCTGAGCCGTCGAAGGACCAAATCTCCACACATCGAACCGGCGGCCCCCGACGAGGTCCCAGACAGCGAAGCGGAACGGTTGACAGTCTTTGGCGCACGCCGGTCATCGGTGGGCGGCAAACCGCGTTTTCTGGGGCTTATTTTGACTGTTGCCCTGCTGGTTTTTCTCGCCGGTGTGGCGGCATGGGCGTCGGTCTTTCTTGAGGACGGCCTGAAGCTGTCCCGGCTGTTTGGCGACCGCAGCCAACCGGAGCGGGCGTTTTCCGACCCAGTGCCAGCCCCCAAAATCATCGGGGACGCACCCATTGAGACAGCGGCACTTGACCCCACATTGACCGAGGAAGACAGCGCCGTTCTCGAAGCCCTGCGGACGCCGCCGGTCGTGCCTGCGCAGGATCTGAGCGATGCGGAATTGGAAGCCAAATATGCCGCCACCGGCATTTGGCCCCGTGCACCAGAGGCTCCTCCTGACCCCGCCGGGCTGGTCATTCTGGACGATCTGTATCTGACCGGCATCGACCCTGTCAGCACCTCAACGGATGCGGTGGCGCTCCCGAATGTTGCAGATTTTGGCAATGATGCCGCACTGGCGGCGCTTGTGTCCCCTGCGGCACCGGGCACCCTGTTTGCGCTTGACCCAGAGGGATTGGTGATCCCGACGGTGCAAGGCGCTCTCAGCCCGGAGGGCTATACCGTCTTTCTGGGACGCCCGGATCTGATCCCGCCGCCGACGCCCACCCGGTTTCAAACCACACCGCAGGACACCGGCATTCGCGAAGCCCTTGCGGCCCTGCGGCCGCAGCCCCGCCCTGCCAATCTGGTGGAAAACCACGAGCGCGGCCAGAACAGTGGCCTGACGCGGTCAGAACTGGCAACGCTGCGCCCCGCGCTGCGGCCACAGTCCTTGCAGGAACGCGCCGAGGCACTTGCCCAGCCCGAAATTCCGATCGCAGAAACAGACGGGGCTGTGGCCCTGGCGCTCGCGGCCCCCGCCGCGATCAAGGACGCGACCAAATATGCCGTCGCCGCCTCTGTGCGGCCCGACAGTAGACCGCGCAATTTCGCCCGCATCGTCAAACGCGCGGAACGCGCCACACCGGCAGAAGAAGTGCGCGTGGCCAGCGCCGCAGCGGTCGCGCCCCGGACGGTTCAGCCAAAGATTCCCTCCAAGGCATCGGTGGCCAAGACAGCAACCGTCAGGGACGCGATCAATCTGCGCAAGGTCAACCTGATTGGCGTCTATGGAAAACCCTCGAGCCGGCGCGCTCTGGTTCGGCTGTCCAGCGGACGCTACCGCAAGGTCGTGGTTGGTGATCGGCTTGACGGCGGACGCGTGTCCGCCATCGGTGAAAGCGAACTGCGGTATACCAAGGGCGGGCGGAACATGGTCCTGAAAATGCCACGCGGCTAGGGCGCGTCAGGAGCGCGACCAAGGCCTTGAATTTCCAAGTATTTCGACAGAGTCGGATGCGACCCACGAATCTCTATGGCCACATCTCCAGATGACAGTAACCCCAGGTTTCAGCCGGATCAGGAGGCCCCTTCCAACTCGCCGCTGTCGATTTGCTCCTGCTCGATGCTCTCAAAAAGGGCCTTGAAGTTGCCTTCGCCGAACCCATCGTCACCTTTGCGTTCGATGAACTCGAAAAAGATCGGCCCGATCACCGTTTTAGAGAATATCTGGAGCAGAATCCGGGTTTCTCCACCATCTACGACCCCCTCACCGTCGATCAGAATGCCGTGTTTCTGCATCCGGTCCAGCGGTTCCTGATGGCCTTTGACCCTGGTCTTGCTCATCTCGTAATAGGCGCTCGGCGGGCCGGGCATGAATTTGACATCCATTTCGGCAATCGCGTCAGTGGCGTCATAGATATTGCGCGCGCCAACCGCGATGTGCTGAATGCCCTCGCCCTTGTATTTCCTGAGGTAGGCAACGATCTGGCCTTTTTCGTCCCGGTCCTCGTTGATCGGGATGCGAATGCGCCCGCAAGGCGAGGTCAGGGCCCGCGACGTCAACCCCGTATGCTTGCCGGAAATGTCGAAAAACCGGATCTCGCGGAAATTGAACAGGTCACCGTAGAACCTGAACCAAACATCCATGTTCCCCTTGAACACATTGTGGGTCAGGTGATCGAGATAGTAAAACCCCACCCCTTCCGGCTTGGATTGTGCGATCCAGTCGTATTCCCAGTTATAGGGGGAGGTGTCGTAATACTGATCTATAAAGTAAATCAATGACCCACCGATCCCCATGATCGCCGGCACATCCAGCACCTTGCCAGTGCCTGTATATTCCTCTGCCCCCTTGGCAACCGCATGTGCCAGCGCCTTTTGCGCATTGACCACACGCCACCCCATCGACGGCGCACAGGGCCCGTGCGCGTCGACAAAACGCGCCGCAAAACCGTCGGGCTCCGCGTTCAGGACATAGGTCACATCACCCTGCTGCCAAAGCTCGATCGCCTGGGTCTTGTGATTGGCGACATGGGTGTACCCCATCCTCGTGAACACATCGCGCAACTCCTGCGGATCCGGGCTTGCGAATTCGACAAATTCGAACCCATCGGTTCCGGCGGGGTTTTCGGACGTGATCTTGGATTTCGGTGCGTCGTGCGGGAAAGGGCCCATGAGATGCCTCCTTGAGGATGAACTGTTCGCTATCTGCACAAATATGCGCGGCAGCCCGCTCATTTCACGCGTAATCACCCACCCCAATGGCTATTTTTGCCAAATTACCGCAACATAGCATAAAACCATGCGAGAAACCCGCATATGCTTGATGACACCGATCTGAGACTCCTGTCTGCGTTGCAGAACAATGCTCATTTGACCGCGCAGGAGCTTGGCGAAAAACTGCATCTGTCCCCCTCTCAGGCGGGCCGGCGCAGACAGCGACTTGAAGCCGACGGATATATTCAATCCTACACCGCACGGCTTGACCCTGTGAAACTGGGCCTGAACGTGCAAGGGTTCGTTCAGGTGCATCTGGCCACCCACGGGCCGGACAATTCCGCCAGCTTTGCCCGTTTGATGACAATTCGATCCGAAATAGTGAGCGTCTGGACCATGACGGGGGATGCAGACTATCTCTTGCGTGTTTATTGTGAAGACCTACCTAGCCTGAACCGATTGATTCACGACGTTCTCCTGCCGCACCCCGCTGTTGCCCGCGTTCAAAGCCAGATCGTGATGGACCAACTCAAGCGCGACGGGCCGCTGCCAACCTGAAGGACCACCATGGAAGGTTTCCTGTTCCAAGCCTCGATCTACCTTGCCGCCGCCGTCATCGCGGTGCCCATTGCCGCGCGACTGGGACTGGGGTCTGTGCTGGGTTATCTTGCGGCAGGTATCCTGATCGGACCCGTGCTGGGGCTTGTCGGGGCCGAGACAAAGGATCTGCAGCACTTTGCCGAATTTGGCGTCGTCGTGATGCTGTTCCTGATCGGGCTAGAGCTGGAACCCCGTGCTTTGTGGGACATGCGCCACCGGCTGCTTGGACTTGGCGGCCTTCAGATCGGGATTTCCACCGCCGCGCTGATGGGCATTGCGATGGCCTATGACCTCCCCTGGAATGTAGCACTGGCCGTGGGGCTTACGCTGGCGCTGTCCTCGACGGCGATTGTGCTGCAAACTCTATCCGAAAAGAACCTGATGCGGACAAACGGCGGGCGGAACATCTTTTCCGTGCTGTTGACCCAGGACATCGCGGTAATCCCGATCCTGGCCTTTCTGCCCCTGCTTGCCCTCTCGGCGGTTGGCGGTGTGATGCCCGACGGCTCCATTTCGCTCGACACCGAAAAGGTCGAAGCCGCCCACAAGGCCGAGGGGTCCAATCAGGGCGCAGGGGGTGCCGAAGCGGCGTTTGATTTCATCCAGAGCCTGCCCGGCTGGGGAGTGACATTGGTGACAATCGGCGCGGTGGCGCTGATTATCATCGTGGGCGTATTTTTCACCCGGCCGGTGTTTCGCTACATCCACTCGGCCAACCTGCGCGAGATGTATACCGCGCTTGCCTTGCTGATTGTTGTGGGCATTTCGTTTCTGATGATGCTTGTCGGCCTCTCACCGGCCCTTGGGGCCTTTCTGGCCGGTGTGGTGCTGGCAAGCTCGGAATTCCGGCACGAACTCGAAACCGACCTCGAACCTTTCAAAGGTCTGTTGCTGGGGCTGTTCTTTATCACCGTGGGCGCGGGCATCAATTTCCACCTGCTGTTCTCGGATGCCATCATCATCATCGGCATGGCGCTACTGGTGATCATCGTCAAAGGTCTGATCCTGTTCGCCCTGGGGCGGATCTTTCGCCTGCATGGCCGCGATCAGTGGCTTTTTGCCCTCGGGCTGGCCCAGGCAGGCGAATTCGGTTTTGTCCTGGTCAGCTTTTCGGTGACCACCGGGGTCATGCCTGATGACGTGGCCGAAACGCTGTTGCTTGTGATTGCCTTGTCGATGCTGATCACCCCCCTGCTGTTCATTCTATACGATCTGATCAGCAAAAAGATGGAAGACAGCAGCGCCATCACCCCCGATGAAATCGACGAAGAAGGTCCGGTGATCATCGCTGGCGTGGGCCGTTTTGGTCAGATCGTCAACCGGCTGGTTCAGGCCAGCGGGTTCCAGACCGTGGTGCTGGACCACAACCCCGATACCATCGCTGTCATGCGCCGCTTTGGGGTCAAGGCCTTTCTAGGCGATCCGACCCGGCCCGACATCCTGCGCAAGGCCGGACTGAAGGACGCGCGCGTTCTGGTCGTCGCGATGAACGACCCGGCGGCGGCGCTGAAACTGATCGCCTATGCCCGCAAGCAACGCCCCGATCTGCACATCGTCTCCCGCGCCCATGACCGGCCGGCCGTCTACCGGCAGTTTCAGGCGGGTTCAAACGACATCGTCCGCGAGATGTTCGACAGCTCCCTGCGCGCCGGACGCTACGTGCTGGAAAACATGGGGCTGTCGGAATATGAGGCGGCCGAAGCAGAACGCATGTTCTACTCGCACGACCGGATGTCCGTACGCGAACTCGCAGCACTCTGGCACCCCGATGTCCCGCCGGGCAAGAACAAGCCCTATGTCGAGCGTGCCAAGGAACTTCAAAAAGACCTTGAAACCGCCTTTCTCAATCGCGCGGAGGAAGAAGGCAAGAAAAGCGCCTGATCCCCCTTCATCTTTCCAAATAAACTCAGATCCGACCTCTCGACAAACGCCAGACCCTCTGCTTGAGATCCACGCAGCCCCGGCCCCCGCGCCGGGGCCTCCCCCTGGCATCAAGCGCCGCTTATCCGTCGCTGACCCCGGCCTGCGCAAAGGTCGCCATGCCCGCATGACATGCCATCGCAGCTTTCATCACCGCAATCGCCAGAGCACCGCCAGAGGCCTCCCCCAACCGCAGATCCAACCGCAAGAGCGGTTCCTTGCCCAGTGCGGCCAACAGCCGCGCATGTCCCCCTTCGGCGCTCAGATGCCCGGCAACCGCGTGATCCAGCGCGCCGTCTTGCGTCCGCGCCAACGCCAGGGCCGCCGCACAACAGATAAAACCATCAAGAACCACCGGAATGCGCAGCATCCGCGCCCGCGCCATCGCACCGGCCATCGCGGCCAATTCGCGCCCGCCCAGACGGCGCAAAATCTCCAGCCCGTCACCCTGACCGCCGTGCCGCGCCACACCTTCGGCCACCACCGTGGTCTTGGTCCTGAGACCGGCATCATCCACCCCCGTGCCGCGCCCGGTCCACTCCGCCGCATCGCCCCCCAGCAGCGCACAGGCAAGGGCCGCCGCTGAAGTGGTGTTGCCAATTCCCATCTCTCCGACCACCAACAGATCGGCACTGGCATCCACCGCGTCCCAACCCGCTTGCAGGGCCTTCAGGAACCCGGCCTCATCCATCGCCGGCGCATGGGTGAAATCCTGGGTCGGGTGATCCAGCTCAAGGGCAACCACATCCAGCGTGGCCCCGTTGACCCGCGCCAACTGATTGATCGCCGCGCCGCCATGCTGAAAATTCAGCACCATCTGTTCGGTGACTTCGGGCGGAAAGGCCGATACGCCGCGCGCGGTGACACCATGATTGCCGGCAAAGACAATCACCTGCGGTGCCCCGATTTCTGCCAACGGCCCGCCGCGCCAACCCCGATACCAGAGCGCCAGATCCTCCAGCCGTCCCAGCGCACCGGGCGGCTTGGTCAATTGGCCGTTATGCGCATCAGCCGCAGCAATGGCTTGCGGGTCAATGCCCGGCTGTTCTGCCAGGGCCGCACGGAATGCATCAAGGGAGGGAAAAGAATGGGTCATGGTCATGTTCACACTTGCGAAATTCTATTGGCCTCTATCTAGCTGTGGCGGGTGCGAACAAAAAGGGCCAGACGGACAAATTGAGACACGGAAACGACATAGCCAATATCAGCGACAGGTTTCGACCGGCAGACGTGCTTGTTGCCCTGGCGTTGCTGACACGCCTGCCCTTACCCTACCCCCGGTTTGACGCCACACGCCCTGCCGCTGCGGCCGCCTGGGCCTATCCGCTGGTTGGTGCTGTCGTTGGGGCCATCCTCGTGATCGCCATCACCGTTTTGACGGCTCTCGGCCTTCCCGCGTCCCTTGCCGTATTTTTGGGGCTGGCCCTTGCCACCCTGGTCACCGGTGCCATGCACGAAGACGGTCTGGCCGATTGTGCGGACGGCTTTTGGGGCGGCTGGACCACGGCGCGGCGGTTGGAGATCATGAAAGACAGCCAGATCGGCACCTACGGGGTTCTGGCGCTGGTACTGAGCATGGGGATCCGGTGGCAGGCGATTGTCCTGCTGATGAACGGGGACGCCCTGTTCGGGGTCATTTACGTCGAGGTGATTTCGCGCGCGGCCATGGTCTGGGTCATGTACCGCCTGCCAAATGCGCGCAAATCCGGGCTCTCCGATCAGACCGGGCGCCCCGAAGCCGCCACATGTGGGGTGGCCATCGCCCTGGCCGCAGCGGCAGCTCTTCTGACCCCTGCACCGATTCCGGTGATGTTCGCTGCGATCCTTGCCACATTTGGATTTGCACGGCTGGCCCGCTCAAAAATCGGGGGGCAGACCGGTGATGTGTTAGGTGCCACCCAACAGATCGTGGCCGTCCTGACCCTGTGCATCATCGCGGCTTGATCCTGTGGATTTCCCACAAAAAACGCCGCATCCCCAAGGCATGCGGCGTTCCCTGAATGTGGACAAACCAATTCAGGCCGCGATGCGGCTTTCCAGCACATCGCCAACCTGCTTGGCCGCCGCCAACTCGTCTCCGCCGCCAACAGCTGCCACTTCACGCGTAAGACGCTCAAGCGCTGCCTCGTACAACTGGCGCTCGGAATAGCTTTGCTCGCGCTGATCGTCAGTGCGGTGCAGGTCGCGCACCACTTCGGCAATTGCAATCAGATCGCCTGAGTTGATCTTTTGCTCATACTCCTGCGCCCGCCGCGACCACATGGCCCGCTTGACCTTGGCCTTGCCCTTGAGCGTTCTCATGGCGTGGTCGATCACATCCGGCGAGCTGAGCGCACGCATCCCGATCTCTGTGGCCTTGTGGGTTGGCACCCGCAGGGTCATCTTGTCTTTTTCAAAAGCTATCACGAAAAGCTCCAGCGAAATGCCGGCGACTTCCTGTTCTTCAACCGAGACGATCTGGCCCACACCATGTGCGGGATAGACAACAAACTCGTTCGGACGAAAGTCGAGCTTCTTGGACTTGGACATACTTTGCTCCTATGGCGCGGGGTTTCCCGCTCTTGAATTTCACTGGCTGTTTTAAACGACAAGACACCCATCGGGCGGGTCCCTTGGGACCGCGTCCGGTACAGATGTCGTTCTGTCCTTGATACCAACCCTATCAGTGCGGTTGAGACACCTTTGGTTCGTTGCAGACCGTCCGTTCTATCAGCTTGGCCGCATCTTACCACAAAAACGGACCCACTAAAAGGCAACCCCATCAGGGCCGGTCAATCCGGTCAGGCGTCAATGATTAAAGGGCGGGATGGCTCGGTTCGGATAACATGCGGCGCGAATCATCCACCCTCGCCGGGCGCTTCGGAAAAGTACTTCTCAAGCTTTCCGCTCTCGCCATCGCGGGCCTCTGCGTCGGGCAGCGGATCTTTCTTGGTCACGATCACCGGCCACATTTCCGAATACTTCCGGTTGAACTCGACCCATTTTTCCATGTCCGGTTCGGTATCGGGACGGATCGCATCCGCCGGGCATTCCGGTTCGCAAACGCCACAGTCGATACATTCATCGGGATGTATCACCAACATGTTCTCGCCTTCGTAAAAGCAATCCACCGGGCACACCTCTACGCAGTCGGTGTATTTGCAGGCAATGCAGCTGTCATTCACGATGTAGGTCATGGGGCGGTCTCTGTCATGATTATGTGTGGCTCACCTAGATCAGGGGGAGCGATCATTCAAGGTGGCGGGCCTTAGAAAGATCATGGATGCGACGATCCTTCTTGGTCGGGCGGCCTTTCCCGTCAAAACCGGGGTTCACAGGTATCTTGTTCTCTGATTTGGGCGTTGGCGGGGACAAATCCCTATAAAGCGCCTGTGCCTCGGGTGCCGGACCGCGCCGAATGCCCAGCGCCGCCACCTCGATCACGCGAATATGATCGCCTTGGGCAAAGGTCAGAACATCACCGGGCACTACCATGCTGGAAGGTTTATGGGTCACAGTGCCATTGATCCGGGCCGCCCCGGTCTTGACCTTGCTGGCCGCAAGCGATCGCGTCTTGAAAAACCGCGCGTGCCACAACCATTTGTCCACGCGCAGTTTATCAGGTGAATCCGACACTTACTTCCCGTCCTTCAACCCCATCAATGCAGCAGCAAACGGGTTGTCGGGGTCAATCGGCTTTTCTTTCTTGGGGGGCCGGGCCGAGAAATTCTGCGACTTGCCGCCCTTGTCTCCACGGGGACCACCCTTGCGGGCCTGCCCCTGGGGCTTGCCCTTGCCGCGCGGTTTGTCACTGCCACGGCGCTGGTTCTGATTGGCGCGCGGCGCGCGGCCCCATGCGAAGGTATAGAATACCTCCATCTCGACATCCGCAATCTCTGCATCGGCTGCGGTGCCGGGCAGGATTTCCGTATCCGAGGTCTCCGGCACAGCCGCTGCCGCGTCTGGCGTTTGCACAGGATCGACCGCTGTTGGCGCGACGCCCTCGTCGGGGATCTGCGCGACAATGTCTTCTGCGGGCATCGGCGCGGGCACTGCCGCATCGGCCTCCGTCGGCGTTTCCAGCGCCGCGTCCATAACCGGTGTTTCGGAATCGGCGGCCTTGGCCGCTTCGGCACCCGGAATGACCTCTGTGACCGGCTTGACCTTCGCGCGTTCGCCCTTTTCCGCGCGGTAGCCCAGACCCTGCATCAGATCGGCAAACTGCTCCAGCGTCATGCCCGTGATCGACAACATATCGGCCTTGGCCTCGAACCCGCCGCGCGAGTTTTCACCGCGCAGCATGTCCGCCAGACGTTCCAGCATATCAATGCGAATCGCGCGGGTGCCGGCGTTGCGATACCCCGACATCGTGTCGGCCCCTTCGGGCGCCGCTGCATCCACGGGGATGGTGACAAGGCCCGGAGGAGGTGCTTCAGGAAACTCTGATAAATCTTTGGAAATAGACCATAAAACCAAACGCAACCGGGTGGGAGCGGGCTTCAGGAGGAGTGGCATGAAAATGGTAAACTGGCCAAAGCGAATGCCATGCTTGCGCAGGGCCCCACGCGCATCCTGATCCAGCGCCTTGACGTCATCCGCAACCGTAGCGC
>CAXBKL010000132.1:0-9976 GCA_963976125.1 uncultured Sulfitobacter sp. | reverse complement strand
CCATCGCAACCGGCCCGCCGACCGTCGGACCAAAGCCACCGGAGGTCACAGTTCCGATCCGGGTGCCCGCCTCCGCGGCATCAAAAAGCGCAACGCCTTCGCGCATCGGCGCGCGCCCTGCCGGGGACAACCCGACCCGCTTGCGCCGCGCGCCGATCTCCAGCGCATCCATGATGATCTTCGCGCCGGGGAAACCACCTGCACGGTCGCCCCCCTGCCTGCGGACTTTCTGCATCGCCCAGGTCAGCGCGCCCTCGACCGGGGTCGTCGCCGTGTCGATGTCATGGCCATAAAGACACAACCCCGCCTCAAGACGCAGGGAATCCCGCGCGCCCAGGCCGATCGCCTCGACCCCCTCCATCGCCAGCAATTTGCGGGTCAGCGCCCCGGCCTGTCCCCTTGGCACAGAAATTTCATAGCCGTCTTCACCAGTATACCCCGACCGGGAGGCCCAGACCGCAATGCCATCCAGATCAAGATCCCTGACATCCATAAAGGACATCGCGGCCGCCGCTGGATCAAGGCGGGCGACGGCCGCCTCCGCGCCCGGCCCCTGAATGGCAATCAACGCGCGGTCCGTGATCGGCATAACCGTCACTTCCGGCTCAAGCGCGGCTTTCATCCGGGCAATATCGGCGTCCTTGCAAGCCGCGTTCACGACCACAAACAGATCGTCACCGCGACGCGCAAACATCAGGTCATCTTCGATCCCGCCCGCGTCATTGGTGAAAAACCCATAGCGCTGGCGCCCATCGCCAAGACCCAGCACATCCATCGGCACCAGGGTCTCGAATGCCAGGGCAACAGTCTCCCAGGACGCCCCCGACACGATCACCTGTCCCATGTGGCTGACGTCAAAAATCCCGGCGGCCGCGCGCGTGTGCAGGTGCTCCTTCATCACGCCCAGCGGATATTGCACGGGCATTTCATAGCCTGCAAACGGCACCATCTTGGCACCCAGTTCCACATGCAGGTCAAATAACGGTGTGCGTTTCAGCGCGTCCATCTGTCTCTCCCCTGACCGGACGCCCTTTTCGGATCAACCGGCACCTCGGATGCCGCAACATGCGACCTCCAGATGCCCCCTCTGTCCTTTCGCCTGAGATCGTTATCCCTTCGGCGGGTGCATCCGCACCACTCTCCAGAGTGTTGTCGCCAACCACGGTCCTTTGGCCTGAGAGTTTCCGGGGCGGTTGCTCCTTCGGCATCAGCGACGCTGATTCTCCCATGGTCGGTATGCATAGGTATGCGGCCCCGCACCCTCACGTCAAGCGTGCTTGTGTCCAGTCAAAAGAAATGGTTGTTTGCGCTGAATAACTTCGGAACAGCGCCGCGCATGACACCCTATTTTTTCGGATATGGCAGCCTCGTCAACTGCGACACACATGTTTATATCGACACCCATCCCGCCTTTCTGCACGGCTGGCGGCGTGATTGGGTGCGCACCGATGGCCGCGACACCGTGTTCCTGACCGTCAAACGCGACATCACCTGTAGCATCGACGGCCTGATTGCCGCGGTTCCCGATGCCGATTGGAATGCCCTGGACCTGCGTGAAACCGGCTATGCCAGATTATCATCCGGCGGCGCGGTGAAACATCCCGTCGATCCCGCCCCCGACATTGAACATTACGCCGTTCCGCCCGATCACATCAGGGCCTCAGGCGATCATGTCATCCTGCTGAGCTATCTCGACGTAGTTGTTCAGGGGTATCTGCGTGAATTCGGACACAATGGCGTTCAGCGGTTTTTTGACACCACCGACGGCTGGGACACGCCGATCCTGAACGACCGGGAAAACCCGCGCTATCCCCGCCACAAGGTACTGTCCCCTGACGAAACGGCGCTGGTGGATCATCACATCACACGCCTAGCGGCGCGCGTGAAATAGCGTCATCAACCGCCCTTCGCGGCCGAAAAGATCCTGACCGGTCTTTTCCGGCGCGCCCCCCCGGTCGATCACCCGCAGCGCCATGATCCACGCGATGATGCCAAAGACCACGCCAGAAAGGGCCTGGCCGATCAGCACACCCGGCGCCCCAAAAAGCAGCGACCCGATCCATACAAGCGGGATCAGTGCAACCGCGTTTCGGCCCCAGTTGGTGAAGGTCGACAAAAACGGCTGGCCAAGGTTGTTGAACACCGCATTTGCCACAAACAGGACACCGGGAAAGAAGAACGCCAGCGAAAGCGGGCCGCAGAACAGATAGATCAACTCGCGGCTCAGACCCTCGGCCCCAAACAGATCCGCAATCGCGCCCCGCGACAGGAAAAGTATCGCCGTCACCAACAGGATCACAATCGCCACAAAGACAATGGCGGCGTTGAATCCCTTCCTGACACGGTCGGTGTTTCCGGCCCCGAAATTCTGGCCGATGATTGGTCCGACGGCCCCCGAAAGCGCAAAAACCACACCAAAGGCCACCGGAATAAGCCGCCCGACAATCGCCATGCCGGCAACCGCCTCTTCGCCATATCCGGCCATGGCGCGGGTCACGAATGCCTGCCCCACAGGGGTGGCAACCTGCGCCAGAATGGCCGGAAATGCGATGGCCAGAACCGGTCGCAGATCACGTGCCATCCCGGCCATACGGGGCCGCGTGATCCCCCGATAGATGCGCAGCACGGGCATCAGCGCCATATAGGCGATCACCAGCCGGGCACTAAAGGACGCGATGGCCGCCCCTGTCAATTCCATATCCAGACCAAAAATCAGGATCGGATCGAGCACGGCATTCACCACGCCGCCGGCGATTGTGGCCATCATCGCGCGGCGCGCATCCCCATGCGCGCGCAGGATTGCGCAGCCCATCATGCCCAGGATCAGAAACGGCATCGACGGCACGACGATGCGCAGGAAATGAACCGCCAGCGCGGCCGTCTCGCCCCGCGCACCCAGAAGGTCCACAAGGACCCCCAGCGAAAGCCAGACCAGGACAGAAAAACCGCTGGCAAAGATCAGCCCATAGGTCAGCGCATGGGTTGTACGTTCGCGCGCCAGCCTGTCCTGACCCGAGCCCAATGCCCGCGCCACCAGCGCCCCGGACGCGATGCTCAGTCCAATACCAAAGGAGGTTACAAAAAACAGAATGGCCCCGGCATAACCCACCGCCGCCGCCAGTTCCGATTTCCCCAGCATCGATATGAAAATCATATCGACAAAATCGACCAGAAAAACCGCCATCAACCCCACAGATGAGGTCAGCGACATCACCGTGACATGGCGAAACAGGTTGCCGGTCAGGAACTTCGCCTCAGCCATGGCGTTGATCCCGCTTCATCTTTCCTGAAAAACTCCCCGCGGAGCGTCCCGCAGCCTGCCAGACGTGCTGCGGTCTGCTATTCACGTACGGGCCTTCACGACCTGCAACAATGGCATCACTGCGGCCATTTCCGGCCCGCTTTCCTGCCCGGTCAGAGCCAGCCGCAAGGGCCGGAAAAGACCGCGCCCTTTGCGGCCCGTTGCCTGTTTGACCGCCGCGGTCCAACTGCCCCAGGTGGTTTCATCGAAGGGCATCTGCGGCAACAGGGCCATGGCTTCGGCCACAAAGGCTTCGTCCCCCGCCTCGATCATCGGGTCCGCACCGTCGCGGAACATGGCCCACCATGCCGCAAGGTCATTGAGCGTTTCGATGTTTTCGCGGGTCACCGCCCAGAATTGGCCGGCAAGTTCATCGGGCACGCCGATCGCCGCAATGGTGGCTGCAACGTCGGCTGCTTCAAGGGTCTGCAAATACCGGCCCGTCAGCGGGAACAGATCCCGCACATCGAATTTTGTCGGGGCCGAGCCGAAATGTTCGATGTCGAACCCCTCAATCAGCGCCGCCATATCGGTGCGCAACTCGACCGGATCGGACGATCCCAGCCGCGCCATCAGGCTCAATAGTGCGAAAGGCTGGATGCCCTGTTCGCGCAGATCGCGCAGTGCCAGCGTGCCCAGCCGTTTCGACAGCGCCTCGCCTTGCGGACCGGTCAGCAGCGAATGATGCGCAAACGACGGCACAGGACCATTGCCCAGGGCCTTCATGATCTGGATCTGCGTGGCCGTGTTGGTGACGTGGTCCGATCCGCGCACCACATGGGTCACGCCCATTTCGGCATCATCGACGACCGATGCAAGGGTATACAGGATTTGCCCGTCCCCCCGGATCAACACCGGATCCGACACGCTGGCTGCGTCAATCGAGATGTCTCCCAGAATGCCATCCGCCCAATCGATCCGTTCCAGATCGAGCTTGAACCGCCAGACCCCATCACCGCGTTCCGCGCGCAGGGCGTCTTTTTCGGCATCCGACAGGGTCAGCGCCGCCCGGTCATAGACCGGCGGCTTGCCCATGTTCAGCTGCTTTTTGCGCTTGAGGTCCAATTCCGTGGGGGTCTCGAAGGCCTCATAGAACCGCCCCTTGGCGCGCAGGTCATCGGCCGCCGCATGATAGCGGTCCAGACGCTCCGATTGCCGCTCGACGCGGTCCCAATGCAACCCAAGCCACGCCAGATCCTGCTTGATCCCGTCGACATATTCTTCTTTTGAGCGCTCGGGGTCAGTGTCGTCGATCCGCAAGATGAACGTGCCGCCCGCCTTGCGCGCAATCAGGTAATTCATCAGCGCCGTGCGCAGGTTGCCCACGTGGATGTATCCAGTAGGTGAAGGGGCAAATCGGGTGATGGTCGCGTCAGTCATCGGGCAATCTCCTGTGGTGCGGCTGACCTGTCACAGGTGCGCGTATTTGTCCAGTTCACGCAAGGGCAGGGCAGCCCGCGCGCGCCGGACCTGATCCGGGGCCTGATGGTCCCGGCCGTCAGGTCGGATGCACCGGCCACGCCCGGCCCAGATCGGTCAGGCCCGCCCGGATCAGTTCGCCCAGAACATCCAGATCCGCATCCGCCAGTTTATTGAGGTAAAGGCACGACCTGCCCCGCCTATACCTGCCCAGCCGGTCGAGAATCGGCTGGAAATCGGTGTACCCCGGCATGACATAAATGCTCAGCCTGGCCTTTCGCGGGGCAAACCCGGTCGCAAACCATGTCCCGCTGTGACCGGATTTGTAGGTGTAGTCATAGCGCCCATATCCCAGCATGCCGCCTTTCCAGGCTTCCGGCTGCCATCCGGTCACTGCGCGAAACAAGCGATCCAGCCGCCAGGCTTCCTCGTTGCGTCTTGCCGGTTCGACCCTGTCCAGAAACGCCGTGACCTCTTGTGACATCGGCTCTCCACTCCGAAGATGACCCGACCCCACTACCTTGCCCGGGACAGCCCAACCGCCGGGCCAGCGGCAGGCCAGATAAACAGGCGTCAGCCGCCGTCCTTGATGGCACCGTTTTCCCAGCTGCCGCTGCTTTCTTCTCCGGTGGCATAGCGCATGGTTCCTGCCCCCTGCCGTTTGCCGGCGCGGAATTCGCCTTCGTAAATGTCTCCGTTGGCATAGGTTGCGATGCCCTGGCCGTCGATTTCGCCACGCACCCAGTCCCCTTCGTAGACAAACCCGCTGGCCATGGTGATTCTGCCGGCACCGTGGCGCTGACCATCTTGAAATTCGCCTTCATAAACAGTGCCATCGGGGTAAGTCGCCTTGCCGGGGCCGTGGCGCTGGCCGTCTTTCCATGTGCCCTCGTAGCGGTAGCCGTCGGCATAGGTCATCACGCCCTGACCGTCATTGCGGGCATTCTTGAATTCCCCGTCATAGACCACACCATTGGTGTAGGTCGCCAATCCTTTGCCTTCGATCACGCCTGCGGTCCATTCCCCTTCATAGGTCGACCCGTCGGGATAGGTGATCTTGCCCTGCCCATCGGCAAGGTCATTGCGGAACAGGCCGACATAGACCGATCCATCGGGATAGGTCACGCTGCCCTGTCCCTCAATCTGCCCGGCCGCCCATGACCCGGTATAGACATAGCCGTCGGTCCCGGTGAATGTCCCCTGACCATCGCGCCGGTCGTCCTTGAATTCACCGACATAGATGTCCCCATTGGCATAGATCACCTTGCCATCCCCGTCACGGCGGCCACCGACAAGAACCCCTTCATAGACATCACCATTCGGCTGGGTCAGCTTGCCCGTACCGTCGATCTGGCCGTCTTTCCAAAGCCCGACATAAGTCAGCCCATCCGGCATCGTCAGCGAGCCGGTGCCGTTGCGCATGCCCGCCTCGATCTGGCCTTCATAGACTGCGCCATCGGGATAGGTGATGGTGCCTATTCCCTGCTTTATCCCGTCGAGCCAATCGCCCTTGTATTCGTACCCACCGGGGCTTTGCATGACGCCCTTGCCGTGGTGTTTGGCATTGCGAAACTGCCCCTCATAGCGCACGCCATTGGCATACAGCGCGATGCCCTGCCCCATGATCGCTCCGCCCAGCCATTCACCTTCATAGGTGCCACCATCGGCAAAAGTGATCTTGCCAAAGCCATCCGGCTTGCCCTTGTCGAAATTGCCTTCATAGACCGACCCGTTGGGAAAGCGCGCGACGCCGTCGCCCTTGATCTCGCCGTCAATCCAATTGCCGGAATATTCGTACCCGTTGGGCAGTTTATAGGTCCCCTGCCCATGCTGAAGCCCGCCCCGAAATGCCCCTTCGTAGATGCCGCCATCGTCATATTGCTTGGTCAAGACCTGACCGTCCTGCGCAAAGGCGGCAATCGGGACCAACATCAGACAGAAAACAAGAGACCGAAAGGACATGAACCAACTCGCTTTTTCAGGCAATCACCGCACCCCCTGCGGCCATTGATGCCAGCCTATGCAATGGGTGCCGACGGGGCAACGCCTTTTGCAGGTGCATCGGCACTTGCCTCGCCCGCATCGCACCGCCATCCTGAACGGATCAGGATCGAGGAAACCACCATGACCAAAGAGACCCCATTTACCGGCCGTTGCTATTGCGGTGCACTGGCCTATGAGGCCAGCGGTGCACCGCAGTTCAAGGCACAATGCCACTGTCGGGAATGCCAGTATTTCTCGGGCGGGGGACCAAACTATTTCATGGTGGTGCCCAGGGACGGGTTCCGCTGGACCGCCGGCACTCCGGCGAAATTCACGCGTCCCGATCTCGAAAACGCCGTGACGCGCTGCTTTTGCGCAACCTGCGGCACCCACATTCTGACCGAATTGCCGCACCGCGATTCTCTTGTGCTCAAGATTGGTACTTTGGATGATCCGGCGCGTTATCCGGCCCCCTCTGCCGCCATACACACGGCAGATAGCCAGCCGTTTCACCAAATACCATCCGACATCCCCGGTTTTGAGCGCCTGCCCCCGCGCTGATTGCATTCCCCCTTTCCCCCCAAGCCTGATCTGCTACATCCAAGGCAAATGGATCAAAGGGGGTCAGCACAATGGCAGACCGTTTTCGCATCACACTGGGTCAGTTGAACCCAACCGTCGGCGATCTGGCGGGCAATGCCGCGCTGGCCCGCAAGGCATGGGCGGCGGGCAAGGCGGCACGTGCCGATCTGGTTGCGCTGCCCGAAATGTTCATCACCGGCTACAACGCGCAGGATCTGGTGATGAAACGGGCGTTTCAACTCGATGTGATGACCCATATTGAACAACTGGCTGCCGATTGTGCAGATGGTCCCGCCCTTGCCATCGGCGCGCCATGGGCGGAAGGGGCCGAGCTGTTCAATGCCTATCTGATCCTGAAAGACGGCAAGGTCGCGTCGCGCACGCTGAAACATGAATTGCCAAACGAAACCGTATTCGACGAAGTACGTATTTTTGATGCGGGCCCGCTGGGCGGCCCCTATGCCGTCGGCAATACCCGCATCGGATCCCCCATCTGCGAAGATGCATGGCACCCGGATGTGTCCGAAACTCTCGCTGAAACCGGGGCGGAGTTCCTGTTGGTGCCCAATGGCTCACCCTATTACCGCGACAAGATGGACACCCGGATGAACGTCATGGTCGCGCGCGTGATCGAGACCGGACTTCCGGTGATTTACCTCAATATGGTCGGTGGTCAGGACGATCAGATTTTTGATGGCGCGTCCTTTGCGCTGAACCCCGGCGGCGGGCTTGCCGTACAACTGCCCGCCTTTGACGACATCATCACAAACGTTGACCTGGAGCGCACGCCACAGGGGTGGCGCGTGGTCGAACAGCCCTTTGCGCGCTACCCGGATGCCTATGAAGCCGATTACCGCGTCTGCGTGCAGGGCCTGCGCGACTACATGGGCAAAACCGGGTTCAAGAAGGTGCTGTTGGGCCTGTCGGGCGGAATCGACAGCGCCATCGTTGCCACCATTGCAGTCGATGCGCTGGGTGCAGAAAACGTGCGCTGTGTGATGCTGCCGTCCGAGTACACCTCGCAAGCCTCGCTGGATGACGCCGAAGCCGTCGCCAGGGCGCTGGGATGCCGCTATGACTATGTCCCGATCAAAGAGGGCCGCCAGGCCGTTACCAACACGCTGGCACCGCTGTTTGAAGGCACCGAACCGGGCCTGACCGAGGAAAACATCCAGTCTCGCCTGCGGGGTCTGCTGCTGATGGCGATGTCGAACAAGTTTGGCGAAATGTTGATGACCACGGGCAACAAATCCGAAGTTGCCGTGGGCTATGCCACGATCTATGGCGATATGTCGGGGGGATATAACCCGATCAAGGATATGTACAAAACACGTGTGTTTGAAACCTGCCGCTGGCGCAATGAAAACCACCGCGACTGGATGATGGGGCCGGCAGGCACGATGATCCCCGAGACGATCATCACCAAGCCGCCCACCGCCGAATTGCGCGACGACCAAAAAGACAGCGATTCGTTGCCGGACTATCCGGTATTGGACGCCCTGCTGGACATCCTGGTGGATCAGGACGGCTCCATCTTGGATTGTGTTGCAGCCGGGTTTGAGCGGGACACCGCAAAAAAAGTGGAGCACCTGATCTATATCTCCGAATACAAGCGTTTCCAGTCCGCCCCCGGTCCACGGCTGACCAAAGGCGCATTCTGGCTCGACCGCCGCTACCCGATTGTAAACCGTTGGCGCGATCCCAGTTGAACCTGGCGGCGCTGCAGTGCGCAAAGCGGCTCTGAACAGGTGGCTTGACCCGCTCCGACAACCACTGCGCACGGTGCTGTGAATTGCTTCCTCGCGTCCATGCCATCATGGTCGCTCTCATGCGACTGATCCTGTTCTTTTCGATGTTCCTCGCCGCCCCGGCCTTTGCCTGCGGTACCGATACAAATTGCCCGGTTGGCGACCGTTATTACCGCATTGCGATGCCCGAGGGCTACGACGGTACCACCCCGGTGGGCGCGTTGGTCTGGTCGCACGGCTATCGCGGCTCTGCGGCAGGGGTCATGCGCAATGGCTCCCTGCGGCGCATGGCTTCGGAGGCGGGTCTTGCCCTGATTGCGGTGCAGGGGATTAACGGATCCTGGAACCTCCCCTACGGTCCCAGCACCTTCGACAGCACAGGCGCGGAAGAGTTTGCCTATTTCGACGCAGTGGTCGAGGACGCCACATCGCGCTTTGCTATTGACCCCGACCGCGTGATTGCATCGGGTTTTTCGGCTGGCGGCATGATGGTCTGGAACCTTGCCTGTTCTCGTCCAATGAAATTTGCAGGGTTTGTTCCGATTTCCGGCACTTTCTGGCTGAAGCCGCCTGAAACCTGTGCGGCACCTGTTTCAAGCATCGTGCACATCCACGGCGATGCCGACCGCACCGTCCCGCTCAATGGGCGGGCCATCCGTGAAACCAAACAGGGAGAGGTCGAAGACGCCCTGTCGATGTATCGGGAATTTGGCCGGTTTGGTGCCGCAACCGAGGTCGAGGTTGGTGGATTGTCCTGCCGGAACCGCACAAACCCCTCAGGTGAAATCCTTGAATTCTGCCTGTTCTCCGGCGGGCATTCGTTCCGCACCGAGTACCTGCGATATGGCATTGACCGCCTCTTCGAGAGCGGCCAGTTCTGACAACCTTCCCCGCCTTGGGGTCGGGTGCGGTGCGGTTAACGGGCGTTCAGACAAGCAAAAAG
>CAXBKL010000131.1:0-10048 GCA_963976125.1 uncultured Sulfitobacter sp. | reverse complement strand
TTGGACAGGTAAAAATCCGCAACCGCCTGGCCAAATGGTGCGCTCCCGACCTTGCCGCGCGGCATTGGCTGCCATTCATTCTGTGAAACACTGTCCACCTGCCCCAGATGCGGCACCTCTTTCACCAGATGCTGACGCAGAACCGCAAGTGAGTCGTAGGGCAACGTCGCCTCCAGCTCCGCACTCAACGCGCGCAGGATGGCCCAGTTTTCCTTGGCTTGACCGGGCGCAAAGCTGGCCCGCTGGGCAAGCTGCGGACGCCCTTCGGTGTTCACAAACAACCCCGATTCCTCGGTATAGGCGGCACCGGGCAGGATAATGTCCGCGCGGTGGGCACCCCGGTCCCCATGCGACCCCTGATAGATCACAAAAGGTCCGGCAGGGATGTCGCCCTCATCCGCACCAAGATTGTAAATAACATCCGAGGCCAGAACATCCGCGATGCCGTTTTCAGTCACCGCACCAATATCCATTGCACCAACCCGACCGGCGGCCGTGTGCAACACCATAAAGGTTGACTTGGTGCTTTCCGCCAACGCCATCGCCTCGGCCAGCACCGCGTCACCATCCTCGCGACACAGCGCCGCCTGACCGATGATGATGACCGATGCCTTTTCAGCCACATCCGAATGGTCCCGCGTCATCAACTGCGTCATCATCGCCGGGTCGTCACTGATGTGCATGGTTTCATAGGTCAGATCGGCCTTGGGACCGATCACCCCGATGCCACAGCCCTTGGTCCAGGCCTTGCGAATCCGCGCGTTCAGCACCGGCGCTTCAATCGCCGGGTTCGCGCCAATCAGCATGATTGCCTGGGCATTGTCCAGATCCTCGACCCGTGCCGTCCCGACATAGCCGGACCGGTTCCCGGCCGGCAGTTTTGCACCATCCGTGCGGCACTCGACCGACCCGCCCTGCCCTTCGACCAGCGATTTCAGCGCATATGCGGCCTCGACGGGTGCCAGATCACCGATCAGACCCCCAACCTTCTTGCCCTTCATCGCCGCCGCCGCAGCGGCAAGCGCTTCTGGCCACTCCGCCTTGCGCAGCTTGCCGTTCTCACGGATGTAGGGCGTGTCCAACCGCTGACGGCGCAATCCGTCCCAGACAAAGCGCGTCTTGTCGGAAATCCATTCCTCGTTCACACCATCATGGTTGCGCGGCAGGAACCGCATCACTTCGCGGCCCTTGGTATCGACCCGGATGTTGGAGCCAAGCGCGTCCATCACGTCGATGGATTCGGTCTTGGTCAACTCCCAGGGACGGGCCGTAAACGCATAGGGCTTGGACACCAGCGCGCCGACCGGGCACAGATCAATGATGTTGCCTTGCAGGTTCGAATCCAGGGTCTGGCCCAGATATGACGTGATCTCGGCATCTTCCCCGCGACCTGTCTGGCCCATCAAGTGAACGCCCGCGACCTCGGTGGTAAAACGCACACAGCGCGTGCACGAAATACAGCGGGTCATGTGGGTCTCGACCAGTGGTCCCAGATCAAGATCTTCGGTCGCGCGTTTGGGCTCGCGGTAGCGGGAAAAATCCACCCCATAGGCCATCGCCTGATCCTGCAAATCACACTCGCCACCCTGATCGCAAATCGGGCAATCCAGCGGGTGATTGATCAGCAGGAATTCCATCACGCCCTCGCGGGCCTTCTTGACCATCGGGCTGTTGGTCTTGACCACAGGGGGCTGACCTTCGGGACCGGGGCGCAGATCACGCACCTGCATCGCGCAGGACGCCGCCGGCTTGGGCGGGCCGCCAACAACCTCTACCAGGCACATCCGGCAGTTCCCGGCAATCGACAGCCGCTCGTGATAACAAAACCGCGGAATTTCGACCCCCGCCTGCTCGCACGCCTGAATGAGCGTCATCGCCCCTTCGGTCTCGATTTCCTTGCCATCTATGATGATCTTGCGGATGTCGCTCATATCCCTACTTCGCTCTCAATAACGAACCGATCCGGCTCTCTTTTTGAATCTCTTCAAGTCCTAGGGCACAATAGCTTTCCGGGTCAGAAGTATCGACCCCCCTATCCTCGAAAAATGCCGCCGCTTTGGTCCTAAGCCGCTCTTTATCCGCGTCGCTATCGGTATAGGCGTCAATCTCGGCCTGCGTATACCCCAAAGCAAGCGCTTCTTTCTCTAGATTCCGAACATATCTGATGGCCCGGAACAATCTTGCATGGATGCTGGGGCAGTTTTTGCGAATACGGTCCGCGATGCCCAAATCAAACAGCGCATCATCAATGGCGGCCACCTCGCGCAGCGGCTCATTGGCGTGGGTCGTGGATGACAAAACCACGACACTCACAAAGGCCAATACCAGAATTCTCATATCATCTCATTCTCATATGGGTGGGCGCACTGCCCCGTCTCCCACATGGGTCTTGGTCGTCTTGTTATGCAATAACAGCTCTGCCCGATGCACTCCCGCACACAGGGTTCAGGTTGACGGGCAAACACCTTCAAAAACAAGTCGATCATCGACAATCTGCAACTGTTCGGGGGGGGTATTGGGTCCGATTTTCCATGCAATGTCCGAACTGCCGAAAAGGCCGACACAATGTTCGATCCCCGCAAATTCGCCCGCCTGCCGTGCCCCATCCAATGATTGCGACACATTTCGGACTTCGACCGTGAACACATCCCTCTGTTTGTCCACCTTCTTGACTTTGGCTCGGAAAAATTTGCCATCAAAGGCAACAAGGCCGTCGTCATTTGAACAGGCGCCAAGCACCAGTGCGGTGGCCAAAACTGGGATCAGGATCTTCATATCATCACTCCGCTGCGACTTCGGAACAGCCATGGCTGCGCCACATCTGCGCTTGTTTCAGATGCGACCAGCCAAAAGCATGATCGCTATCGCCATTCTCGCGCAAATGGTCAAGGCGCGCCAGTGCTTCCTCCAGCGTCGGTTGATGCCCCCTTGGCACCCACCACATCACAAAATGCATATCCCCCAGCACCTCGAACCATTCCGCCCGGCGTTCATAAAACTGCCTGTGAATCGTGCCCCAGACAAATTTCTCAAGCGTTTCAACGCTTTCCCAGACCGTCAGGTTAGGGACAAATTGATCGTCCCCATCAATCTTGGCCTCGGTATTCCCGGCCCCTTCGGCGCCTTCCATCATCCACACGAAACCGGGCATGCGCTTGCCCAACCCGTTGATCCGATCAAGGTTATTCATGAACTCAGCCACGCGCGGATCATCCGTCGGCGCGACAAGCCGCCCGACGTTCAATTCTGCCAGATGCATGTCTTTCATGTCCTGTCCTTTGCCCAATCCCAACCAAAGGCATGCGCGCTTGCCCCGTGGTCGTCCAAATGCCGAAACCGCGCCATCGCCTCTGCCATCGTGGGCCGATGCCCAACCGGCACCCACCACATCGCAAAGCGCAGGGATGCGCCGATGTCGTACCACTTGTTCTTGCGGTCATAAAACCGCTTGTGAACGGTGTTCCAAACAAAATGTTCCAACTGCGCCACGCTTTCCCAGACTGACAGCGTGCTCGCCATGCGGGGATTGGCCCCCATGTTGCCGTCCGCATGGGTCTGTTCAAATTCCATCTCTTCGGGGTCCATCATCCAGACAAATCCGGGGCTGCGTATCGCCACCCCATTGACCAGATCAAGTCCCTCAACAAAGTCCTGGACCCGCGGATCATCCCAATTGTATTTCAGAATGCCAAGGTTCAACTCCGCAAGGTGGTGACCCTCGGGTTGCCGCATCAGCCCCAGATAACCGCGCCGACCGCAAACAGGGCCATCAATATCACGCAGAGCAATGCGATACCCCAGGTTGCCGAGCGTGCGGCCTGGTTTTCAGTACGGATATGGACAAGGGCCGTTGCAACCCGCGCCAGGATAAACACCGACGCCAGCAAATTGACCCAGAACGGGTCCGCTCCGGCCAGAATGGCGGCCACCGTGGAGGCGACAAATGGCCCGGATGTCTCGACCGCGTTCGCGAATGCCCGCTCACTGCGGTACACCGGGTTGGTATAGTCACGCTTGGGCTTGCCGCAATCACACCGGTTCTCCGGCGTGCGGCCCGACGTGGACACAGCAGCCAACACCGACACCAAAAGAGACCAGATCGCCAGCGAGAAAATCGCATGGCCATAGGCGGCAAAGGCTTCCATCATTCCGCCGCGACCGCAGACACACGCCCTGTGCGCTTGTGCTTGATACGGTCCTCGATCTCGTCCCGGAAATGCCGGATCAACCCTTGGATCGGCCAAGCCGCCGCGTCGCCAAGGGCGCAAATCGTATGCCCCTCGACCTGCTTGGTCACATCCAGCAGCATGTCGATCTCTTCGGGTTCCGCATCGCCCGTCACCAGACGGTCCATGACCCGCATCATCCATCCGGTGCCCTCACGGCACGGCGTACACTGACCACAGCTTTCGTGCTTGTAGAACTTCGACAACCGCCAAATCGCCTTGATGACATCCGTGGAGTTGTCCATGACAATGACAGCAGCAGTCCCCAGACCGGACCGCTGTTCACGCAGGTAATCGAAATCCATGATCGCCTCGCGCATGTCCTTGCCGGGGATCATCGGCACGGATGAGCCACCGGGGATCACCGCCTTGAGATTGTCCCAGCCGCCTCTGATTCCGCCGCAATGGGTCTCGATCAATTCCTCGAACCCGATCGACATCGCCTCTTCGACAACACAAGGATTGTTCACGTGGCCGCTGATCGCAAACAATTTGGTACCGGCATTGTTGGGACGGCCAAAGCCCGCAAACCACTCCGGCCCGCGCCGCAGGATGGTGGGAACAACGGCGATGGATTCCACATTGTTCACCGTGGTCGGACAGCCATAAAGCCCTGCACCCGCCGGGAACGGTGGCTTCATGCGCGGCATGCCCTTCTTGCCTTCAAGGCTTTCCAGCAGCGCAGTTTCTTCGCCACAGATATAGGCCCCGGCCCCATGCGCGAGATAAAGATCAAAATCCCAGCCCGATTTGGCCGCGTTCTTACCCAGCAGACCGGCGTCATAGGCTTCATCAATTGCCGCCTGCAACGCTTCACGCTCGCGGATATATTCGCCGCGAATGTAGATATAGCAGGCATGGGCATTCATCGCGAAAGACGCGATCAGACACCCTTCAATCAGCGTATGCGGATCGTGGCGCATGATTTCACGGTCTTTGCAGGTACCGGGTTCGGATTCGTCCGCATTGATCACCAGATAGGCCGGACGACCATCGCTTTCCTTGGGCATGAACGACCACTTGAGACCCGTGGGAAAACCCGCCCCGCCCCGGCCACGCAGACCCGATGCCTTCATCTGGTCCACAATCCAATCGCGGCCCTTCTTGATGATCCCCGCCGTGCCATCCCAATGGCCACGCGCCTGCGCACCTTTCAGCGTGCGGTCGTGCATCCCGTAGATGTTGGTGAAGATGCGGTCCTGATCTGCAAGCATGTCTTACCTATTTGTTAACGCCGGCACCTGGGCCGGATACTTCATTTGTCAGCCCTGCGGGCTTGCCACATCTGGTAGATGAGTACCATGGCCCAAAACAGCGCGGCCAGCGCGGCAAAGTCGAACAGGAACACATAACGCCCCGGCAGACCAAGGACAGGCCCCATGAAATTCGCGGCAATCCAGATCAACATGGTCCCCGCAATCACCAGACCCACCATCCGGCCCTTGCGCGCCAACGCCTTGTCGTCTTGCTCACTCATGGATGGGACCAACCTGACTTACTTCTTCTTGCGCTTCGAGAATTCGGTCTCGCCGCCCTTGGCGAGGATCTTGGCCTGGCTGATCCAATCGTCACGTTCAATACGCCCCTTGAATTTCAGCCGTGAATCGACCCATTCGATTTCCTTTTTGCGCCATCCCGCCACCTGTGAAAAGTGCCAGATGCCCAAATCATTCAACGTCTGCTCCAACTTCGGACCCACGCCGCTGATCAGCTTGAGATCGTCCGCCGCACCCGCTTGCGGGCCGTCAAATGTTTCGGGTTTGCCATCCGCTGCAACGGCTGCGCGCTTTGGCTTGGCTGCGGCCTTTGGCTTGGCGTCTGCTTTCTCGGCCTTTGGTACAGGCTTTGATGCAGGCACCTCTGACACCAGTCCGGCGGGTGCCGCATCATCGCCTTGATATTTCCACTCGCCCTTGCGCGAGGCCAGTTCGGCCTGACCGGGCAATGGCTTTGTGGGCTTTACCTCAAAAGCGCTGGATGCCGCCGCCGGTGCCGCTTCTTCCGGTACCGCCTCTGCCGGTGCCACTTCTGCCGGTGCCACTTCTGCCGGTGCCACTTCTGCCGGTGCCGCTTCTGCTGGTTCGGCGGTGTCGGCGCCCGATGCTGCCGCCCCAACCGATGCCGATGCACCATGCCCCGAAGACCCGCCAACGCTTTGCCGTGAAACCGGCGCGTCCTCCGTCCGGCAGGTCAGGAACCAGAGTATGACCGCAAGAACGACGGCAACAACGATCCCGATAAAGATCGCCGAAAAGAACCCGTAGCCCGCAAAAAGGAGCAGTATCGCGGCCAAGACGAGGCCAATAATACCTCCCCTCATGCAGCATTTTCTTACACAAGAAGTCTCGCCGTCATAGTCAGACATAGTTTAACCCTCTCCCGTCAACCGGGATCAGTCCCGGTCCTTGTATGTACCATCCTTGGACGCCCGCGCCGAGAACTCGGTCTCTTCGCCTGCCGCCAGCTTGACCGCCTGAGCCACCCAATTGTCGCGGGTCACACGGCCCTTGAACCCTTCCAGGTTCTGATCCACCCAGGCGACCTCTTCTCCGCCCCACTTGGCGATCTGGTCGAAATGGTAAAATCCCATTCCGTTTAGCATGATTTCCAGCTTTGGGCCTACACCCTTGATCATTTTCAGATCATCCGCCCCCGCTTTGCGTGGCGCTTTCATGGTTTTGGGCTTTTTGCCGGGTCCGCTGGCCGCTTCGACCGGGGCCGCCGCACCGCTCACATCCGCAGACTTTCCTTTGGAAGGTGCCGACGCCTTTGCAGGTTTGCCCGATGAATTTGCAGGCTTGCCCTGCCAGGGCATCAACAGGGGCACTTCGGTCCCGTCGATCCGCTTGACGCTGTCGCCAATATCCACGGCGCGCTGCACGCTGGCGTTGTACTGGGTCTTGCCGCTGTCGTATTCCTTGAGGCTGGTCAGCCCGGCCAGCGGTTCCGCTGCAAAACGGCCGTTCTGCGGTCCCGGCACCGGCACCTTGCCCGCCGCCAGATCATCAAGCAATTCACCCAGCCTGACTGCGGTCAGGTCTTCGTAATAATCTTTGCCGATCTGCGCCATAGGCGCATTCGCGCACGCCCCGAGGCATTCCACCTCTTCCCATGAAAACTTTCCGTCTCCAGACAATTCATGCGGGTTCTTGGCAATCTTGTCCTGACAAACCGCAACCAGATCTTCGGCCCCGCAGATCATGCAGGTCGTGGTGCCGCAAATCTGGATATGCGCCACACTGCCCACAGGCTGCAACTGGAACATGAAATAGAACGTCGCCACCTCAAGCCCACGGATATAGGCCAGCCCCAACATCTCAGAGATATGCTCAATCGCCGGACGGGTCAGCCACCCCTCCTGCTCCTGCGCGCGCCACAACAGCGGAATGATGGCGCTGGCCTGGCGACCCTCGGGGTACTTGGTGATCTGCCCTTCGGCCCAAGCCTGATTGGCGGGGGTAAAGGCGAACGTGTCGGGTTGGTCAGGGTGTAGTCGGCGTAGCATCAGGCGTCTACTTTCAGTTCAGAGTTTTCTTGAGCGTCCGAATGCAGACGCAGGGCTTGGGCGCAAAAGTCCACGCCGTTGATCCATTCCAGACCACCGCCCCCTTCAATGATTTTCACGTCCCGAAATACTTCGGGGATTTGCAACATTTCGATCAGGGCGCGCCCGGTCAACCAGTCGGTAATGTCGACCTCGCGTGTGACACCGTCATCCCAGGTGATCTGGAGAAAGCCCGGCTCTCGCGTCTCGACATCTGTAATGAACACCATGCTCACGGGTTGTATTCCTTCCAAAGCCGCAACAGCTTGAACCTGTTCTTCTCAGCCCAATCAAGGGCTTCACGCTCCGTCTTTCGATCCACGCTGCCATCAAGCCGTTCTAGCGTCCTGATGGCATAAACCGCCTTTCCGTCGACACCATCCACATGAAAGTGAGGCGGGTTGTGGTCACGGAAATACATCCTGATCACACAATATTGCAAGCGGACAACGATCGGCACCTATCGGTCAATTTCCCCAAACACCACGTCCATTGTCCCGATGATCGCCGCGACATCGGCAAGCTGATGTCCCTTTGAAATAAAATCCATCGCCTGCAAATGCAGGAACCCCGGCGCGCGGATCTTGCAGCGGTAGGGTTTGTTGGTCCCGTCCGCCACCAGATAGACGCCAAACTCACCCTTGGGCGCTTCAACCGCGCAATAAACCTCGCCCGCCGGCACGTGGAACCCTTCGGTATACAGCTTGAAATGGTGGATCAGGCTTTCCATGTCCGTCTTCATCGCGGTGCGGCTTGGCGGTGTGATCTTGCCACGGGCCAGAATGTCGCCCTTGCCATCCGGCGCACGCAGCTTTTCGATGGCCTGCTGGATGATGTGGATCGACTGGCGCATTTCTTCCATGCGGCACAGATAGCGGTCGTAACAATCGCCGTTCTTACCCACCGGCACCTGGAATTCAAATTCGTCGTAACACTCATAGGGCTGCGCGCGGCGCAAGTCCCAGGCAAGGCCAGAGCCGCGCACCATGACCCCGGAAAACCCGTAATCCAGAATGTCCTGTTCGCTGACAACGCCAATATCGACGTTACGTTGCTTGAAGATACGGTTTTCCGTCAACAACCCGTCGATGTCGGGCATGAAACCAGTCATGAACTGCTTGGACCAGGCCTCAATATCATCCAGCAACGCATCGGGCAGATCCTGATGCACCCCGCCGGGCCGGAAATAGGCCGCGTGCAGACGCGCACCACAGGCGCGTTCGTAAAACACCATCAACTGCTCGCGCTCTTCAAAACCCCACAGTGGCGGGGTCAACGCACCAACATCCAGCGCCTGGGTGGTCACGTTGAGCAGGTGGTTCAGGATGCGGCCAATCTCGCTATAAAGCACCCGGATCAACGACGCCCGGCGCGGCACCACGGTGCCGGTCAGCTTTTCAATCGCCAGACACCAGGCATGTTCCTGGTTCATCGGGGCCACATAATCCAGCCGGTCAAAATACGGCAGGTTTTGCAGATACGTCCGGCTTTCCATCAACTTTTCGGTGCCACGGTGCAGCAGCCCGATGTGCGGGTCACAGCGTTCCACAATCTCGCCGTCCAGCTCCAGCACCAGCCGCAGAACCCCGTGTGCCGCAGGGTGCTGCGGGCCGAAGTTGATGTTGAAATTGCGGATCTTCTGTTCACCCGTCACGGCATCGGTAGAGCCGTCATCATAGGTGTTCACACGAATATCGCCGTCCATTATTTCCGCCCCTTCAACTGCCTGTCACGCGGGTCTTGCTCATCTGCGCGCACACGGATGGGCAGGCTCTCGCGCTGACCAAACAGCTTTGCAAACATCTCTTCGAGGATCGCAATCATAGCTTCTCCAACTCTTGCAGGCGCAGCCCCATCCACCACAACAAAGCGATGGTTCCAAAGGGCACCAGACAGGCCGCCGCCCAGTATTTGTTGATGCCAAAGAACGGCAGCAGTTTCAGCATCGGTATCGCCGTAAGTGCCGACAGCACCAACCACCAGAAACCGCCCATTACTTTGCCTCCGCCTTGTCATCACCGGGCAGGATGTATTCCGCACCCTCCCAGGGGGACATGAAATCAAACTGCCGGTATTCCTGAACCAGCTTCACCGGCTCATAGACCACACGTTTCTGCGCATCGTCATAGCGCACCTCGGTATAGCCCGTGGTCGGGAAATCCTTGCGCAGCGGATAGCCCCGGAAACCGTAATCTGTGAGGATACGACGCAAATCGGGATGCCCGGAAAACAGGATGCCGAACATGTCGAACACTTCGCGCTCAAACCAGTTGGCCGA
>CAXBKL010000130.1:0-10275 GCA_963976125.1 uncultured Sulfitobacter sp. | reverse complement strand
ACGGATTGCCCAAACCACCGCCGCCGCCATGCGCATGGATTTGCTGCACCGGATGATGAAACAGGACGGCGCGTTTCATCAAACCCATCCGCCCGGATTTCTGATCCAGCGGGTGCAAAGTGACGTGAATGCCGTAGGTGACGTCTGGCGCGCGGTCATCACCGGTGCGGGACGGGATTTCATCGGGCTTCTGGTGTTGCTGGGTGTGGCGATTTCGATCGACCCGGTCTGGGCCCTGCTGGCCTGTGTCGGGATACCGGTGATGGTTCTGCCCGCCGCCGCAGCGCAGCGGTTCGTGCGCAAACGCGCGCGCGAGGCGCGCGATCTGGGCGCCGATCTGTCCACCCGATTGGACGAGGTTTTTCACGGGATTGTGCAGGTCAAGCTGAACGCGTTGGAAAGTTATCAGTCACGCCAGTATCGCGGCCTGACGGACCGATTCATTGACACCGAAGTGCGCGCCGCATTTGGCAACTCCGCAATCCCTGGCATGGTCGACATCATGTCCGGCGTCGGGTTCATGGCGGTGATCCTCTATGGCGGGTCCGAGATCATTTCCGGAGACAAGACCATCGGTCAGTTCATGACGTTTTTCACCGCAATGGGCTTCACCTTCAATCCGTTGCGGCGGCTGGGCGGGATCAGCGGGTTATGGCAAATGGCCGCCGCCGCATTGGAGCGCATCCGCGAGTTGCTGGACGCGCCGCTTGAGCTGAAGGATCCGGCGCACCCTAAAGCGCCGCCCACGGACACCCCGGACATTGATCTGCAAGGCGTCGATCTGCGCTATGGGGACGTCAAAGTGCTGAACAAGCTGAGCTTCACCGCCGCCGCAGGCAAGACAACGGCCGTGGTCGGGGCCTCGGGCGCGGGTAAATCCACCGTATTCAACATATTGACCCGTTTGGTCGACCCCGATCAGGGCAAGGCGCGGATTGGCGGAGTTGAGACCAGTGCCATGTCGATGTCCGATCTGCGCGGATTGTTCTCGGTGGTGACCCAGGAGGCGTTGCTTTTTGACGAGACCCTGCGCGAAAACATCGTTCTGGGCCGCGAGGACGTCACCCAAGCACGGCTGAAAGAGGTGCTGGACGCCGCCCATGTGTCGGATTTCCTGCCCAAGCTGGAAAACGGACTTGAGACACTTGTCGGGCCGCGGGGATCGGCGCTTTCGGGCGGGCAGCGTCAGCGTGTGGTGATTGCACGGGCCTTGTTGCGCGACACCCCGATCCTGTTGCTGGACGAGGCCACCAGCGCACTGGATGCCCAGTCGGAAAAGGTGGTGCAATCAGCGTTGGAACGCCTGTCGGAGGGCAGGACAACCATTGTCATCGCCCACCGGCTCGCCACCATCATCGAAGCGGACAAGATCGTTGTTATGGACAAGGGGCAGGTGGTGGATGAAGGCCCGCATGAGGAATTGCTGGCCCGTGGCGGGCTTTATGCCGATCTCTATCGATTGCAATATCAGGGCGGCGTGCGTCTGGACACCGGCAAGCCAATGCGCAAGCGGCGCAAGAAGGACCAGCGCATCGAAACCCCGGAACCAGGGTTCTTCAGGCGACTGGGGCAAAGTCTTTTTGGCTAGGCGCTATTTTTGGTAGCGGCGCGCAAGCCGGGCAGGATCCGTCCCGGCAACATATCGGGCCAAGGTCCACAGATTGCGGGCACCGCGCCTGAGCCAGCCCTGTTGCTGAAATTTCGCGGCACTGGTCACGGCTGCGGTGGGCAGGCCGACAAGCTGCCCCTTGAGCATACGCGCGATGGCGACGTCCTCCATCAATGGAATATCCGGGTAACCGCCCGTTTCGACATAGAGCTGACGCGGCACCACAAGGCCCTGATCGCCATAGGGCAGCCCCAGGCCGCTGCGCAGATTTGCCCAGGCCGCCACCAGCGCCGCAGGCAGGCCCGCGCTGTCAAACTTCAGCCTGAACCATGCGGCTTTCCGTGACGTGCGGATATGCCGGGAAACAACCTCGGCCCAGCCTGCTCCCAATGCGGTATCGGCATGCAGGACCAACAGCCAATCGCCTCTGGCCGCGGCGCACCCCTTGCGCAACTGTCCGCCCCTTGAGGGGCTTACAACAAACACCTCGCCCCCCCAGGCCTGCGCAATCGCACCTGTCCCATCGTCTGAGCCGCCATCACATACGATCAATTCCCGGATCAACCCGGCTTCCAGCCCCGGCATCAATGCCTCAAGACAGCGCGGCAGGGTTTGCGCCGCATTCAGCGTCGGAATGATGACAGAAACGGGAGCAGACATGTCGACCCTTTAGATTGCGCAATTGTGCCTATATGTCATGGCAAAGCCGCAAAGGACAAACACATGAGCACCCGCCGTATTCTGCGCCTGACAGGCACCGACACCCGTGATTTCCTGCAAGGGTTAATCACCAACGACATCAACAAGCTGGATCAGGGACTGGTCTATGCGGCGATCCTCACCCCGCAAGGCAAATTTCTGGCCGATTTCTTTCTCAAGGCGGACGGCCAGGATGTCTTGGTGGATGTAGACGAAAGCCTTGCCGACCTGCTCGTGCAGCGGTTGGGCATGTACAAGTTGCGTGCTGATGTCCGGATCAGCGATGCCGACCTGCACCTGCATCGCGGTCTGGGCGAGGTACCCGACGACGGTCTTGCCGATCCCAGATCGGCGGCGATGGGTTGGCGCGCCTATCGCATCTGCCAACAGACCAACGACAAGACCGATTGGGTGGCCCTGCGCGTGGCGCATATGGTGCCCCGGACCGGTATTGAACTGACGCCGGACAGCTTTATCCTTGAGGTTGGATTCGAGCGGCTCAACGGGGTCGATTTCCGCAAAGGGTGCTACGTCGGTCAGGAGGTGACGGCCCGGATGAAACACAAGACCGAGCTGCGCAAGGGGTTGGCGCGTGTCGCCATCGAGGGGGCGGCGGAAAGCGGCACCGCGATTGAGGCCGGAGGCAAAGCCGCAGGCACATTATTGAGCCGCTCCGGGGATCAGGCGCTTGCCTATCTGCGTTTTGACCGCGCGACAGGACCGATGCAGGCAGGGGACGCTACCGTAACCTGGGTGCCGGGGAGCTGATTTCCCGCAAACCGCACTGGAAAATCCGGGGATCCTGCCATGTTACCCGTTTTGACGTTGCGTCATGTTGTCGACCCTAGTCAGGCCCGTTCAACATATTCCATGGTCTCGGTGTTCACCACAATATCTTCGTCCTGTCCGACAAAGGGCGGCACGGACACCTTCACGCCGTTGTCCAGCGTGGCGGGTTTGAACGAATTCGCCGCCGTCTGCCCTTTGACCACCGGCTCGGTCTCGACCACCTTGCAGATGACCTTTTGCGGCAGGGAGGCGTTCAATGGTTCATCGCCGTGGTATTCGACCACAACCATCATACCGTCTTGCAGGAACGGGCGGCGCTCACCGAGAAGTTCGGCGGAAAGCTGCACCTGATCGTAGGTCTGAGTGTCCATCAGAACCAGCATCCCACTGTCTTCATAGAGAAATTGCTGATCTTTCTGCTCAAGACGCACGCGTTCGACCTTGTCCGCAGAGCGGAAACGTTCGTTCAGTTTCGACCCGTTGCGCAGGTTGCGCATCTCGACCTGTGCAAAGGCACCGCCCTTGCCCGGTTTGACATGATCCACTTTGACAGCCGCCCAAAGACCGCCGTTATGTTCAAGCACGTTGCCGGGGCGAATTTCGTTTCCGTTGATCTTAGGCATGTAACAAAACCGTTCCAAAAGGTTGATGAAGGATTAAGCGGGTCTATATCCCTAGCAAGGGCGTCCCGCAAGCGGGCCTGGGTTATGCTGCATGCGCAAAGAGAGTTGCGTCAAATGCATAGGAGTTATGCAAATAAGTGGTATCCGAATCGCGGGAGATACGTCATAAGAAGCGACGCGCCGAAATGACAAGAGCAAGAATAATGGAAAGGACGACGAGATGAGAGATTTCGTTGATGGTACCGCTTTCAACAATGAGCAGGGAAACCGGGCCCGCAAACTTTTTGCTGCCGTGGTGTTGGCCGCGTTGGACGACGCAATTGCGGATGACAAGAAATATGGCAACGGCCCAGAGCAGATAGCCCGTTGGGCGCGCTCTCGCGATGGGCGCGAAGTGCTTAGCTGTGCCGGGATCGACCCCAATGAACGCGTTGTTTCCGGCTTGATGGATTTTGTCGGCAAGGGCGTGCGCACTTCCGTTGCATTGTCTCGTGAGGAATCCGAGCGCCGCAATGCGGCCCAGCAGGCCGAAGCCGCCTGATCCGCCCAGAATTTGTGACTGAGCGCAGTCCTTTGGGGCTGCGCTTTTGTTTTCGGCAAGGACTTGATTGTCCGGGCTAACCCATTGAGAAATAGAACAGCCACACGCGGGCCACCATCAATTCAGCAACGATCAGAGCCAGCGCAGCCACGGACAAGACCCAGCCGGGTTTGCGCAGCAAGATCACCACAAAACTGATCAGTGCGGCGGCCGCCGTAAGCGGACCGACCCAGCGCGCGCCATTGTGGACATCCCAATAGCTCACAGGGCTTTCAAAGATCCAGTTCGACAGCGGCCAGAACTGCGGACGGCCATCGTCGTGGTGCAGCAAAAAATCCAGCCCCAGATGCAACAATGCCGCCCCGGTCAGGGCCACGCCCCAGATGGACCTGCGCCAAAGCGCAAAGCCAAGAATCAGCCCCCAGATCAGAAATGAATTGTCGACGGCAAAAACCGTTTGCCAGCCGAATGAGTAATACAGTTCATGAAAGACAATCTCAGGCGGGATCTGCAACACGAAAAGCGACACGCCGGCCATGAGGTAGAGCGACAGATCCGGCAAAAGCGCACCCGCCATTGCGGCCCACATGATTTGTACGTGCCTGCCCCACCCCATCACAGCCGCGCCAACAAGTAAATGTGCAGGGGTATTCATCGCTTGCCTCTTTTCCCGCCCCGCAATTTGGGCCAGTTTGCGCATAGTCTGCTCAGGAGCATCACATGGCAAAAGCGATCATGATACAAGGCACCGGCAGCAATGTCGGCAAATCCATGATTGTTGCGGGGTTGATCCGGGCCTGTGTGCGGCGCGGCATGGATGTGCGGCCCTTCAAGCCACAGAATATGTCCAACAATGCCGCCGTCACCGAGGATGGGGGCGAGATTGGCCGGGCGCAGGCCCTACAGGCCCGTGCCGCAGGCCTGCCCCCGCACACCGACATGAACCCGATCCTGCTAAAACCGCAGTCGGCAACAGGCGCTCAGGTTATCGTACAAGGGCAAATCGCGGGCCATCAGGATGCCGCCGCGTTTGGAAAGAACAAGACGTCTCTCCTGCCAAGCGTGATGCAGTCGTTTCATCGCCTCGCGGCCACGGCCGATCTGATCGTGGTAGAAGGAGCGGGCAGCCCGGCGGAAACCAACCTGCGCGCCGGCGACATTGCCAATATGGGGTTTGCGGTCGCGGCGGGTGTGCCGGTTGTATTGATGGGAGATATTGACCGCGGAGGGGTCATTGCACAGATCGTGGGCACACAAGCGGTGCTGGGCGATGTGGACCGGGCGCGGATCAAGGGATTTGCCGTCAACAAGTTCCGGGGTGATCGCAGCCTGTTTGACGCGGGCCGCGATGACATTGCCCGCAGGACAGGCTGGCCCGGGCTTGGCGTCATCCCCTGGTTCGATCAGGCCCACCGCCTGCCGGCCGAGGATGTGATGGACCTGCCTGCGCGGGCGCGCTCCGGTGGCTCCGGCGTGGTCATTGCGGTGCCTCGCCTGCCGCGCATTTCCAATACCGATGATCTCGATCCATTGGCGGCGGAACCGGGTGTCGATCTGCGGCTAATCATGCCCGGCAGCCCCCTGCCCGCCGATGCCGATTTGGTCCTGCTGGTCGGCAGCAAGGCCACGATCGCAGATCTTGCCGCCTTCCGGGCCGAAGGGTGGGACATTGATCTGGCCGCGCACATCCGTCGCGGTGGCCATGTGATGGGGCTGTGCGGCGGGTATCAGATGCTGGGCCGTCGCATCGCGGACCCGCATGGCATCGAAGGGGACGCCGGCACGGTGGACGGGCTGGGTCATCTTGATGTTACGACCGTGATGGCCCCGGTCAAGCACCTGGCCCTGAAAACCGGGACGCATGTGGCAACCGGTGCCGCCCTGGCAGGGTATGAAATTCATATCGGGGAAACCACCGGGCCGGACTGTTCCCGCTGCTGGCTTGATATTGCGGGACGCGGCGAAGGGGCGGCCAGTGCCAGTGGCCGCATTCAGGGGTGTTACATGCATGGATTGTTTGCATCTGATGCGTTTCGCGGCGCTTATCTGGCTGATTTCGGCGCCAGATCGACGCTTGATTTCGAGGCCGGTGTGGATGCAGCATTGGACGCGCTCGCAGACCATGTGGAGACCTACATGGACGTGGACCTGCTGTTGTCATTGGCGGAAGACGTTGTGCCACCGCCAACGTAATCGGATGGTTATTCGAGATCCTGCGCAGTCAATGCGCGGTGAATTTCACGCCGGACCAGCTTGCGCACATTCCGTGTAATCCGCTCACCCAATGCGCCTTGCAGTTCTGAGCGTACGATTTCGCCAACCATATCGCGCAGCATTTCTTCGTCAATCAGCTGTTCATCCAACGCATAATCCGTGGCGGCGTTACCTTGCGGCTGCTGTTCAACGGGTTCGGTAGTTTCCTGCGGCTCTGATTTGAACGCGCTTGCGACCTTGCTGAAATCATTTGAACGGGCCGGTTCCATGTCCGACGCGTCAGCAAACAGATGCGCGGCGGCACCCTCGCGGCTTTCGGTATCGTCCTCCCAAGCCATTGCCGGTGCCTCGGTCCCTGCGTATTCATCGTCGCCTGCGCCATCGGGTTCCCAGGTATCGGCAATATTCCCGATTGCGGCCTCCAGTTCCTCGATCTTGGCGGACAGAACCGCCGCCTTGCTTGCCGGTTGAAGGGGTTCGACATTATCGGCCATTTCATCGGAGGCTTCGGCGTTCAGCATCATGGGAGCTTCGTCCGAGAATGGCTCTTCTGCGAAGGCTGGATCACCTTGACCATCTGTGGCGGTTTGATCCTGCGACAGCATAGTCGCGAGGTCATCGCCATCAGATTGCGACTGGTCGGATCCGGTGTCGAAATGCACCTCCGGTGACACCTCCTGTGCCCCCGGGAATGGCGTGCTCTCACCCTCTACGTCCGAATCGTCATCGAAGTTATAGGGATCGCTGCGATAGTCTTGGGCCGGGTCATCGCCGTCATCCGCCTGCGTCCCGAAGCGGAGCATCTGCGCGGCGTCCTGCGCAGGACCATCGGTTTGATATTCCTGAGGGTCCGTTCCGGCGGTGCCCTGTGTGGTATCGGGCGTTTTTTCTTCTGCCTTGGCTACCCGCAGGGCCGGCGTCAGAACAAGGCGATCCGCAGCCGGCGCGGGGTTGGACCCTTGCAACGGGCGTTTATCCTCAGAAACCAGACGGCGGATAGAAGACAAGACATCCTCTACCTCGGCATTTGTGACGGGGTCAGACATTGCATTCACCACTCTTTCCTCACCGCGCAGTCTAGCGTGTGAAGCGATTTCTCACAATGGGGCGCGGAAAATTGTCACTTGTTATACACGTCCCGCAGGATCTGATCCAGCTTCTTACCCCGTTTGGTCTTTCTGGCGGGGCCGTCCTTGACCAGGTTGTAATAGGCGATGGGGTCATAAATCTGGACAGGAAGACGCAGCTTTTCTGCGGTCAACTGACCGGTTGTCGACAGCACAGCATAAGCAGCCACATACAAATTCGCGCGCGCAGAGACCTGAAGGGATTGCGCGTCCAAAAGCGATTGTTCGGAGTTCAGCACGTCCAGGGTCGTGCGCGCACCTAGCGCCGCCTCTTCGCGAATGCCGCGGAACGCGATTGTTGCGGCGCGGATCTGGCGGTCGGATGCTTCCAGTTGTGCCCGTGTCGAAGACAGGGTCGCAAAGGCATTCCCAACCTGTTGTTGAAGGCTATGTCGCACAGTGTGCAGATTGCCGCGCTGCGCGCTGGCCTGTGCCATCCGTTGGCGTACCGCCGATGACAGCGCCCCACCCTGATAGATGGTCTGCCCAGCCTCGACGCCAACGCTTCCTGTGCGGTTGAATCCGTCGTTATTGATGTTCTCGTTCAACCCGAGGGAACCCTGCAACGTCACTACAGGCCGCATGTCGGCCTCCCCCGCCTTGACCAGAAGGTCGGCGGCGGCAACCTGATGCTGAACCCCCAGAATTGCGGGGTGTTGGCGAACCGCGAGCGCCTTGGCGGCTTTCAGATCCTTGCCGAGATCCGGCAAGCGCGGCGGTGGCGAAAGACGTCCTGGCGCCCGCCCGACAACATTTCTGTATTCTTCGTTTGCACGGAGCAAATCCCCCTCAGCCCCGGCGAGACCGCTGCGGGCCTGCGCCAGTTGGGCCTCGGCCAGCGCAACATCGGTTCGCGTGACTTCCCCAACTTCGAAACGGTCCCGCGTAGCGCGCAGTTCCTGAATCAGCAAACGCACGTTGTTTTGGCGCAGGGCAACAAATTCAGAGGCTTCGACCACCCCCATATAGGCGGTGATCGCCCGCAACAGGACCTGCTGTTCAATATCGAGAAGCGTGTTCCGGGTTGCCAGCACCGTCTCCTTGGTCGCTTCGATCCGATACTTGCTTGCGCCGAAGTCATACAGCAGCTGGCTGGCCGTCAACGACAAGGCCAGGGTCAGGTTTTCGTTTGGAAAAGCCGAGGGCGTTGTTACGGTCTTTATCCGTCCGAAGCTCTGGCTGATCGAGGCCGCCCAGCGCAGTACCGGTTTCAGGCTGGACACGGCGCGCGCGACATCCTCGTCCGCTGCACGCAGTAAGGCACGGTTCTGGTCGATCAGGCCGGAATGCTCATAAGCACCAACCAGAGCGTCCGCCAGGCTTTCTGCCGTTGCGGGCCTGGAAACGGAAAACGCTCCGGCCAACACCACCACACTGCAAAACAGACGCAATGTGTTTCGTGTAAGTCCTACTCGCATTTTGAATGCTCCCTGCTCATCCATCTTCTGATCCCGAGGCACGGGATTGTATGTCAAAGCTGAAATGCAGCTTCGCGTTTGAATTGATCCAACACCGGCGCCGCCGCGTTGAAGACATTGCGCCAGCTGATCTGATCGCCCCGCTTGTAGCCAAGACGCACTTCCCCAAGTGCGCCGTCCATGAACAGACAGGCCAGGCGCCCGCCGTCCTTGAGTTGATCCAGAAGCGTTGTTGGCAACTCCATCACACCACCCTGGATGACGATCACGTCATAGGGTCCGTGTTTCGGCGCCCCCTCGGCAAGCGGTCCGGTATGAACCACGACGTTATCAATACCGGCATGCAGCAGGCTCTCCTGCGCTTCCGAGGCCATCTCTTCGTCCTCTTCGACGGCAACCACCGCCTCGGACATATGCGCGATGACAGCCGCCGAATAACCCAGCCCTGAGCCCACATCGAGGACAAGCTCGTCGTTTGAGATCGCGAGCGCATCAAGCATCTTGGCCAGGGTGCGCGGTTCAAGCAGCACCCGACCACCGCCAAGCTCGAGGTTTCCCCCCATATAGGCGGCCTCGCGCTGCGCGACCGGAACAAAGTCCTCGCGCGGCACATCGAGCATGGCGTCGATGATAGGAAATTTGGTAACGTCGGATGGTCGGACCTGTGTATCGACCATCATGGTCCGGCGGGCGGCAAAGTCTGTCATTTGCTAAACTCGTGCGTTCAGATTCTATCCACCAGATGTGCCACATCCCTATCGTGGCGGCAACGGCCCTGCGTGCTTTTTCGCGCATCAGACATCTTGCAGCGGTCCCGTCGATCAGATAGCAGTGCCCCGAACCACAGGCAGGCGAGTTGGCGGAGTGGTTACGCAGCGGATTGCAAATCCGTGTACACCGGTTCGATTCCGGTACTCGCCTCCATTTACTTTCAAGCACTTGCGTCAAACCGCGCTTTACGCGCCATGCGCCGTTTACAGGTGCGTTTACAGTTTTGTTCACGCTGCACCCCCTTTTGCCTGTGCCAGTTTAACTGTAGCCCGCCGCGCCGAATTAGACTCAGGGACGGGCCAGTTTAGAATCTTCGAAAGGTTCCCGGACGGTTGGACGACGTTAGATGCCTAGAGCGGTCTGATGCTGCTACCGTCGGTCTGGATTGACTTCAGCCCGCTTTTCTTTGATCCGCTTTGGAAGGGAGAATGACCCGCCCCTTGTTTGCCGGAGACCCAGAAGTAAGGATACTGGGTTATGGAAA
>CAXBKL010000129.1:0-10440 GCA_963976125.1 uncultured Sulfitobacter sp. | reverse complement strand
GTTAGGCCTGCCGCCAGCGTTCGTTCTGAGCCAGGATCAAACTCTCAAGTTGAAAAGCAATTGCTTGCTTATCCTTGACGTCGAACCTCTGCACATCGTCCAACAAGCCTTACTGAAACTTGCTGAACAGTCTTTCTGTTTGTTGTGCTTCAGTTACCAAAGTAACTGGAAGCCGTCCAAACAGTGAAGCTGACACTCCATCATCGGCCGAAGCCTAAGAGCGCGATATACAGACGTTGATCCATCGAATGAACCAAACCGCCCACATATCTCTTCAGATACTAATAATTTCAAAGAGCGTAGAGACAAAAGAGACTGGATGCGCCGTAACTAACTGGCGCGCCCCGCCCTAATACCTCTGGTATTCTATCGTCCCGCCTCGTTGCCTCTGTCTGCGTTTCCGCTTTCGTCTGGCCCGTCTGGCGCCCCGTTGGAGCGTCTCTGCTCGTCCGGTAAGGGGGGTTCTAGAGTTAGTGGCTCAGACCCGCAACCCCTTTTTTCGCTAAAAGAGCATTTTTTGTGCTGAACCTGTTTTTTTCCTTAAAAACAGGTAGTTGCTTGCGAATTATTTCGCCGACACGCTGTTTTGGGCAGGATTATTACTCTTACCATGGGTCAGCATTGAAGCCCCAAATGCTACATATGGGGTTATCCACAGGCTGAACCCCAAGTCGCGGACAGACTCGCCCCGTTTGCGCGAACATTTTTGGGCTGAATCGCCCGATTCACCCCCGCGAGTCGCCGGATTCGGAAACATCGCCCGCTGATTCAGAGTGATTTGGTGTCAAAATTCACAAAGAAAGTTCCCAATCGCCGAGTCATCCGGAAGATTCTGCCCTGCATGGTGCGTGAATCGGATGATTCCAGCGACTCGCTTGCGGCAGAACTCAATTTGGCCGGGACTGGACCCCTGTTTTTGGGGTCATGAACGCCGATTCACCGCCAATTGGCGATTCAGGCGGTGCGGGTACGGGGAATCCTGCGCACCCGCAGCGCCAGAAGACCAAGGATCACTGCCATATAGATCAGCGGCTCAAGCTGAATGCCCTTCACCAGCCATATGTAATGCACCCCACCAAGGATCACCGCCACATATGTCAGCTTGTGCAACTGCCGCCACTTCGGCCCCAGTTTGCGCAGCGACCAGTTGTTCGAGGTCATCGCCAACGGCACCAACATGACAAAGCCCGCCATTCCGATGGTAACATAGGGACGTTTGATGATGTCCGCGATCACGCGGTCGGCTGTCTGCACATCCAGGACCGCCCAGACCAACAGGTGAAACGTGACATAGGTAAAGGCCAGCACCCCGATGGTCCGGCGAAACTTTATCAGGTTGATGCCAAAGAACCGGCGCATCGGCGTGATGCACAATCCGATAATCAAAAGCTGCAAGGCGATCCCACCATACTCCTGTTCCAGCGCCTTGACCGGATTGGGGCCAAGCCCCCCCATCAGTGCCAGATAGAAGAAGTAGGGCGCCGGGAGTATATAGAGGAGATAGACGACCCAGGTCGGGATGCGCCGGGCGGTTTTGTTGATACGATCTACTATGCTCACATCACGCCTCGTTTTCTGCTCAAGAAAACGGTCCGGCTTTATTGGAAAAGCCGAACCAAGGTCATCCCTCAGAAGTTCACTCTGAGGTCCATGCCAGCATAAAGGCTTGCGACCTCTTTTTCATACCCGTTGAACATCAACGTGGGCGTGCGCTTGGTAAAAAGCCCACCGCCAAGCCGGATTTCAGTGGCCTGCGACCAGCGGGCGTGATCCACTTCCGGGTTCACGTTACTGTAGAACCCGTACTCATGGCCAAGCGCCTTGTTCCAGCTGGTCGGCGGCTCCTTGTCGGTCAATGTGATGCGCACCACGGACTTGATCGACTTGAACCCGTATTTCCACGGCACCACCAACCGCAGCGGCGCGCCGTTCTGGTTCGGGATGTCCTTGCCATAGATCCCCGTCGCCATGATCGAAAGCGGATGCATCGCCTCGTCCAGCCGCAGACCCTCAACATAGGGCCAGTCCAGAACCGGAAAACGCACTCCCGGCATTTCATCCGGCCGCAGAGCAGTTTCAAACGCAACATATTTCGCGCCGGATCGCACCCCCGCCATGTTCAGCAGATCAGCCAGTTCAAAACCGTTCCAAGGAACCACCATCGACCACCTCTCAACACAGCGCAGCCGATAGATGCGTTCCTCGATTGTCATCGCCTTCATGATGTCTTCGAACGCATAATCGCCCGGCTTGTCCACCAGCCCGTCAATCTTGACCGTCCAGGGAACGGTTGTCAGGGCGTGGGCATTGCGGGCCGGATCGCCCCTGCCGGTGCCAAATTCGTAGTAGTTGTTGTATTGCGTGATGTCCTTATAGGAATTGGGCTTAAGCCTATCGGGTGCCGCCGTTGCGCGCCCTCCGAATGTCGCCAACCCAACCCCGGCCAGCGCCCCGCCCATCACCTGCCGTCGATTGAGAAACGCCGCCTCATCCGTCACGTCACGTTCGGTAAGCGTATTTTTCCAGCGCAGGGCCATGGTGCCTTCTCCTTGTTAAATCTTGCACCCTAGGTAGGACCACTTGCCCGCGCCACCAACCAAAATTGCCCCAGATTTCACTGTACACACCGAATTGTCAGAAGCCTTGAGAATCCCTTGATCTGCAAAGCCTGCCCAAATCGCCCGCATTTATCAGCTATGCGCCTGGGCTTCGCGCAACCTGGCGACACCTTTGCCGCACCATCAGAAAGGGCCGTCACTGACCTGCTCAAAATGCTGGTCCGGCCGCTCGCCTCCGGCGGACCTTCGCACAAACCGGCAGCCCCCATCGCGATCGAACGGAAGGTGGTCCGGTCTCCACATTTCGCCCACAAAGGACAAAAAAGGCGGGAGCAAAACTCCCGCCTTTTTTTCCGTGTATATATAGTGTCAATCAATGCACGACGGCATCATCCGGTTTGGGCCGGTTGCTGGCCGAAACCCGGTCCCCGATAATCAACCCATCGGCCCCCGCCGAAACAGTGATCGTCTCACCATCCCGCGCATCACCGGCCAACAGCATTTCGGCCAGCGGATCCTGCAAGGCCCGCTGGATCACCCGCTTGAGCGGTCGCGCGCCGAACACCGGATCATATCCTTCGTCGGCAAGCCAGACCTTGGCCGCGTCATCCAGATCAAGCATGATCTTGCGACCGGCCAAACGCTTCAACAGACGCGCCAGCTGGATCTCGACAATCCCGGCCATGTCCTCGCGGGCCAGACGGTCAAAGATGATCGTCTCATCCAGACGGTTCAGGAATTCGGGCCGGAAATGCGCCCGGACCGCGTCCATCACATCACGCCGCGCCCCCGCCATGTCACCCCCATCGGGCAATTGGCTCAGCGCCTGCGCACCAAGGTTCGATGTCAGGATAATCAACGTCTGCTTGAAATCGACCGTGCGGCCCTGACCATCGGTCAGCACACCATCATCCAGTACCTGCAACAACACGTTGAACACGTCCGGATGTGCCTTTTCGACCTCGTCGAACAGCACCACCTGATAGGGCCTGCGCCGGACGGCCTCGGTCAACACACCACCCTCGTCATAACCGACATACCCCGGAGGGGCGCCGATCAAACGGGCAACGCTGTGTTTCTCCATGAATTCTGACATATCGACACGCACCATTGCATTGTCATCGTCAAACAGAAATTCGGCCACCGCCTTGGTCAATTCGGTCTTGCCGACACCGGTTGGCCCAAGGAACAGGAAACTGCCCAGGGGGCGGTTTTCGTCATTCAGACCCGCACGTGCACGGCGCACCGCATTTGCCACTGCTTCGACGGCAGAATCCTGACCGATGACCCGCGCATGCAACTGGTCCTCCATCCGCAACAGCTTGTCGCGCTCGCCTTCCAGCATCTTGCCTGCGGGAATCCCGGTCCACCGTTCAACAACGGAGGCAATCTGATCCGGGCGCACGGCCTCTTCGACCATCATACCCTCGTCACGGGATTCAGCCGCCTCAAGGTCTTTTTCCAGACGCGGGATGACGCCGTAGGAAAGCTCACCCGCCTTGGCCAGATTACCTTCACGTTTGGCTATGTCCAACTCGGCCCGCGCACGTTCCAGCTTTTCCTTGATGTCGCGCGCCCCGGCCAGCTTGTCCCGCTCCGCCTGCCATGCGGCAGTCATCGCGGCGCTGCGCTGTTGCAATTCACTGAGGTCTTTCTGCAGAGTTTCCAGACGATCTCTGGATGCCTGATCGTCCTCCAGCTTCAGCGCTTCCTCCTCGATCTGCAATTGCAGGATCTGGCGGTCCAGCGCATCCAGCTCTTCGGGTTTGCTGTCCACTTCCATGCGCAGACGGCTTGCCGCCTCGTCCATCAGGTCAATGGCCTTGTCTGGCAAGAAACGGTCTGTGATATACCGATTGCTGAGCGTCGCCGCCGCAACCAACGCGCTGTCGGAAATCCGCACACCGTGGTGAAGCTCGTATTTCTCCTTGATCCCGCGCAGGATGCTGATGGTATCCTCGACCGTGGGTTCCTGAATGATGACCGGCTGGAAACGGCGGGCCAATGCCGCGTCCTTTTCCACATACTTGCGGTATTCATCCAGTGTGGTGGCCCCAACACAGTGCAGTTCGCCCCGCGCCAGTGCCGGCTTGAGCAGGTTGGACGCATCCATTGCACCATCTGCCTTGCCCGCCCCGACCAGCGTGTGCATCTCGTCAATGAACAGCACAATCTCGCCCGCAGCTTCGGTCACTTCGGTCAAAACCGCCTTGAGACGTTCCTCAAACTCACCCCGGTATTTCGCACCCGCAATCAGCGCGCCCATATCAAGCGCCAACAACCGCTTGTTGCGCAGGGATTCCGGCACGTCACCATCGACAATCCGCAGGGCAAGCCCCTCGGCAATCGCGGTCTTGCCCACACCGGGTTCGCCGATCAGAACAGGGTTGTTCTTGGTCCGGCGGCTCAGCACCTGCATGGCACGGCGGATTTCATCATCGCGCCCGATGATCGGGTCAATCTTGCCTTCTTCCGCCCGCGCCGTCAGGTCCAGCGCATATTTCTTGAGCGCATCATACCCTTCCTCGGCACTGGCCGTATCGGCGGTGCGCCCCTTGCGAACATCATTGATGGCCCCGTTCAGCGCCTGCGCCGTGACATTGCCTGCCTCCAGCGCGGTTTTTGCCCCGGATTTAACCATGCAAAGCGCCATCAGGATGCGTTCCACGGGAACAAAACTGTCCCCCGCTTTCTTGGCAACGGTCCCGGCCTCATCCAACACCTTGGTGGTGGCAGAATCCAGATAAACCTGCGCGGCATCGCCGCTGACCTTTGGCATCTTGCCAAGCGCCAGCGCCAGATTTTCAGTCACCCGCTTGACGTCACCACCGGCCGCCGCGATCAGGTTGGCCGCAAGCCCCTGATCGTCGTCCAACAATGCTTTGAGTAGGTGCTCCGGCGCGAGACGCTGATGATTTTCCCGCGTCGCGATTGTTTGCGCAGCTTGAATAAAACCACGCGATCTTTCCGTGAACTTGCTCAAGTCCATGGTGTCCTCCTTTTATAAGCGCCCATTCCCGAAAACGCCCGCTCAGCGGCACGTCGTCTTATCAGGCCTTCGATAAAAAGTTGGGACTGCGGCCTGCCTGTTTCAAGGGGGCCGGGGCCGAAATTCGCAGACTCTGAAACACTTTTTTCGGCACAACCGGGCAAAGCACACAGCGTGAACACATTGAGATCGTTAACCTTTTGAGGACGTTGGCAGCGCCCAATCGCCTCAAGAAAAGTTGACCCGCGCCCTACTTGATTGTTTTTAAATAGTAATTTAGGATAGGGGCGCATCAAAAAGGGGGGATGCACACGTTTTTCCTGGCCAAATGCGGTTTTGACCGGACACAGCACATACATGGTCAGCGAGAGGAATGCCAAAGGATCTCACCATGAACAGCCCAACCGTTCGCATTGACCACGTCCATTACAACGCTGCCAGCCAAAGCTTTGAAGCCACTGTCACCGTCTATGGCCGCCACTTGGCCCGGAAATTTGCCTGTTCGATCAACGCACCCATCACCATGTCGTTCGAAGACGCGGCATCCGGCCTGGCCAAACAGGCGACGCGGCGGTTTGAAAAGCGGCAAGGGCTGCGGTCGACCTTGATCGCATCCGCACCCAAACACCGCGCAGGCCGGAATGGATTTGATCCCGTAACCTGGTTGCAAGGGCTTCTCGGACGCCCCGACCACAAAGCGGCTTGAATTGTCCGCGCGGCCGCTGCCAGGCCGCGCAGACAAGGCGAGGCACAGACGCCCAACTGTCCGGGCGTCATTGCTTTCGCCAATGACAGAGACGTTTGCCTGCCTGCACTGTCTCTGTATCGGCCCGGTACACGCTTTTGCGTGTGCCGGGTTTTTCCGGTCCGCCGCAACCAATGCCGGGAAGGCACAAACCCTGTCCCGTGGCGACCAACCCACCCCGTAACCCTACCCCGGCGATCCATGACGCGCGAGCAAAATTTCTATCTATGGGGGAACTTTCTGCACCTTTCCCAATATGTGCCGCCCCGGTCCAAACCGCTGCTGGACACGCCACAGCCGACCGCGTAAGCCAAAACCGTTTGCAAACAAGGAGCGCCCCAATGCCAGATGACCGCCTGATTGTTGCCCTGGACGTCCCCCACGCTGTCGCTGGCCTGCAACTTGCCGAAAAACTTGGCGACGCGGTTGGCTTCTACAAGATCGGACTGGGCATGCTGACCACTGGCGGCCTCGCCCTTGCCAATGAATTGAAGGCGGAACACGGCAAGCGCATCTTTCTGGACATGAAGCTGTTTGACATTGGTGCCACGGTCGAAGCCGCCGTGCGCGGGCTTGCACAATTCGACCTGGATTTCCTGACCGTCCACGGTGATCCTCACGTGGTCCGCGCCGCAAAGGAAGGTGCCGGCGGATCGCACACCAGGATCCTGGGGGTGACCATCCTCACCTCCCTTGACCGCGCCGATCTGGACGCATCCCTGATCCAACCGGGTGACCTGGCCGATCTGGTCCTGACCCGCGCCGCCCGCGCCTTCGAGGCCGGTGCCGACGGTGTCATTGCCTCCCCCCAGGAAGCCGCAGCGATCCGCGCCCTGCCCGAAGCCGCTGGCAAACTGATCGTCACCCCCGGCGTGCGCCCTCATGGGGCCGCCCAGGGTGACCAGAAACGCATCGCCACGCCCGCATCCGCGATCAACGCCGGAGCAGACCATATTGTCGTTGGCCGCCCGATCTGGCAGGCCGCAAATCCCAGACAGGCCGCGCAGGACATCCTGCAGGATCTCACAACATAACCCTAGGTTTCAACCTCTGACTGTAACAAATACACAACATGTTGGGTTTTGACCTTTCGGTTATATTATCCGCCCTATGTGCATCCAGATTGCCATGCTAGCTTTACCCTAGGTGATACTCCCCGACGAACTCTTCTTCCTGATGTTCGTCACCTTCCCCCCGCTTAATTCAGCGGGGGGCTTTATGAAAACCATCCAGATAAATCCCCAGCCGCTCCTGAAACATCGGTACCGCCTTGGGGTGCGCCATGTAGGTGGCGGGTTTCATAAGCGTCCACCGCTGGCCTTCATCTCCCAGCCTGATGTGGTGACGCACCGCCGCCCCAACCCGAACCACAAAGAACCAGTTCCGGCGCTGGCCGGTGTCAAAACTGCGCCGGAACACCACCTGATCCGGAGCAACCGGCACTGACAATTCCTCCCGACACTCCCTTTGCACACAGGCAAATGGGCCTTCATCCCCTTCACGGCCACCCCCCGGAAAATCCCAATGCCCCGGATAGGGCAATCCGGGGAAGGTATCGCGCAGGATCACGGCAAGCCGATCTCCGACAAACAGCGCCATCTTGGCCCCGTCAAACCCGCCTTTATCGCACATGTTCATTCCCCTGAATTGGCCGTAAACTGCGCCTGTCCATCCTCAAACCGGTGCCCTGAAATGGCCTCTCTCTGCCGCGATTGCCTGTCTGAAATCCCTGCTGTCCGGCGGTGCCCGCGCTGTGGCAGCCCGCGCAGCCGGTCTCATCCCGAATTGTTCGATCTTAGCATCGCCCATATGGATTGCGATGCCTTCTATGCCTCCGTGGAAAAACGCGACAATCCCGATCTGGACGGCAAACCCGTCATCATCGGTGGCGGGCGGCGCGGTGTTGTCTCGACCGCCTGCTATATCGCGCGCATTCGCGGCGTGCGCTCTGCGATGCCGATGTTCCAGGCGCTCAAACTCTGCCCCGATGCGGTCATCATCAAACCGCGCATGGACGCCTATGTCGACGCCTCCCGCGCCATCCGCGCCATGATGGAGGAACTGACCCCCGCCATCGAACCACTTTCACTGGACGAGGCATTTCTGGACATGGCCGGCACCGCCCGCCTGCACGGACGCCCGCCCGCGGTGATGTTGGCGAGCCTGGTCAAACGCATGAAGGACGAATTGGGCCTGACCGGCTCCATCGGCCTGAGCCATAACAAATTCCTCGCCAAGGTCGCCTCGGACCTCGACAAACCCCACGGATTTTCTGTGATAGGCAAGGCCGAAACGGCCAACTTCCTGCACGACAAACCGGTCCGGCTGATCTGGGGCATCGGCCCCGCCGCCCAGGCCTCTCTGGACAAGGCAGGGATCCGCAGCTTTTCCGACCTGTTGCGCTGGGAAAAACAGGATCTGATCCTGCGGTTCGGCGGCATGGGCGAGCGGCTCTGGCATCTGGCACGGGGTCAGGACCACCGCCGCGTCAGCGCCCATGAACCGATAAAATCCATCTCCAAGGAAACCACCTTCAGCAGCGACACCCGCGACCCGGACATTCTGGTTGGCCACATCTGGCGATTGTCCGAACAGGTGGCCGACCGGGCCAAGGCCAAAGACCTCGCAGGCCGCATCGTGACCCTGAAAATCAAGCGCGGTGATTTCAAATCCCTGACCCGCCGGGTCTCCCTGTCCGACCCCACCCAACTGGCCGACCGCATCTACCGTCACGCCAGCGCGCTGTTTGACCAATTGGACGATCCCGGCCCTTTCCGCCTGATCGGCGTGGGCATCTCCGATCTGAGTGCTGCACAGGACGCGGACAAGGCGGGCGATCTTCTGGACCCGGATGCCGACAAACGCAGCAGGGCCGAACGGGCCACCGACACCATCCGGGGTCGCTTCGGCAAGAAGGCAATCGTCAAGGGACGCGCCCTGCGCTGACCAAACGCGCTAATCCCATCTTCATCTTTCCAGATAAACTCAATCCCACCATCGCCCCGGACCGGACCTTCGCGCAGGTGGGCTCACCTTCAACCCGAGACACCCATCAAAGAAATCGCGCCCCAACGGGGTGCGGCATCCGGGTCACTCCGCCGCCAGTGGCACCCGACCCTGACCGATCAGCGCCACGTCCGCGACAACCTCCCGCAAGGCCGCGCGCACGCGTTCAAAATCGCCATTCGGGCGGATCAGCCTTTCGTTCATGTAAAGCGATCGGTCGATCTCGACCTGTACAGCGTGCTGGTCCCGTGCGGGCCGCCCATAGGCCTGGGTGATATAGGCCCCGGCAAAAGGCGTATTGCGCGTCACCAAAAACCCAGCACTGGCAAAAGCCGCCTCGACCCGGTCAACCACATCACTGCTGGCCGATGCGCCAAATCTGTCTCCCAACACCACATCGGGCCGCTTGATCCCGGACCGCGCCACCCCATCCATTGCCTCATGCGGCATGGAATGGCAGTCCAGCAGCACCGCCTGACCATGCCGCTGATGCGCCTGGTCCAACAGTTTTTGCACCATGTCGTGATAGGGCTGCCAATACAGATCAATACGCCGCCGCGCCTCTGCATGGGTGATCTTGCCGCTATAGATCGCCCGCCCATTGGCCACGACGCGCGGGATCACCCCAAGACCGGAGGCCACCCGCGGATTATGCCCCTTTCGCCGCACCCCATCAATCAGCGCAGGATCAAATTCCTCGGCCGACCGGTTGAGATCGACAAAGGCGCGCGGTGCACCGGCACAGACAAACGTCGCCCCGAATTCCGGCGCGCATTCAAACAACTGATCGACAAAAGCATCCTCCGACGACCGGATCGTATGCTCATCCAGAATGGATTGCCGCAGGAAACTCCACGGATAATCCCGCCCCGAATGCGGTGACGCAAAAAGCACACAGGACCGGCTGCGTTCAGGATGCAGGACGTGATAGGCTGACTTTGGCATTGGCTTTCCTTCTGTCCCCAGCATAGCGCAAACAATAGCAGGACCAAAAGCTCTTGATCCTTCTTCCGACTCCTTTTATAGCACCCCAACTGGCGCGGTCTTTCGCGCCCCATTTTGTTTGGGGCCGGGGGACGTGTTGGAAAAGTGGGTGATTAGCTCAGCGGTAGAGCACTTCGTTGACATCGAAGGGGTCACTG
>CAXBKL010000128.1:0-10465 GCA_963976125.1 uncultured Sulfitobacter sp. | reverse complement strand
GCGGCAGCGGCGGCAGAACTTGTGATCGGGCTGCAACAAGAGCCGACATCGCTTGATCCGACGTCTGATGCCACTGCATCAATTGATGGGATGATGACCCAGAACGTCTATGAGTCGCTCACCATCCTGGCCGAAAACGGCGAGGTTCAGCCCAATCTGGCCAGGTCATGGGACGTATCGGACGACGGGCTGACATACGTCTTCACCCTGACGGACGCCGCGCAGTTTCACGATGGCAGCGCGTTTGATGCCGACGACGTCATCTTTTCCTTTGACCGGGCGATGGCAAAAGACAGTGTGAACCCGTCGAAAGGTATCTTCAAACCAATTGAAAGCGTCTCCGCACTGGATGCACAGACCGTTCAGATCAAGCTCAAGAACAAGGATGCGTTTTTCCTGTTCAATATGGGGAAAGGCGATAGCGCAATTGTTGCCGCCGAAACGGCACAGACCAACAATGTGACCCCTGTGGGTACTGGTCCTTTCAAGTTTGGCGGCTGGACCCGAGGTGATCGTCTGACGCTGATCAAGAACCCCGACCACCGCGATGCGGCCAGTGTTGCACTCGACAGCGTCACATTCCGGTTCATTTCGGACCCGGCCGCCGCCACCGCTGCAATGATGGCAGAGGAGCTTGACGCCTTTCCAGGATTCCCGGCCCCGGAGCTATTGGAACAATTCGAGGCGGACCCACGGTTTCGCGTCAATCAGGGCAACACCGAAGGCGAAGTAATCCTTGCGATGAACAACGCAAAGCCGCCCTTTGACAACATCGAAGTGCGTCGGGCGATTTCGACAGCGATCAACCGCGATGAGATCATTGATGGTGCAATGTATGGCAAAGCCACACCAATCGGCAGCTTTTACCCGCCTCACGGCAAGGCCTATGTCGACCTGACCGATGCCTATCCAACCGACACCGCCAAAGCCAAGGCCATGTTCGAGGCCGCCGGCGTCGCGGGTCAGACAATGACCCTTCGGGTGCCGCCTTTTCCTTATGCGACACGCTCGGCCGAGATCATTCAGGCACAGCTTTCGGATGCGGGGATTGATGCCCGTGTCGAGAATGTCGAATGGGGTTTCTGGATCGATGAGATCTACAAGAAGAAAAACTATGACATGACCATCATCGCCCATACCAGCCCGAATGATATGGGCAACTTTGCGCGTGGGCCAAAGTATTTCTACGGGTATGACGACCCCAGGATGAACGCCTTGTGGGAAAGCATTTCGACAGAAGCCGACGCGGCCAAGCGTGACATGCTTTTAAAAGAAGGGCAGCGGTACCTGTCCGATCAGGCGGTGCACGGGTTCCTGTTCCAGTTGCCTTTGCTGGGCATTTTCCGCAACGAGGTGAAAGGCTATTGGTCCTCCGCTCCGGTTCTCTACATGCCGCTCAAGGGTGTTTCAAAAGGTTGAACCGCCTCTGGGACAGGGAGGGCGCGTGGCTACTTGCCAGGCCGGGTCACATATGACCTATTTCCTGTTCCGTCGGACCGTCGGCTTCATCGCAACATTAATCGCAGTGTCGATTGTGGTCTTCTCTGTAATGAACATCCTGCCGGGGGATCCGGCACTGACCATTCTGGGCATGGATGCTACCGATGATGCCCTTGCCGCATTGCGGGAAGACCTTGGGCTGAATGATCCTGTGATGGCGCGGTATTTCGGATGGGTCGGCGGCGCATTGGTGGGGGATCTGGGCGTAAGCCATTCCTTCCGTGTGCCGGTGGCTGAATTGATTTCCGAGCGCCTGCCAATGACGGTATCGCTGGCCGTGGCGGGTATGATCGTCACCTTGATGATCGCGCTCAGTGTTGGCATTTTTGCTGCGGCAAATCACGGTAAGCCCGGCGATTGGCTGACAATGTTTCTGAGCCAACTTGGCATCGCAGTTCCGGCTTTCTGGTTGTCCATTCTCTTGGTTCTGCTTTTTGCGGTGAACCTGCGGTGGCTTCCTCCTGGAGGATTTCCGGGCTGGTCTGACCCGGTTGCTGCAATGCGGTCCTTGATCTTGCCGACCGTGGCGCTGGCGCTGGTGCAATCGGCCGTGTTGGCACGGGTGACGCGGTCATCAGCACTTGAGGTCATGCGGCAGGACTTTACCCGCACGGCGCGCGCCTCCGGCCTGTCGCAGCGCCGCATCCTTTGGCGGCACGTCCTGCCCAATGCCCTGGTCCCGATTGTCACCATTGTCGGGATGCAGTTCGCCGCCCTTGTCACCGGCACCATCGTGATCGAGAACGTGTTTTACCTGCCGGGGCTTGGCCGGTTGATTTTCCAATCCATTGCCAACCGCGATCTGCCCACTGTGCAGGCCTTGGTGATGCTTTTTGCAGTTATCGTTGTGACCGCAAACTTTGTCGTGGATTTGCTCTATGTCCTGATTGATCCGCGTCTGAAAGCCCGGACATGAGGCCCCTGCCCGCCAATTTCATCATCGGCGCCGCGCTGGTGGCAGTGGTTATCGGTGTAGCCGCAGTGTCGCTGATCTGGACACCGCATGATCCCGCCGACCTCGATATTCGGGGCAAGTTTGGCGACCCATCTGCGATCAACTGGCTTGGCACGGACCAACTGGGCCGTGATGTCGTCAGCCAATTGATGGCAGCCGCGCGCACCTCGATGGCGGTGGCTCTTGGTGCTGTCATGCTGGGTGGCTCTGTTGGAGTGGGTCTTGGCCTGCTGGCCTCCGCCATCGGGGGGTGGGTCGAGGACAGTGTCATGCGGCTTGCCGACCTTGGCTTTGCTTTTCCCGCCCTTCTGTTTGCGATCATGCTGGCGGCTGTCTTTGGCCCGTCTTTGACCAATGCGGTCCTTGCGATTGCCTTTATCAACATCCCCGTCTTTGCGCGCGTCGCGCGGGCGGCCGCCAACCAAATCTGGACGCGCGAATACGTGCTTGCCGCGCGGGCGGCGGGCATGAGCAAACTGGCAATCATCCGCGACCACATCCTGCCAAATATCGCTGCTGCCGTGATTGTTCAGGCCACGATTGAATTCGCCGTGGCCATCCTGGCCGAAGCGGCGCTGTCCTATCTCGGGCTTGGCGCCCAGCCGCCCGCCTCAAGTTGGGGGCGGATGCTGTCCGAGGCCCAGACCCTCATGTATCTGGCACCAGAACTCGCGGTTTATCCCGGCCTTTGTATCGTGATCGCGGTGCTCGGTTTCGGTCTGTTGGGGGATGGGCTTCGGGACATCACCGATCCCCGGCTGGCGAGGGCGCGCTGAGATGTTCGAGATGAACGACATGACGGTTCGCTTTGCAATCGGAGAGGCCCTGCGGGGGGCGTCGTTGCGTGTGGCGCCCGGCGACAGGATCGGCATTGTCGGTGAGAGCGGATCGGGCAAATCCATGCTTGCTGCGTGTTTGATGGGAATGGTGCCGGATGCCGCGACGCTGAGCGGCACGCTCACCATCGACGGCACGGACATGACGCAGGCACCGGAGGCGGCATGGCAAGCCATCCGTGCCCGCCGCGCCGCGATGATATTCCAGGAACCGATGACGGCGTTGAACCCCCTGCGGCGCGTCGGGGACACCGTGGCCGAACCAATGCGGGTACATCTGGGGATGCGCAAGGCACAGGCGCGGGACCGTGTCGCGACGTTGTTCGATGAGGTAGGTATACCTGACCCGGCTGCCAGACTTCGGATGTTCCCGCACGAGTTGTCCGGGGGCCAGCGCCAACGGGTACTGATCGCATTGGCGCTGGCCTGTGACCCGGAACTGTTGATCGCGGATGAGCCGACAACGGCGCTCGATGCCAACGTCGCGCTCAAGATTACCGATCTGTTGGTGCACCTGAGCAGATCGCGCAACATGGCGCTGGTTTTTATCAGCCACGACCTTGCCGCGGTGGCCCGTGCCACCACAGAGATTGCCGTAATGTATGGTGGGGACATTGTGGAAAGAGGCCCGACGGCGGACGTTCTCGCAGGCCCCGTTCACCCCTATTCCCAAGGTCTTCTTGCCGCCCGGCCGGATCTCCGCGCCTTCCCGCGAGATGCCGACGGCAGCCGTCGGCGTCTCCCGACGATCCCCGGCACCGTGCCGCCCCTGCATGCCATGGCGCGGGGGTGCAGGTTCTCGGGACGTTGTCCCGTCGAGCGCAACGCCTGCGCCAGTGTCAAACCCGCCCCTGTCGGCCCCCGACAGGCCACATGCCACGCTCTCAGTCGAGGCGTCGCATGACTTTGCTAAAGGCAAATGGCCTTACGCGGCGATACAGGCTGCCCCGAACGACGTTGTTGGGCGCGGCACCTGTGCTGACGGCGGTGGATGATGTGAGCTTTGAAATTGCCGCCGGCCAAACCCTCGGCGTGGTTGGCGAAAGTGGGTCGGGCAAATCCACTCTGGCGCGCATGGTCATGGCGTTCGAGGCGCCGGACCTCGGTAACGTCTTGTTTGAAGGTCAGGACATTCACGCCCTCAGGGCGTTTGAACTGCGTGGCCTGCGCCCGGATTTCCAAATGATCTTTCAGGATCCGTTCAGCTCACTTGATCCCCGCCGCAAGGTCGGCTGGTCCATCGCAGAGCCGCTCAGGGCCATGGGCATCGCCGCGCCGGATCAGGTGGCAGACGCGTTCGCTCAGGTCGGCCTGCACCCCGACGACGGTGATAAATACCCGCATGAATTCTCGGGTGGTCAACGGCAGCGGATCGCCATTGCCCGCGCCATCATCACCCGCCCCAAGCTCCTCGTCGCGGATGAGGCGGTCTCGGCGCTTGATGTTTCGGTTCAGGCGCAAATCCTGAATCTGCTGATGGATCTGCAGGATGCGCTTGGCCTTGGCATTCTTTTCATCAGCCATGACCTCGCTGTTGTTGCGTCGATCTGCGACACTGTACTGGTCATGCAACACGGCAAGGCACTGGAATATGGCACCGCAGCTGATATTCTGAACAATTCCGGACACAGCTATACCCGATCCCTGCTCACTGCCGCCGGAGACGAAGTATGACCCGATTTATTCACCTCACCGACCTCCACATCTCGCACCCGGATGCTGATGACCCCAAGGACCGGGGTACCAGCCGCGCCACCCTCAAGCGGGTAGTAGAGATCATCAACCAAATGGATCCACAGCCGGATTTCGTTGTGGCAAGCGGTGATCTGACCAACATGGGAGACGCGCCAAGCTATCGATTGGTGCGCGACCTGCTTGCGCCACTGAAATCCCCGGTGGTCATCGCAATGGGCAACCACGATCGACGCGACGGGTTCCGTGCGGTTTTTGGCGGAGATGGAGGGGACACCCCTTATTTCCATGACGCTGTTCATGGTCAATTGCACGTCATTACGCTCGATACCAAAGTGCCCCAGAGGGTCGCAGGCGCGATTTGCGAGGCACAGTTTTCGTTTCTCGCCGATGCGGTGCAACGGCATGCCGATCTGCCCAAACTGATCGTCATGCACCATCCGCCAAGGGTGGATGGTGCGGGGTTGCCTTGGGGAAGCATTGATCCGGCGTCAACCTTACGCTTGGCCCAAACGCTCAAGGGTCACCAGATTGCCGGCATCCTGTCCGGGCATATCCACATCAACCAAATCCACCAATGGCATGGCATTCCCATCTGCATCAACAGCGGTCTGGATTACACCATCGACCTTCTGGAACGGCGGGATCTGCGGCTGTTGGAGGGCACGACCATGGCGATCTGCGAGCATCGAGCGTCTGGGCTGTCGGTCAGTTTTGTACCGCTCAGCCCTGCGCAAACATATCTGGGAACCATCGACCGCGCGAGGCTGCTGGCGTTCACATGATGCATCCGCACCGCCATATCGCCATCGAAGGTGCGCACAATGTCCGTGACCTGGGGGGGTATGTGACCGCGCGCGGTACAACCATCCCACTACGCCGTTTCTTACGTGCGGATTGTCTGCATCGGCTTGGGCCGGGCGGGACAGAGTTTCGTTTGCGGTCATGATCGCCTCCACATGCTCCGACGCGGCAGCCTGATGTCGAATTGTGCAGGCAGCTGCGCATCTTTTTCGTCATCCACATGGGCCGGAAAATGCGTGGCGATCACCCGCCGCGCAACCTCGCGCGCCCGCTCTCCCACCGTGCTGGACCCGTCACCTTCCCAGTCTCTCGGGGTGCGGCGATCCCCGATATGGGGATAGAAATAGTCCGACTTCATCCGCTCGAACGCGTGGGTCTGACCCAGGTAATGCCCCTCTCCCCGGCAGACGCTGTCGATCACATCCGCCGCGATGTTGTCAGCCGTCACCTCAACACCGCGCAAGGTGCGCAAAATGTTGCCCAGCATGTCATTGTCCGCAACATAGGCCTCAAGTGATACGCCCAGCAGGCTGGCCTGCATGCCGCACGACTGCGTGATGAGATTGGAGCCGGCATGGGCCGCCAACGTCACCGCCAGACATTTTTCCGATCCGAATTGCGCGTCCAACGTCTTGGCATCGGTGTTCCCCGCAATGGATGATGTGGGCAAATCATAGTGCCGCCCCATCTGCGCTGCGGCTGCCATCAGGATCGCCTGCTCGCCCCCGCCGCCACACATCGACCCGGTGCGCAAATCGGCAACCAGCGGCTTGGGCGCAAAGATTGCGCGGACCTCGGGGTCCACCAGCCGCGCAAAAACCAATCCCGCCAATGTTTCGGCTACGGCCTGTACCAGTGATCCGGCAATCGTCGCAGGGCTTGTCGCGCCCGCCTGCCCGGCCGAAATCAACTGTACCGGAAACCCCGCCAGGACGGCCGCTTCCAGCGTTTCGCAGGCATCTTCGGCAAAGCGCATCGGCGGGACCACGTGGCAGACCATCACGGTCAGAAAGGGCCGCGCCCGAAACGCCGCCTCGTCCCCCGCCAATTGATAGCAGAGCGCCGCCAGTTCCTGCACCGTTTGGGGTTCAGTGACACTGACCGACACATGTTTGGACGTACCCATCAGGCAGGCATAGGCCGTGTTGATGTCCATCACTGCGGTATCTTCGATGTCGCGCGCCACAATGGAGCGGCTGAAATGATGGATGTTTTCCATCGCATCGCAAATGCGCGCCGCATCATACAGGTCTTTCAGTGCGCCGTCGCGGTAGTGCCCGTCTTCCAGATCAAAAACCCCCGGCGCGCCGCCCCCAGACGACATATGCACGCGCGCACCGGACAGATCGAGGTCGTGCGCGGGATCCTGTCCACACAGCACAATGTCACGCCGCGCCTCCTTGAGCGCCCTCAGAACCAACGCGCGGGGAAACAGCAGCCGCTTGCCCTGCGTATATCGACCGCCCTGCGCCACGACGCGATCAATCATCGAAGGGATTGCCTGACTGAGGCCAAGTGTCTCCAGCAGATGCAGAACCGCATCTTCGACAGCGGTAACTTCCCCATCCGACAGGGGCTTGAACCGCCCGCCAAGGACACCGGGCCAGACCGGGGCGCCAGCCGAGGTGTTTGTGTCGCCCTGCCGCTGCCTGCGTCCTCGACGCGCCCGAGCTGTCTGTGACACCTTGAGATTCTCCGTCCAATTTTCCTCATGTTAGGACAAGCCATATCGGCTTTACGAAGATAAATAATTTCACAAAAGATGAGCTGAACTCATCTATAGGTCAAAATGCTCCCCTCCCTGAAAGCCCTCCATGCCTTTGATCATGCCGCCCGTACCGGCAGTTTCAAATCCGCAGCCCGCGCCCTGAACGTTTCGCCCACGGCAATCAGCCATCATATTCGCTCCCTTGAAGAAGACCTTGGCGTTGCGCTGTTCAAGCGTGATGGCCGGCATGTGACGCTGACCCCCTTGGTGCAGGAGTTGAGCGCAGATGTGGCGCAGGCGTTTGCGCAGCTCCTGCAAGGTGTGGAACGGACACGCCGCGGCCCCCATGCCCAGGTCATCCGCATCGCGGCTGGACCGTTTTTTGCCGCGCGCTGGCTGATGCCACGGTTGGCCACATTCTGGGAGGTGCACCCCCAGATTTCTCTTGAAGTGGTGCCCATTCCACAACGGCTTTCCGGGCGCGACATTGATGCGGACATCGTGATTTCCTGGGACGATGTGACCGAAGAAAACGCCCGGCCACTTCTGACCCTCACGCCGTTTGCCATTGCAAGCCCTGAATTGATCGACCGCCTCGGCCGACCCCGCCGCCCGGCAGATCTATTGAACATGCCGCTTATCCATCAGCGTGACACATCAAGTTGGGCCGCGTGGTTTGAGGCCATGGGCGTGGCAGAGATCGCGCCTCTTCAGGGGCCCGTGTTTGAAGATGCCAACGCCGTGATGCGCGGGGCCGTTGAGGGACAGGGGGTAACATTGGGATGGATGCCATTGATCCAGCACGAGATCGAAACTGGCCGGATCACCCGACTATTTGATCGGCCGGTTGCGTGGAAAAAACAATATTATGTCAACATTGGTCCGCAGGGATCGCTCAGCAATGCCGCACAGTCGGTTGTAGAGTGGCTTCAGAAAGAAGGCGCGCATACTTGATATTAGCGCGCTAACAGTGCTGACGGGACATCAGGGTTAGCCCGCCGCCGATCGGACAACCGACAGAACTGGCCCATTTCCCCCGGCTTCATGAAACGGAGGCCGCTTCGGTTTGACACCGTTCGCAACGTTTTCGACCGCTACGCGAACGCAGACAAGGAGCCAGGATCAGCGCGCCCGCAAGCTACATGTTCTTGCCAAAACGCGCGGCACTACCTAACCTGACCGCCTGGCCAACCGCCAGCCCAACAGGGAGTGATCCAAGTGAGATTGAAAACAAGGTTGTCCAAAACAGACGACAGGCTCGCGAATTTCATAGTAACGGTTCCCAGTGCAGTTGTGACCCAGGCCCTCGCCGCCGCAGGGGCCGATTGTCTCATAATTGATCTTGAACATGGGGCGATCGACTACGGCAGCGCCCACGCCATGATTTCTGCAACGCACGGATTTGACTGTGCGCCGCTGGTGCGGATTGCAGAAAACACCGATGCCCAGGTCAAACGCGCCCTGGATCTGGGCGCAGAAGGGATTGTTTTCCCGTTGATCGAAACCGCAGAACAGGCGTCATGGGCTGTCAGTTCACTGCGGTATCCCCCCAATGGGCGGCGCACCTTCGGCCCCTTTATTGCCCATTCTCACGAAGGCGTACCCCTTCCAGGCTATGCGGATCATATTGATGACACGCTGACCTGCTGTGTGCTGGTTGAAACCGTTGAGGGCGTTAAGAACATCGAAGAAATATGTGACGTTCCGGGCATTGATATTGTTGTTCCGGCACCCTTCGATCTGAGTACATCACTTGGGATTCCCGGCCAATTTGAAGCGCCGGAATTTCTTGAGGCGCTTGCGACCATTGAAACAGCGGCACGGGCCGCTGGGGTGCCGATGGGCGGAAATGCCTTTTCTTCGGAACAGGCAGATGCGCTCTTCGCACGCGGTTATCGCCTGATAGGCGGATTTGACGTCCTGATGCTCAAGTCAGGAGTGGCTGCGATAAAGGGGTGGTGCGGATGACTGCGTTCCGGCAAAGCTGAGAGCTTCATTCACCGCCATTGACTTGCCCCTGCAAGTCGGTGGCGCCCCATGCCGCATCCGATCATGATGTTTTGCCTAAGCTTTGCGACGGGCCGTTGAAACCCTTTGATAAGACGGATGATCGAATGTCACCACAGGGAAGAAGCGGTTTCACACCTCGGCGGTTCGCCACCGGTCTCAGTGCCGGGATACGGCTGCAGCATATAGGCCGTGCGACTATCAATAACGCCATCCATGAACATCTTGACGAACCGGACCAGAGCATATTTTGCCTGCATTTCAGCAGCTTCTGACAGGCGGTCAATGGGGTCGTTGGGTTTGAGATGCATCGGCACTTCCATGCGGCATAACAGCTGGCCCTCTCCGTCAAGCTCATCGAGCAGTTCCAGTTGATAAATGTTACCATCCATGTTGTGCAGACCGGTCATCCCGTGGGCGGTACAATGGGCAAGGCCATTGGCGAGCACGGATTTATCCACCGTGCGTTCCTGCGACGTGGGCGCGGGCACGGGGTCTTTTCCGGTCACATACCCCTCCTGATCGCGCCCCCCCAGTGCAGTCAGGGCCACGACTGGGCCAAAAGCATTCGGCTCCTGCAACTCTCCGCGGGCGAGACCATCCGTTCCCATCACTACCTCTGCAATGTCCGGCAGGCTGCGTCCGTGAAACAGACCCGCGCGTTGAAGCGCCTCGGTATTGGCCCAGGCGGTGTGGCCATCCGCGGCCAAATCGACAAAGGGACGGTCCGGGATCGCCTGGTCAAGATCGTGGCGCGTGGCGCTGCGGTCTCCCATCGCGTCGTACTCCAGGGAGGACGCAAACAAGACCTCTTCGTCCGGGCGCAAGGCGGCACAGGGCCGGATTGCAGCGGCCAGCGCATCATGGCCGCGCGTGTTTTTGAGGTTCAGACGGTTCAGTTCGGTGCCGCCCCCACAGAGATGGACATGGCTGTCAATGAATCCGGGCAACACCGTCCCGCCC
>CAXBKL010000127.1:0-10472 GCA_963976125.1 uncultured Sulfitobacter sp. | reverse complement strand
ATTCTCAGTGGAAATTTTGCAGGCTACCGGGTCAGTTCTCAGCGGAAATCAACACTCCGCCCTGTCTTCGATGCGCTGATCCATGATTTGAAGCGATCAACCAAGCTCTTCATGGACGAAACCAGGGCCCCGGTTCTCGACCCAGGCCGCAAAGAGACCAAGACCGGGTACTTTTGGGCGCTGGCCCGCGATGATCGCGCGTGGAACGGAGCAGAACCACCGGGCGTGGCCTTCACCTATGCCCCGGGTCGATCCGGGCAATATGCCGAGGACATTCCCAAAGGCTTCAGCGGCATCCTGCAGGTTGATGGATACGCCGGTTATAACCGCCTGCTGCGACGTCAGGGGCAGGACATCCAATTGGCCTACTGCTGGGCACATGCGCGGCAAAAGCTCTATGAGGTCGCTCAGACTGGGACCACGCCTATCGCCGACGAAGGGCTGCAACAGATCGCCGCCCTCTACCGGATCGAAAAGAACATCCGGGGCCTCAGCCCGGAAGCACGACTGGCCGTCCGCCAAGAGCATTCAAAACCCATCGTCGATGACTTTGAGACATGGCTTGCCATCAACCGCACGAGGGTGTCCGCAAAAGCGCCGTTAGGCGAGCCATTGAAATACACCGCCAAATATTGGAACGGTCTCTGCCTGTTCCTGACCGATGGCCGCATCGAGATGGACAGCAACGCTGTGGAGCGCACCATCCGTCCAATTGCTCTGAATAGGAAAAACGCGCTGTTCGCGGGCCATGATGCAGGCGCACAAAACTGGGCTACAATCGCCTCGCTCATTGAAACCTACAAGCCCAACGCCATCGATCCGCACGCCTGGCTGACCAACACGCTCAAAGCCATTGTGAATGGGCACAAGCAATCTGATATCGACGACCTGCTGCCGTGGAACTACAACGGGATCAGCCAGAAAGGGAGCGGTCATGAGCATCATCGCAATCAAGGTCACGCTTGAATATATCGAACCGGCGGTGACACGCACCCTGCAGGTGCCCAGCAATATCCGCCTCGACCGTCTGCACCTGATCCTGCAGGCTGCCATGGGTTGGACCAACTCGCACCTCTACATGTTTGAGGTAGGCGGTGCGACCTGGGGACTGCCCGATCCGGACTTCGGCGGCGATGACCTGCCCGCCAACAAAACAGCCCTGGCCGAACTGATCGAAGACACCGGCGCGCGCAGCATCCGCTACATCTACGACTTTGGCGACAGCTGGGAACACAAGTTACGGATCGGCAAGATCACCGATCCTGTCCCCGGCGACCTCTACCCCCGCCTGACAGATATCTCAGGCCGATGCCCGCCCGAAGATGTGGGCGGCTTCCCCGGATACGAGCAGTTCCTGGAAGCGATGGCCGATCCCAAACACCCAGAGCATGCCCATCTGAAGGAGTGGTACGGCGGCACCTTCGACCCGAACATCCCAGACAGTGACGAACATCGCTTCGAAGTTCTCAGGATTGCAAAACGATGGAAGCCAAAAAAGGCGGCGAACTGATCAACGTGGGGTCAAAACACCGCTTACAATTGACGGCGTCTTGAACACCGCCCTGATATGGCGCCCCTCAGGGGCCATCACCAACTTTTAGCTATAACCAGGGGCGCGCGCCCGACCCTACCCCATGCAGTCACGGCAACGCGGGATGGCTGGATCAGCGGCAATGCGCGCCGGCGCGATGGCCTCGCCGCAATCGGTGCAATAGCCGTAATCGCCCTCGCCGATCCGCTTCAGCGCGGCATGGATGCGTTGGCGTTCGACGGCCCGGCGGCGGGCTTGGGCCTGTGCCATTGCCTGATTTTGCAGGGCATCCATCCGCGACAGACGGCCCACGGCCTGCTGATCAAGCGTAACGGTCTTTTGCCCTGCCTGCCCCGCCGCATCTTCAGCGTCGAGGGCGGCAAGGCGCGCGTGCAGGGCATGTGTCGGGTCCATCGACCAAGCCTAGCGCGGTGTGGCTGTCAAAGGAATGGGGTACTTGGGGCGCGCGGCGTTGCGGCCAAGGGCAGCGCCCGATCCGGGGTAGGCGTGAAGCGCCCGTCCGCCTTGCCCCCGCTAGGCGGGGCCGTTCAAGACCCCCTCGAACTCCCGCCATTCCCCTTTGCTCATGCCAGAGGTTTCCTGCGTAACTTCCTCACCCTTCACCATCCGGCGAATACACTCAATGGCGGTGGCGCTCAAATTCTCCCCCCCCAGGCGATAATCCTCGAACGCACCGTAGGCGGCGGGCACCCAGTCGGCGACCACTTTGCAAATCGCATCCGCGTAAACCCTAATTTCATACTGTGCGTGTTTATCTGCCCGCAGGCGCAGAAAATGAAACAGGTTATGGAGGTCCACTTTCCAGTACCATTGGGTATAGATATTTGCAGGCAGGTTCATGCGGGCCAGCTCACGGGCTAGGCCGTCCTGGCCGTCCTGGCTGATCATCGCTTCGTAGTTGTCATAGGCGCGGGTTGAATCGGTTTTCAGGATGTCGAGAACGCGGGCGGCTTCTTCGCCTTCGAGCACCCCACCCCGGCCCTGATTGTTCACCACCGATTGCGCGTTCACATGTTCGGGCGCGGGGATGTAGAATTCGCGGTCAAGGATCGAATACCGGGCGGAGTATTCGTTGACGTTGGCGGTACGGTGGCGGATCCACTGGCGTGCGACAAAAACGGGCAGTTTGACGTGCAGCTTGATCTCGCACATCTCAAACGGGGTCGAATGCCAGTGGCGCATCAGGTAGCGAATGAGCCCTTCGTCGTTCTGCACGGATTTGGTGCCTTTGCCATAGGAAACGCGGGCGGCCTGACAGATGGCGGAATCGTCGCCCATATAGTCGATGACGCGGATAAACCCGTGGTCCAGCACGTCATAGGCCTTGTACAGATGCGCCTCCATCCCCGGAACCGTGGCGCGCAGGGTGGGTGTGCTTTGAGCACGCAGGTCGTCAATTTCGGCTTGTTGGTCAGGCGAGAGCGGCATGGGGCGCAGTCCTTCATAAAGGCTTGGATTCGGGGATTACTATATCTGGGGACTGGCCGCTTCGGAACAGCGATATGCGGTATTGTTTTTTGACCACCATGGCCAACTAAATGCGCGCATGACGAGCAGCATCGTTGACAGGATTGACCTTGATTTGGGAGGGTTACGGCAAAACAAAAGAGCTGAAGGCAGGCAATCATGAATATCAACGCAACAGGGCTTTTGCTCTGCACGTTTCTTGTGGGGTGTGGCGGGACTGCGCCGTTTGGCGATACCAACGCCACCACCGACGACACCATCGCAAGTGATCGTGAATTGCCGCCCGGCACCACATCACCACAGCCCAGCACGACGATTTTCCGCAAGGAAGCGGAGAGCGAAGCAGGCAATGGTTTTGCCCAGGGCGTGAGCTACAACGCGACGGATGACACGTTTTCCGTTGATAACCTGCCCTTTGACGGCGGGTCCGACACGCCCTATGTGCGCGGCACCGCCGTCAGCAGTTTTGGCGATTACGGGGTCTACGAGGCGGTTGCGCAATATCCCGACAGCCAGAACGGTCAGGCGATCAACCAGTTCCGCCACCGCGCGATCTATGGCGTCAGCACCAGCGGGGAAACCGAATTTGCCATCGTGCGCACCGGCGCCTACGTCGACTACGGCTTTGGCGGATTTGTCTACGAACGCAATGGCCGGGTTGTGCTGCCGACAACGGGACAGGCGGTGTTCACGGGGCGCGGCGCGGGATTGCGGGACTTCCAGGGCAGTGGCGGGTTGGAATACACCACGTCGGATGTGGAAATTGCCATTGATTTTGACGACTTCAACGATTCAACCGGGCGCTACGAGGGGGCTGTGGATGGCACCATGCGCAACCGCCGGATTTTTGATCTGAACGGACAGGAAATCACCAACGACGTGATTGCGCGCATCAATGCCTCCGAGGACGCCTCTCTGACGGCGATCCCGACCGCGGTGTTCTCGATTTCGGTCAATGCGCTGGACCCCAATGGGGAAATCACCGGCGACGTCACATCCCGTCTGGTCAAGAACAGCGGCGAAGCGGTGCCCTATGAGACCGGCAAATACTACGGGATCGTGTCCGGCGACACCGCCGATGAGATTGTCGGCATTGTCGTGCTGGAGACCTCTCGCGATCCGTCCGTGTCGATGGCACGCGATACAACCGGGTTCACCATTTACCGTCAACCGTAAATGTCGCGATCAAGGACCATGCGTCAGGCGGTTCTGGCCGCAGTACTTGGTGTCGCAGCCGCTTGCCCGGCCCTGTCTGAGGTCACGCTGTCAGCGGACAGTTTACGCAAGGCGGCGTCCATCTCCTTGCAGCAAGGAGATGTCGTGCGGGCGCAGGCCTATGCCGAGGCGCTTTTGGAACGCGATCCCAAGGACCTGACCGCGCATCTGATCCGGGCGCGGGCCTTGCGCGATCAAGGCAAGGTCACCCCGGCAAGGGAGGCGGCGCGGCACGCCTGGGCGCTGGCCGAAACGGACGCCCAGAGATATTCCGCAGCCCTGATTACCGCCCAGGTGCTGTCAAGCATGGGCAAACGCACCCGCGCGCAATTCTGGCTGCGCCGCGCGGTACAGCTTGCGCCCGACACCAGGCTTGAAGCCCGCGCCAAGCGTGATTTCCGCTATGTCCGGGCGCGCAATCCCTGGTCAACGCAGATGTCATTTGTGCTGGCCCCGAATTCCAACATCAATAACGGCAGCGCGCAGGAACGGTCCTATCTGAACTATGCCGTCACCGAAGCCCTGTTTGGCGAGCCGGTGGAATATGGGCTTTCGGGCAGTGCACAGGCCCTGAGCGGGTTGGAATGGGGCGGCACCCTGCACGCGCGCTACCGATTTGCGGAGACACCGACATCTGCGCAAGACCTGAAATTCGGTTTGTCCTATCGCAGTTTCATTCTGTCCAGCGGGGCTAGAAATCAGGCCCCCGGTCTGAGCGGATCGGATTTTTCCTTTGGCACGGTGTCATTCGGTTATGGCCATCGAACGCGCAATTTCCAGCGCAAAGGCGAATTGCTGAGCGATCTGGAAGTCGGGCAAAGCTGGTACGGGGGTGCGCGTTACGCCTCCTATCTGCGCGGGTCGATGCGCCAGACATATCGCACTTCCGCCCGGCGTCAGCTCAGCTTTGGCGTCAATGCCGAACGGTTGTTGGGCCAGGCGACCCCGGATGTCGACACCATTGCATTTTCGACTAGCCTGACCGAGCGGTTCAGCTCCGGCAACATCGGGTATGTAGGTCTAGCCTTTGAGACCACGCATTCAGTGAACGCCGGATCCGAATATGGCGAAATCGAGCTGCGCAGCGGATATGTGCTGGGCAAGCCGGTGCTGGGGACTGCATTGCAGATTGGCCTTGGGACGGCATGGCGGGATTACGATGTCTCCCCGCATGCGCGGGGCGGACGGCAGGACACGCGCATATTTGCGGACCTGACGGCGACATTTACCGATTTCGACTATTATGGCTTCAACCCTTCGGTCACGATCACTGCGTCGCGCACCAACAGCAACATCGGCCTGTTTGACACACGGCGGCTGGGTGTGAGCCTGGGGATCAAGTCCGCGTTCTGAGACGATTGGACCGGGAGGCCCCGGATCAAGTCCGGGGCGTCTTTGCGCTTTGGCAAGGCGGTGCTGAGTTTGCATTGGCCTGCGGATTTGAGTTTTTCTGGAAAGGTGAAGGTGGGGCGCGGTGGCGGCATGCAAGCGGATCGCCTGTGGTTGGGGGGCGTCATTTTGGCGTGAGCCACTGGTATCCGGTTCGCAGCGTGTTAGGTTCTGCGTCAAAGAAATGAAAAGGATCGACAAATGCCCATCAAATTTCTGCACACAATGGTACGTGTCAAAGACCTTGAGGCATCCATTGCGTTCTACAAGCTGCTTGGGCTGATTGAGCGGCGCCGCAACGAGTACGAGGCCGGGCGGTTTTCGCTAATTTTCATGTGCCCACCGGGCATGGAGGACGGCCATGCCGATATTGAGTTGACCTATAACTGGGATGGAGATGACGCGTTGCCCTCAGACAGCAGGCATTTTGGTCATTTGGCCTATTCCGTTGAAAACATTTACGAAACCTGTCAGATCTTGATGGATCACGGGGTCACGATCAACAGGCCGCCACGGGATGGCCGGATGGCATTTGTGCGCTCGCCCGACAATATCTCCATCGAATTGCTGCAACAGGGAGAGGCAATGGCGCCGCAGGAACCCTGGGCCAGCATGGAAAACACCGGCAATTGGTAGGGTGATGATCCGGCTCCTGTCTGTGCTGATGATGATTTTTGGATCACAGGCCATTGCGGCGGAGTGCCGGCTGGCCTTGCTGTTGGGGCTGGATATTTCGAGTTCGGTTGATCCGGCCGAGGACCGGCTGCAACGGGGCGGCACGGTGGCCGCGCTGACCGCCCCGGAGGTGCAAGCCGCGTTTTTTTCGGCAGATCAGCCGGTCGCACTTGCGGTTTTTGAGTGGTCAGGTCGCTACAATCAGCGGGTGATTGTCGATTGGACCTTGATTTCCGGTCCGGCGGCCCTTGTTGGGGCGGCAGAACAGGTAGCCGCGAGCAGGCGCAGCTATGCCGAATTTGCCACGGCAATGGGCGAAGCGCTTGATTTTGGTGGCGACATGATGGCGCGCGCACCGCGCTGTCTGCGCCAGACCATCGACATTGCAGGGGACGGTGAAAACAATGAAGGCCACGGGCCGCAGGTGTCGTACCAGGCGGCCGGTTTCAACAAGATTTCTGTGAACGGGCTGGTGGTGGCCAATGCCGCTGATTTCCAGACCGAGGAACGGCTGACCCGGTTTTACCGCGAAGAGGTGTTGCGGGGGCCGGGCGCCTTTTTGGTCATTGCCGACGGTTTTGACGATTATGAGCGCGCGATGCGGTTGAAACTGGTGCGCGAACTGGCACCGGCGGCCATTGGTGCGCTGCCCGGTGTCATCGAGCGGACCGCCGGATGAGGTGGCTGGCTCTGATTTTGATGCTGCCCTCAGGGGCGCTCGCGGAGTGCCGCCTTGCGTTGCTTTTGGCGTTGGATGTGTCCAGCTCCGTGGACGCGCGGGAAGACACGCTGCAACGTGGGGGTGTTGTGGCGGCGCTGACCGCGCCCGAGGTGGTCGAGGCGTTTTTTGCCACCGATCAGGATGTTGCGCTGGCGGTCTACGAATGGTCGGGACGCTACAATCAGGACGTTATTCTTGAATGGACAGTGATTTCGTCACGCGCCGATCTGGTACAGGCGGCAGAGGTGGTTGCCGGGTCGACACGCGGCGAGACCGAATTTCCCACCGCAATGGGACATGCGCTGGGATTTGGAGCCGGGATGATGACGCGCGCGCCGGCGTGCCTGCGCCAGACGATTGATATTGCCGGGGATGGGGAGAACAACGAAGGGTTCGGGCCGGAACAGGCTTACCGGGAATTCCCTTTTGGGGGCGTCACGGTGAACGGTCTGGTGGTCAATGCTGCCGATTTCGAGGGCGAAGTCGGGCTGATTGCCTTTTACACCGGACAGGTGCGCTTTGGGCCGGGGGCCTTTGTCGAAATTGCCGATGGGTTTGAGGATTACGAACGGGCGATGCGGCGCAAGCTGGAGCGTGAGTTGACCCCCCCGGTCATCGGAACCCTCTCTGTCGCGCCGGACCCGAAAGGATGATCCGGGCGGCGGTTCTTGCGGCGTTGATCTGGCTGCACGGCGCCGCAGTGGGGGCAGAATGCAGGCAAGCGCTGGCGCTTGGGCTGGATGTGTCCGGCTCTGTCGATGCGCGTGAATACAGGTTGCAACTGGGCGGGCTTGCCAATGCGCTGGGCACACCCTTGGTGCGCGAAAAACTGCTGGCGATGCCGGCGGCACCGGTGCGTATCCTGATCTATGAATGGAGCGGGCCAGCCGATCAGGCGGTTCTGGTGCCCTGGACAGCGATTGCTGACAATGCGGACATCGACAGCGTTGCGGAAACCCTGCGCCAGACTTTGCGGCGCGACGCCACTCCCGGCACGGCGCTCGGGGTTGCGATGACTGCCGGTGCCCGTCATCTGGCGGCGCAGGCTGGATGCTGGAAACGGACGCTCGACATCTCAGGCGACGGAAAGTCAAATCTTGGGCCCCGCCCCCGAATCGTCAAAGCACAATTGGCCGGGCGTGGCATCACCATCAACGCCTTGGTCATTGGCGTGGACGATCCCAATCTGGGCGACATCCGGCAAGCAGAAATTGCCGAGTTGTCGTCCTATTTTGCGGCAGAGGTGATCCTGGGGCCGGATGCGTTTGTGCAGACGGCCCTTGGATTTGCCGACTATGAACGCGCGATGGCACAAAAGCTGCTGCGCGAGTTGGAGGGGTTGGTGTTATCCCGGCTGGAGCCGCAGATGTCATCGGGCAGATCATCCGGTCAGTAGATATACCTGATCTGGTCCGTCCAATACCGCTCCACCCTTTTGAGCGAGGTGGTGATCTGTGAAATCCCGTCGTGGCCCAGAACACCCTTGTCCTCAAGCCCATCGGCGTGACGGGCAAACAGATCTGCGACCACATCCCGAATGTGCCGCCCTTTTTCCGTCAGGCGTACACGAACCGAGCGGCGGTCGATCTCGCACCGCTGATGGTGCATGTATCCCATTTCAACCAGCTTCTTGAGGTTGTAGCTGACATTGCTGCCCTGATAATATCCGCGGCTTTTCAATTCGCCTGCGGTCACTTCGTTGTTGCCGATATTAAACAGCAGCAGCGCCTGCACCGCGTTGATTTCGAGCACGCCAACACGTTCAAATTCGTCCTTGATAACATCAAGCAACAAGCGGTGCAGGCGTTCAACCAGCGACAGCGCCTCAAGATAGCCGACCATGAAACCCTTCTGTTGGGCAACAGAGGTGATGGGGTCTTGGATGCTCATATAGGTTCTCCGACTCAATGGGTTGGAGAGGAAACTGGGCAAAAAAGCAGAATATTTCGTTAAGGCAGATGCGCCCGGAAGGTCCGGGCGATCAGACCTGTCCGACCCGCTGGGCCGCCACGAGGGATTGAATGTCGGCCATCATCGCGGCATAGGGCGACGGCGCGGCACCCTGCCCTGTCACCCATTGATAGAGATCATGGTCGTTTTCATTCAGCATCCGGTCATACAGCGCCAGATCATCGTCGGTCATATCGCCAAGCCGGGCATCCGCATAGGCCGACAGGATCAGATCCATTTCCTTGATGCCCCGCCGCATCGACCGCATGGCCAGACGTTTGACCTTGTGTTCGCGGATTTCAGACATTTTCCGGGGTCTCGATCATGCGGCGCAACCGCTTTTCCAACCGTCCGATGTCTTCGGCCTTTTTCTGCATGTCAGCCCGCAGGATACGCAGTTCGGTCAGAACACCGGCAAGATCACTTTGGCTTGTTTCCGTCTCGTCGGGGGCGTCAATGCCATCGCCCTCGCCGGTAATCAGCCAGCGCATCGAGACATTCAACAGGCCCGACAACATCGACAACCGATTGGCGCGGGGTTCGGACAAGTCGTCCTCCCAGGCCCGCATCGTTTTGATCCGCACACCCAGCCGTTTGGCCAGTTGCCCCTGTGTCATGCCTGCGGTTTCACGCGCTGCCGCGATCCGATCTCCGAATGTTGCCGCGTCAGGTCCATACCAGTCTGTTTCTGCGTCCATGCGATGCGTCCTTTTGCCAGCTTTGGATCAATGCGCTTGATCGGTGCGGAGCGGCCCCCTAAGAGGGTGCGCGAACTCAATGCCATATCGAGGTCTCCATGGAACTGCTTTCAGCGACACTTTCCCGCGTCAAACCGTCCCCGACAATTGCTGTTACCACCAAGGCGGCAGAGCTTAAAGCCGCTGGCCGCGATATTATCGGGCTGGGGGCCGGAGAGCCGGATTTCGACACACCACAGAACATCAAGGATGCCGCCGTTGCGGCAATTGCGGCGGGCAAGACGAAATACACCGCCGTCGACGGCATTCCGGAGCTGAAACAGGCGATCTGTGCCAAGTTCAGGCGCGACAACGGGCTGGAGTATACCCCGGCGCAGGTCAGTGTCGGCACCGGCGGCAAGCAGATCCTCTATAATGCGCTGATGGCCACAATGAACCCCGGCGAAGAAGTGGTGATCCCCGCTCCCTATTGGGTCAGCTATCCCGATATGGTGCTGCTTGCGGGGGGCACACCGGTCATCGCACCGGCGACGCTGGAGGACGATTTCAAATTGTCGCCAGAGGCGCTTGAGGCGGCGATCACGCCACAAACCAAGTGGTTCATCTTCAACTCACCGTCGAATCCGACCGGCGCCGGGTACAGCCACACCGAGCTGAAGGCCCTGACCGACGTGTTGATGCGCCACCCCCATGTCTGGGTAATGACCGACGACATGTATGAACACCTGGCCTATGACGGTTTTGCCTTCTGCACCCCGGCACAGGTCGAACCGGGCCTGTACGAACGGACCCTGACGGTCAATGG
>CAXBKL010000126.1:0-10524 GCA_963976125.1 uncultured Sulfitobacter sp. | reverse complement strand
CGCCTGTCATTGCTGCGGCAAAACGAAAATATTGGCAGGACGCTCCATGCAACGCGCCTCATTTTATCTTGCGATCCTGGCTACAGCAGGTTTGGCCGGCTGTGCCGTCACCCCCGAACAGGCCCGCCACGACATATCCTTGCTTGGATTTCAGGCCGGCCCGACGGCTCAGCAGGCGATTACCGAACAGGCGGAGGCGTTGCAGGACAGTTCACAGCGCATCGTCCGGGCGTCGACCGCGAAGGGTGCGGCTCTGGGTCTGGCGGTTGGATGCGGGGTCGGGTTGTTGTCAGCCAACGCCGCAAGCTCCTGCGCTAGGGCCGCCGCCGTCGGGGCCATCAGCGGCGCAGTTGCAGGTCGCAAACTGGGTGCCGGCGACGATAATCGCCGGGTCGAGATTGCCTCGCCCAACGCATTGGTCCGCAATATCCGCGCCGCCAATGACCATCTGGCGGACATTCAAACATCCTTGCCGGATGTGCTTGCCCGGCAGGACGCCGAATTGCTGGCGCTGAGTGATGCGCATCTGATGGGACAAATGTCGTCTGCTGAATACACCGCCGGGGTCGCCCGGATCAAAGTCGAACGCGCCAATCTGGCCGAAGCACTGTCTCTGAGTGCCGCGGAGGCGCGCCGGGCCTCGGATAACCTGCGAGAAGCGCAACGGCGGGGTCAGACCGGCCTGGAATGGCACATCGGAGCGGTCTCGGAGCTGGAAAACGCGGCCCTTTCGGTACGTTCGGACATCAAGTTATTGTAAGCGTTTCATTTTGTCCCCAGCAGGATCACCTCGACCCGTCGATTGAGGTCGCGCCCTTCCGCGTCAAGATTGCTGGCGACCGGGGCAAGGTACCCCATTCCTTCTGCATCCAGTCTGCTATTGGCAATGCCATAGGTGTCAATAAGCCGTTGGCGCACCGATCCTGCCCGTTGACGCGAGATGGCGATATTGCCCTCAAGCGATCCAACGGTGTCGGTGTGGCCGACCAATGCCACCCGCACTGTCGGCTGGGCCTTCAGAAAGGCTGCCAATTGCTCCAGCGATGAAAACGGACCTGTGCCCAACTTGGTCGAACCGGTTTCAAAATCCAGATCAGCCAGAACGGCATGGCCCAGACCCAGCAATTGCGCAGCGATGCCATCCTGTTCAACCGTCTGGGTGGTACCGGGCAGGACCGCCGGTGTGTCAACCGTCACTGCGTCCTGCGCTACCGTGCCGGCCTGGATGATCTGCACGTGCGCCGAGGTTGCTGATGTGCTGGCCAAAATGGTGACGACGTTGTTGCCATCCGGGCTTGTCCCCGTGACAAAGTGGAAGGCCCGCAGGTTCACGTACATGTTCGGACCCGGCAGAGTTTCTACCGAAAACCGAAAATCAAAACCGCCGCAGGCCGCAGTCGCGCAGTCGAGGACTATGTCATACCCGGCCTGTTCCAGTTGCGCCCGCAGCGGCCGCATGACTTGTAGAGGTGTCAATCCCGGCGAGGCCAGCCGCCATGCTGTCCGGCGGACGTTTCCTTCGACGGTCCTGACCGGCACCCGACCATTTTCGAACGGTCCAATCGGTGCCAGATAGGTGTCGGGCGACGTGTTCCGCTCGGACGTCTGGCGCGCGGTGGCGGGCAGGTTCAGCTCAAGCGCCACCGCCGGAGTTGCCAAAAAAGCAGCAATGAGCAGTGGGCGGATCATCTCGCCTGTGCGTGATATTCAGGATTTGGGCGCATGTCGACACCGCTGGCCACCCGGTTGGTCATGTTGAAAAAACCTGCCACGTTGGCGATGTCCCAGATGTCGCGATCCGTGAAGCCATGATCGCGGAGCGTTTCGCGGTCGGCTTCTTCAACGGCGGCGCTTTCGCGGGTCAGCTTGACGGCGAAATCCAGCATCGCGCGTTGGCGCGGGTCGATCTTGGCAACCTTGTAGTTCATCACCAGCGCCTCACCCAAGGCGGGGTCACCTGAGAGGTGCCGCACCGCCGCGCCATGGGCGACAAGGCAATAAAAGCACTTGTTGACCGAGGATACCGCAACCGCAATCATCTCACGTTCCAGCTTGCTCAGCGCGCTGTCGCCCAGCATCAGGTCATTATACATCGCCGTGAAGGCATTTAGCTTTTCAACGTCGAAGGCATAGGCCTTGAGGACATTCGGGATCATCCCCAGCTTTTCCATGCAGATGTCGAAATACTTTTGTGTATCTGCGGGGAGCGGGTTGGCCATTGGCAGGTTGAGAGCAGTGGGCATGTCATCGGCCATGATCGGATCCTTTTATTCTGGTTTGACGCGGTAATGGTATCTGCCGACGGGGCGAAAGCCCAGTGCGCGGTAGAGCGCATTTGCACCTTCATTGGCGGCGACGCAAAGCACCGCGATAGACGTAGCGCCGTGGGCCTGCCCCCAATATGCCGCGCGGCGCATCATCCATTCGGCGACCCTTTGCCGCCGCTGATGGGGCAGAACAACAAGGCCGTGTACCATCACAACATCTGCGTGCAGCCCGGCAAAGGCCGCGCCCGCAGGTTTTTCGTTCCAGCGCGCCAGAATGCCTGTTTTGCACGCGGCTCGGTCCATTACGGCAAGGCGCTCGGGGCCAATGCCATCGGTTGCCCATATTTCATTCATGATCGCCAGCGGTTCCCAGATCGTGAAGGCCGTGACGCGGGGGATGGGCCGGTCGGTCAGGGGTTCGATTGGCAGGACATAGGCGATCGTTGGATCCTTGATGATATATCCCAGGGCGTCCAGTTGCGCAGAAAGGTCGTGCTGGTCATCGCGCAATTGGAAAATGGCCCGTTGGCCCATCGCCTCCATCGCGCCTGCCGCATCCGCGATCTGTTGGTCTGTCACGGGTCCGGTTGCCGTTGCCGCAGAAACCCGTTGGCCACCGCCCTGACCCTCTCGCAGGATAAAACCATCCTGTTCCCATCGGTGCGCAGGGGGCCAGGTATGTTCCGATACGTCCAGTAGGTGAGCGAGATCAGACGTCATTCCAAAACGCCCCGCAATTGGGCCAGCGCGGTGTCGATTTCACCTGCATCGGTGCCACGGATCACGACATGCGCGCCGTATTTGCCGTTTTGCTGAAACGGATAGCAGCCGATCGACAGGGCAGGGTGATCCAGCGCCAATTGCCCCAGCGGTGCGGCTATGTCGCCCTCTCCCCGGTCAACGCGCAGGGTCTTGCTGATCAGGGCGTCGCCCCCGGTGAGCGTGGGCAACACGGATGCCACCATGGCCTCAAACACCGATGGTACGCCGGCCATGACGTGCACGTTCCCGACCTTGAAACCGGGTGCTGCCGATACCGGGTTATCAATCAGCGTCGCACCATCGGGAATGCGCGCCATGCGCAGGCGCGCCGTGTTCAGTTCCGTACCCGATTTGGCATAATGCGCCGCCAGAATAGCCCGCGCATCGTCGCGCACGTCAATCGCGCGGTCAAAGGCGGCGGCGATGCAATCGGCCGTAATGTCGTCATGCGTGGGTCCGATCCCACCGCTGGTCACCACATAATCGTAGGTCTTTGACATCGCGCGTACCGTGGAAATAATCATATCGGGATCATCTGCAATCATCCGCGCTTCTTTCAGGTCAATGCCCGCCTCGGACAGTTGCCCGGCCAGAAAATGCATGTTGCTGTCACGGGTACGCCCGGACAGGATTTCATCTCCGATCACGATCATGGCGGCGGTGGGGTTGGGCATCGGCAAAATCCTTGAGTGCGGCGTGCCTTCGGTATAGGCCGCGCCCCATGCGCTTTCAAACCGAACTTGTCCCAGCCCGCCTTATTCGCCGCTACAAACGGTTTCTGGCTGATTGTACGCTTGAGGATGGCCGCGAGGTGGTCGCCCATTGCGCCAACCCTGGTTCGATGTTGGGATTGGCGGCACCGGGGACGAAAATCTGGCTGGAACCCAATGATGATCCCAAAAAGAAGCTGAAATTCGGCTGGCGACTGGTCGATCATGAAAACGGGCATTTCACCGGGGTGGACACGGGAATACCAAACCGCGCCGTCAAGGTGGCGTTGCAGGGGGGCGAAATCGCGGCGCTGGCTGGTTACACCACTGTGCGGCCAGAGGTGAAATACGCCGAAAATTCGCGCATTGATTTTCTGCTCAGCGCACCGGGCCTGCCGGATGCCTATGTCGAGGTGAAATCCGTCACCCTGTCGCGCCGGCCCGGGCTGGCCGAATTTCCTGACAGCGTCACCGCGCGCGGGGCCAAACATCTGGGCAATCTGGCCGATGTCGCACGCGCAGGTCATCGCGCGGTTCTGCTCTATCTCGTGCAGCGCACCGATTGCAGCCATGTGACAATGGCTGACGACATTGACCCGGCATATGCTGCTGCCCATGCCGACGCGACCCGGGCGGGGGTGGAAACCCTGTGCATCGGCACCCATATCACCCCAGAGGCCGTCACCTTGGCCGCCCCTCTGGCCCTTGGCCGTCCTGCGCGTTAAACAGGTGCGAACAAACGAATGGAGAACCCGGTGAACGAACAACACCGCGGCCGTCAGACCAAGGACGGCATCCGCATTTATGATCCCTCCGATTTCGCCGGCATGCATGCCGCGGGCGCGCTTGCCGCGCGTATTCTCGATGAAATCGCGGACCATGTATTTGTCGGCCAGACCACGGGCGAGATTGACCGCATCATTGAGCAAAAGGTAAATGACGCGGGCGCAAAATCCGCGACCATCGGCTACAAGGGCTACAAGCACGCCAGCTGTATTTCGGTGAACCATGTTGTCTGCCACGGCATCCCCGGCGACAAGAGGCTGAAGGATGGTGACATCCTGAACATCGACGTCACGGTGATTGTCGATGGCTGGTTTGGCGATACCTCGCGGATGTATGTCGCGGGCAAGGTATCGCGCAAGGCGGAGCGCCTGATACAGGTCACCCACGACAGCCTGATGCGGGGGATCGAGGTGGTCAAACCCGGCAACACATTTGGCGACATTGGCCACGCCATCCAAAGCTATGTCGAAAGCCACCGCATGTCTGTTGTGACTGATTTTTGCGGGCATGGGTTGGGGCAGGTCTTTCATGCGCCCCCGAATGTGCTGCACTATGGGCGGCCTGCGACGGGACCGACGTTGGAGCCCGGCATGTTCTTTACCATCGAACCGATGGTGAATCTCGGTCGGGCCGAAACCAAGACGCTGGCCGATGACTGGACTGCAGTGACCCGCGACAAATCGCTGTCAGCGCAGTTTGAGCATTCGGTTGGCGTGACCGAGGACGGGGTGGAGATATTTACCCTGTCGCCCGCCGGGACATTCCACCCGACCTACAGCTGATCGTCTTTACCATCCGATCCATCGACAAGGACAAGACCGTCTCGCGGGCCAGCGGCGTGGTCGGGCCGTGGATGAAGAAGGTGCGCTTGCGGGCAAGGGTGGCGTGACGCGCATTGCCGGGGTGAATCACCTGTCCGTCTTGGCCGATGCGGGACCGATCACCGACCGGAAGGATGGGTGGGATTTTGGGGCTGATCTTTGGCCCATTTGCCAAGAGTCAGCAGCGGATAGCAACTTCTTCCTTGCGATGCCTCCGAAAGAACCTGTCGCATATAGGTAACAACTATTGCCATAAATTTCAAAACATGCTGTCTTGACAGAAATAGGGAAGATATACTGACATGAATTGGAACGACATCTTTGCCACCCGCATGGAGCGGATGAAGGCGAGTGAAATCCGCGAGTTGCTCAAGCTGCTGGATCAGCCGGATGTCATCTCTTTCGGAGGGAGTATTCCCGATCCCGCGCTTTTCCCCAGGCAGGCATTTCAGGCCGCACTTGGCGATGCCCTGTCGCCCGCCAATAGTTCCACCGCGTTGCAGTATTCCGTATCCGAAGGGTATGGCCCACTGCGGGACTGGATCGCCGGACAAATGGAGGCGCTTGGGGTGCCGTGTACCCGTGACAACATCCTCATTACCTCCGGGTCACAACAGGCGCTGGATTATCTGGGCAAGATGATGCTGTCACCGGGGGATACTGCGCTTGTCACCTGGCCTACCTATATGGGGGCACTGGGGGCGTTCAGCGCATATGAACCGTCATTTGACCGACTGATTCCCGGCGGCAACCGGTCAGCGGCGGATTACGCCGATACCGCAGCGGCACAAGGCGGGCGGGTGAAATTTGCCTATGCCTCCGTTGATTTTGCCAATCCCACGGGCGAAACGCTTGACCTGAATGCACGCCAGAACATTCTCACCCTTGCCGACGACCTGGAAATCGCTGTGATCGAGGATGCCGCTTATCAATCGCTCCGCTATGACGGCGATCCGATTCCGCCGATGCTGGCGCTGGAAATTGCGCGCAAGGGCGACATTGAAGAGTGTCGCACCCTCTATTGCGGCAGTTTTTCCAAGACCCTTGCGCCGGGTTTGCGGGTGGGCTGGATATGCGGTGCGGCCCCGATCATCAGCAAGCTGGTGCTGATGAAACAGGCGGCCGACCTGCATTCGGCGACGTTGAACCAGATGGCGATCAACGCGGTGGCCAGAGCCGGGTTTGATGCCCATACCGACATGCTCCGCGTCACCTACAAAGGGCGGCGTGACGCCATGCTTGCCGCCCTTGCCGCGCATATGCCCGAAGGGGTGACATGGACCCGGCCCGAAGGGGGCATGTTTATTTGGCTGACCCTGCCCAAACACATCGAAGCCGCTGATCTACTCAAGACATCGTTGGAAACACAGCGTGTGGCCTTTGTGCCGGGGCAAGCGTTCTATGCGGACAGGTCCAATGCGAACACCCTGCGGCTGAGTTTTTCGCTGGCGGATGATGCGCAGATCGACGAAGGGATCATGCGGTTGGGGGCGGCGATCAAGGCGATGACCTAACCCTGCGCGGCGTTTTGCATCAGGGTCACATGGGTATCGCCGTACTTGCGGGTATCAAGCCGTTCAAAGCCACGCGGCGCAGACATCGGGGCGTTTTCTTCCCAAACGATCATCGCGTTGTCGGCAAGCCAGCCGCCCGCCTGCGCGGCCTGAAGCGCCTTTTGCCCCATCTTCTTGCCGTAGGGCGGATCAAGAAACACCAGATCAAACGGCGGATGGGGCCACGGCCCCAACCGGGTCGCATCGTTGCGCATCACAGTGACCGCGTCGCCGCATCGCAGCTTGGCGATGTTTTCGCCAATCAGCCGCTGCCCCACACGTCCGTTCTCTACAAAACAAACCTCTTGTGCACCCCGCGACAGCGCCTCAAGGCCCAGTGCGCCGGTGCCGGCGAATAGATCCAACACCCGCGCGCCGCGCACCACATCATGATGTGTGAGCATCGAAAACAGGCTCTCGCGGACCCGGTCGGACGTCGGTCGCAAATGAGCAGCGGCGTCGCCCTTGCCCACTGCGGCCAAGGCGGTGCCACGGAATTGGCCTGAGATGATCCTCACGGCTTCAAAAGCGCCTTCAGATCGGTTGACGGATCGGCGATCAACGCCGGATCAGGGGATTTTCCCGCCTCGATCAGACGCTTGCCCACCATGTATCCGCGCGGATCGTTCATCGCGTCCACCGCCAGCAACCTGTCGCCCGCGTAATACCAAAAGCTGACCGTGTCTGGGTCCGTCCGCCGGGTTACAACCCGGTCATAGCCGGTGTTCAACCCGGCGATCTGCAATTTCACGTCATACTGATCTGACCAGAACCAAGGCTTTGCCAAGTAATCCTTACCAGCCCCCATGATATTTTCCGCAACGCATTCCGCCTGATCTATGGCGTTGGGTACCGATTCCAACCGGATGCGCGCATCCTTGTAAGGAAACGAGGTGCAATCCCCTGCCGCCCAGACATGGGGGACGGATGTGCGTCCTTGTGCATCTACCTTGATGCCATTCTTTATCTCGATCCCCGCCGCTTGGGCCAATGCAATTCCCGGCTGGATGCCGACACCGACAATGACAAAATCAACATCAATGTCAGATCCGTCACTCAGCCGTGCACCACGAACGGCACCGTCGCCCAACAAACGATCAAGCCCGACACCCTCGCGGATGTCGACGCCATGATCCCGATGCAGCGCCCTGAAAAAACCGCTGGTTTCAGGCGCGGCGACGCGTTGCAGGATACGGCCGGCCATCTCGACCAGCGTGACTTCAAGCCCCAGCTTGGCCGCAACCGATGCGGCCTCAAGGCCGATGTAGCCGCCACCGACGATCAGCACGCGCGCACCTTGGACAAAGCGCGGTGCCATCGCGTCCACATCGGCCAGATCGCGTACCACATGCACGCCGTCCAGGGTGCCGCCGATTGCAGCGGGCAAACGGCTTGGCACCGACCCGGTGGTCAGGACCAGATCATCATAGGAAAGCTGCTCTTCCCCGATACGGATGCAGCGGCCTTCGATGTCGATAGCATCGACCTGCGTGTTCATCCGCAGATTGATCCCGTTGTCGTCATAAAATGCCTCTGGTCGCAGATAGAGGCGCTCCAACGACATATCACCCATCAGATAGGCCTTGCTTAGAGGCGGGCGTTGATAGGGAGGGACGGGTTCGGCCCCAATCAGGGTGATAGGCCCGTCAAACCCGCCATTGCGCAGCTTGGCCACGCATGACGACCCTGCTTGCCCCGCTCCGATCACAACTACATGGCGCATGGCCGATCCTTTCGTTTTCGCTGGTCCCTGCGAACGTGAAACCTATATGCAGAGGGACGGCAAACACAATCACATGAGAGGTATACGCCATGACAATATCCCAAGGGGAGACCCTTCCCGACGCCACATTGGTTGAAATGGGCGCAGAAGGTCCAATGCCAGTGAAAATGGCGGATAAGGTCAAGGGTCGCAAGGTTGTGGTTTTTGCCGTGCCGGGTGCCTTTACGCCCACCTGCCACTCTGCCCATGTGCCCAGCTTTGTGCGCACCAAGGATCAGTTTGATGCAAAGGGCGTGGATGAAATCATCTGTGTATCGTGCAATGACCCCTTTGTGATGAAGGCATGGGGCGAGGCGACCGGGGCGACAGCGGCAGGCATCACCATGCTGGCCGATGCGTCATCCGAGTTCACCAAGGCAATCGGCATGGATTTCGATGCACCGCCTGCAGGCCTGATTGCACGCTCTAAACGCTATGCGATGCTTGTGGACGACGGCACCGTGACGTTGCTGCAGGAAGAGGAAAATCCCGGTGTCTGCGACGTCTCCGGTGGTGAGGGTCTTTTGGCCAGCATGTAGTGCCGAATGTTGCGGCCCCGCTTGATGTGGGGCCGCAACAGCTATTCCGTGACCTGAACAACCCTGCGGGTCGGAAACGGAATGTCCACGCCGCCTGCATCCAGCGCTTCTTTGACGCGCCGCGTCATGTCTGCCTTGTAAGCAAAAAACACATCTGCATCACACCAGACGCGCACCAGGAAATCCACCGAACTATCGCCAAGGTTTGTCACCTGAATGAACGGGTCAGGCGAGGTGTGGGAGCGTTCATCGGCCATGATGGTATCGCGGATAATGGTCTCTGCGGTTTTGAGGTTCGCGCCGTAGCCGACGCCAAACGTCCATTCCGCCCGGCGCGTTGCGTTGACAGAGTAGTTGGTGATGACATTTCCCCAGACCTGCGCATTTGGCACGATCACCTGTACATTACTCAGATCCGCAAGCTCGGTGAAATTCAGGTTGATCTGCTTGATCGTCCCCATCTGTCCGGCGACGTCGACAAAATCGCCGATCTTGACCGGGCGAAACAGGATCAGCATCACGCCCGCCGCGACATTGGACAGCGTCCCCTGCAAGGCCAGACCAATGGCAAGGCCTGCCGCACCGATGACCGCAACGAATGATGTTGTCTGTACGCCAAAAGTGTTCAGCACAAAAAGCGCGGTGAACCCCAGCACGACATAGCGCAGGATCGACGCCAGAAAGTCGAACAGCATGTTGTCCAGATGTTTGTGCGCGCGGCCCAGTTTGCGCACCCGCGCCTGTAGCCATTTGGAAACGATCCAACCCAACAGCAAAATCGCAAACGCCGCCAGCACCGATCCGACCGCGCTGGCAAGAAACTCAAAGGTCAGCAGATCGCCAAGCGTCTTGCCCTGCCAGATCTCGACATTCATCAAATTGTCCATGAGGAAATCCGTTCGTCCTATGCCGAGTTGAAGAGGCTGTCCATCTTGCGCGCAAGTTTGGCGTCCAGCGCGCTTAGCCCATCCGCGTCATGGGTTATCAACGTGACATTCACGGTCTTGTACACGTTGCTCCATTCGGGGTGGTGGTTCCATTTTTCCGCCCAGATCGCCACGCGGGTCATCCACCCGAAGGCATCGGCAAAATCGGCAAACACAAATGCCTTCTGGATCGCGTCCCGCCCGTCCTGCATCTGCCATCCTGTATCAAACAGGGGTTTCAGCACGGTATGGCGTGCCTCTTCACTAAGTTTCTCGTTCATTCCTGTTCCTCCACATGGACCTGTTTGAAGGGCCCATAATCGGTCAACACGTCAATTTCGTGTTCAATGGCGTCACGTTCCGCTTGCAGGTAGTCGGCCACGGCATTGGCAAACCCC
>CAXBKL010000125.1:0-10613 GCA_963976125.1 uncultured Sulfitobacter sp. | reverse complement strand
TCATCGGTTTGACGGCCGTGTCCGCGACCATGCTGACGCTGGCGTGCCTGATTGCGGTGCTGGCGCTGCGCCATCAACGGCGGTCCGAGGCGGGATTGGATGCAATTGCGGATTTCATCATGTGCGACGCCGTGCCCAGCTTTGTCGCCGGGGCCGACGGCGCGGTCCTGACCCATAACACCGCCGCGGCCAGAGCATATGATCTGTCGCAAAGTCCGACCCTTGCGGGGGTTCTCAAGCAAAGCCTTGCAAACCCAGGTGGTATTCTGTTCCGGCTTCAGTCCCGCGCAGCAGCCAGCGGCCATGCGGCGGAGGATGTTGTGACGCGCACCGGGCATGTGCGGTTGGGTGTGCACTTCATCGGGATCGACAAATATGTCTGGCGGGTCGAGACCCGGACGGAACAACCGCCCCGGCAAATCGCTGCGGAAGGTCAGCAATTGCCCATGCTGATGATCGGGCGGACAGATGCGGTACTCTATATGAACGAGGCCGCGCGCGCGTTCATCGGCAGCAGGGTGAAGTCGCTGGATCGGATTTTCGAGACCCTGCCGGTGAATGCGGGGGGTGTGACTGAGCTCAGCACCGAAAATGGCCCCAGGAAGGCGTTGATTGCGCAGGTGCAGGCCGGGGCAGGGCGGCGGGCGCTCTATCTGTTGCCACCGCCAGAGGTGGAGGCCGCCCCGCAGGGCTGGCAGGCGTTTCAGGACTTGCCGGTGCCGATGCTTAGAATTGCGCCTGACGGGTCGGTGCAGGCGTTCAACCGAATGGCGGCACGGCTTGTCGGCGTGGCGCTGCGCCGGGACGTGCCTCTGTCGGACCTGATGGAGGGGCTGGGCCGGTCGATCCGCGACTGGATCGACGAGGCCCTGGCCGGCAAGATGGTCCAGAAGTCGGAATTCCTGCGCCTCAAGCGGGCCGATCTTGAGGTGTTTGTTCAGGTTGTCCTGAACCCGATTGTCGAAGATGGCGCGCCGGCGCTGATTGCGGTGATGCATGATGCCACTGAACTCAAGTCGCTAGAGGCGAAGTTTGTGCAGAGCCAGAAAATGCAGGCCATCGGGCAACTTGCGGGGGGTGTTGCGCATGATTTCAATAACCTGCTGACTGCGATTGCAGGCCACTGCGACCTGTTGCTGTTGCGGCACGATCAAAGCGACCCCGATTTTGGCGACCTGATGCAGATCAATCAGAACGTGAACCGCGCGGCCTCTCTGGTGGGGCAGTTGCTGGCGTTCTCGCGCAAACAGACCCTGCGCCCGGAAACGCTGGACATGCGCGACACGCTTGCGGACCTGACCCATCTGTTGAACCGGCTGGTTGGTGAAAAAATCACCTTGACGCTGAGCCATGATCCGGTCCTCAAACCTATCCGCGCAGACAAACGGCAGCTTGAGCAGGTATTGATGAACCTGGTCGTCAATGCCCGCGACGCCATGCCCGAAGGCGGCGAGATCAAGATCACCACCGAATGCATACATCTTGCGCGGCCGCTAAGCAGGGACCGGGCAACGGTGGATGCGGGCGATTATCTGACCGTTCGGGTCACCGACGAGGGCACAGGCATCCCGCCCGATAAATTACCAAAGGTTTTTGAGCCATTCTTCACGACAAAACGCGCAGGCGATGGCACCGGACTGGGGCTGTCCACCGCCTATGGGATCGTCAAGCAAACGGGCGGGTTCATTTTTGTCGATAGCGTTGTAGGCACCGGCACCGAATTCACGCTGTATTTTCCTATCCTTGATGTGGTCCCCGTCGCTGCTGTTGCGCCTGTTGCTCCGCTGCCCTCGCTGCCGTTGAAACACGAGGATGGTGTAATCCTGCTGGTTGAGGATGAAGCGCCGGTGCGTGCATTTGCCAGCCGCGCCCTGCGGCTGCGTGGTTTTACGGTGCTGGAGGCCGATTCTGCCGAAGCGGCCCTGAAAACATTGGAAGACGACACCCTGAACATCGACGTTTTTGTGACAGATGTTGTAATGCCGGGCATGGACGGCCCAAGCTGGGTTCGAAAAGCCCTTGAGGAACGCCCCGGCGTTCGTGTGGTGTTTGTATCGGGCTATGCAGAAGACAGCTTTGGCGAAGCCCAGACCCGCATCCCGAATTCGGTGTTCCTGCCCAAGCCGTTTTCGTTGAACGACCTGACCGAGACTGTGCAACGGCAACTGCACTAGGTGATTGGCCCCGACATCTGATGGGTTGGATCACCTCAGGGGATTGACTCGTAGAGCTCGAACTCATCGGCAAACTTGCGCCGAAACCGCGCCTCGATCTCCTTGGAAAGCGGCATCGGCATCTGCGGCGATACGTTCTCGCGCGCCAGTTCCAGCGTCACATCCAGCCTGTCGTGCAGAAAACGCTGTAAACGCGGCTGATCTTCATAGCGGAAGTAATGGGTGATCCGGGTCCCGTTGGGTTGGCCCTGCATGAAATTCGCCTGACTTCCGACATCCGCAAATCCGGGCTTCTTTCCTTTCATGTAGGCGAGGACAAAATCATCAAAGCTGATCCCGTGGGTCGCATTGGGCTTGCCCTGCATGAACGGGCGCTGTCGATACCGCCACCAGCTACCAAGCCAGGAAACCGGCTCGCGCATGACGGCCATCAATTCCATTTCGGCATCACACACCCGCAGAAACATCGGCCGAATGAATCGATTATAACGGTACACCGGCGCATGTTTCAGCATCGGCGGTTCCCTGATGACCACATCCGCGCGCCCAGCCAACGCAGTTTCATAGGCGGTGGTTCCGGTCTTCGGTACAGATAGGAACGCTAGACGTTCCTTAAAGAAAACAAGCACGTAGCGGCATCCCTTGTTTCATTTCGTGTGTGATGGTCACTGTAAACGACTTCTTAACCATTACAGCAAAAAGATGGGGCCAGAAACAAAATGATTGAAATGTTCTTCTTTTGGTCCTAAACGGAACATTAGGGGAACAAAGAAGAGTGGTATCTTGGGCGATTGCGGGCCCGACGCCACTGTGACACTAAGGGAACAGGCACATGGCAACGGCAGATCTTTTGACAATGGACAGCAAGAAAACAGCAGAAAAACAAAAGGCGCTTGATTCCGCGCTGGCCCAGATTGAGCGCCAGTTCGGCAAGGGCTCGATCATGAAGCTGGGTGCCGAAGGCGCGGTACAGGACATCACCGCCAGTTCAACAGGTTCGCTTGGTCTGGACATCGCACTTGGCATTGGCGGCCTGCCGATGGGTCGGATCGTTGAGATATATGGACCGGAATCATCGGGCAAGACCACCTTGACGCTGCATTGCGTGGCCGAGCAGCAAAAGGCCGGCGGCGTTTGCGCCTTTGTGGATGCGGAACATGCGCTTGATCCGCAATATGCCAAGAAACTGGGCGTGGACATTGATGAACTGCTGATCTCGCAACCCGATACCGGCGAACAGGCACTGGAAATCACCGACACACTGGTGCGTTCCGGCGCGGTGAACATGGTGGTTGTCGATTCGGTGGCCGCCCTCACTCCCAAGTCCGAACTCGAAGGTGAAATGGGCGACAGCAGCGTCGGCGTGCAGGCCCGCCTGATGAGCCAGGCCATGCGCAAACTGACCGGGTCGATCAGCCGATCAAACTGTATGGTGATTTTCATCAACCAGATCAGGATGAAGATCGGCGTCATGTTCGGATCTCCCGAAACCACAACGGGTGGCAATGCGCTGAAATTCTATTCTTCTGTCCGTCTGGACATCCGCCGCATCGGTGCCCTGAAGGACCGCGATGAAGTTGTCGGCAACGCGACGCGGGTCAAGATCGTCAAGAACAAGGTGGCGCCGCCCTTCAAACAGGTCGAATTCGACATCATGTATGGCGAAGGCATCTCCAAAATGGGCGAACTGCTCGATCTGGGCGTCAAGGCCGGAGTGGTCGACAAGTCCGGCTCGTGGTTCTCTTACGGGGATGAACGGATCGGGCAGGGGCGCGAGAATGCCAAACAATTCCTGAAAGACAACGAGGCCATGGCACGCGAGATCGAGGACAAGATCCGCGCGGCACATGGGTTGGATTTCGAGGGGTCCGAAAATTCCGAGATCGACATTCTGGAAGCCTGACAGCAGCCGCTGACGGGAACAGCAGAAATCCCCCGACGGCCCCGATGGCCGCCGAGAATACTCGGAAAAGGGTGCGCCATGCGGGTGCGCCCTTTTTCGTTGGGTCAGCCTGTGGACAGCCCTTGCCCACGGGGCTATTTGATGCTGACCGCAGTTGCCCCGGAAGGCCAGACCCATGAAGACGCTGAACGACATCCGCTCTACCTTTTTGTCCTACTTTGACAAGCAGGGGCATCAGATTGTCGGCTCCGGCCCCCTGGTGCCACGCAATGATCCCACGCTGATGTTTGCCAATTCAGGCATGGTTCAGTTCAAGAACCTGTTTACCGGCGTGGAAACGCGCGATTACGTGCGGGCGACAACGGCGCAGAAATGTGTGCGCGCGGGTGGCAAACACAACGATCTGGACAATGTCGGATATACCGCGCGCCACCATACTTTTTTCGAAATGCTGGGCAACTTCAGCTTTGGCGACTACTTCAAGGCCGACGCCATCGCTTTTGCCTGGGAGCTTCTGACCGGCGAATTTGGCATTGATCCGACCCGGCTTCTGGTCACGGTTTATCACACCGATGACGAAGCGGCGGACATCTGGAAAAAGGTCGCGGGCCTGCCTGATGATCGGATCATCCGCATCGCCACGGATGACAATTTCTGGCGGATGGGCCCCACCGGCCCCTGTGGTCCGTGCACCGAGATTTTCTATGACCACGGCGATCACATTCCCGGTGGCCCTCCCGGCACGCCGGAAGAGGATGGCGACCGGTTCATCGAGATCTGGAACATCGTTTTCATGCAGAACGAACAGTTCGAAGATGGCACCATGCGGCCACTTGAGATGCAGTCGATTGACACCGGCATGGGCCTGGAACGGATCGGCGCATTGTTGCAGGGCCAGCATGACAATTATGAAACCGACACCATGCGCAGTCTCATCGAGGCCAGTGGTCATGCCCTGAACGTGGATCCGTTTGGTACCGGAAATGTGCACCATCGGGTGATTGCGGACCATCTGCGCTCGACGTCGTTTCTGATTGCGGATGGTGTGATGCCCTCGAACGACGGGCGGGGATATGTCCTGCGCCGGATCATGCGCCGCGCGATGCGTCATGCGCATCTGCTGGGGGCAGCATTGGTTCAGCAGATGGGCGCGGCCTATCCTGAGCTGGGTCAGGCGCAGACACTGATTACCGAAACATTGCAGCAAGAAGAGACCCGGTTCAAACAGACGCTGGAGCGTGGACTGAAGCTGTTGGAAGATGAAGTCAGCGGGTTGTCGCAGGGGGCCGATCTACCCGGAACGGCGGCGTTCAAGCTTTATGATACCTTCGGCTTTCCGCTGGATTTGACTCAGGATGCCCTGAGGGAAAAGGGATTTGGCGTCGACACGAACGGGTTCGATGTGGCCATGGCCGAGCAGAAGGCCAAGGCTCGCGCGGCGTGGTCCGGCTCTGGTGAGGCGACGGACGCGGCGGTCTGGTTTGATGTGGCCGACAAACAGGGCACGAGCGATTTTCTTGGCTATGATCTGGAAACCGCAGAAGGCCAGATCGTTGCCGTTATCGTTGACGGGGCGCAGACGGAGGCCGCCCAGAGCGGGGCAGAAGTTCAGATTGCGCTGAACCAGACGCCATTTTATGCCGAATCCGGCGGACAGATTGGCGATACCGGCCTGATCACCACGGAGACCGGCAAGGTCCAGGTGACAGATACCCGCAAGACCGCCGGGGTCTTTGCCCACATCGGCAAGGTTATCGGGGGCGAGGTGCGGACCGGGCAAGCTGCGGTGCTTGAGGTGGATCATGCGCGCCGGACCTCGATCCGCGCCAACCACTCGGCGACACATTTGCTGCATGAAGCGCTGCGCGAAGCGTTGGGGGACCATGTGGCGCAGCGCGGGTCTCTGAACGCGGCGGATCGTCTGCGGTTTGATTTCAGCCATGCCAAGGCTCTGTCAGGCGATGAGCTGGCAGGCGTTGAACGCGAGGTGAATGACTATATTCGACAGAATGCACCGGTGGATACCCGGATCATGACCCCAGATGACGCACGCGCACTGGGGGCTCAGGCGCTTTTTGGCGAAAAATACGGTGACGAAGTGCGTGTGGTGTCGATGGGCCGTCAGAACGGATCGGGCAAGGGCACGGATGGCAATACCTATTCGCTGGAATTGTGTGGTGGCACCCATGTCCGCCATACCGGTGATATTGGCGCCTTCGTGATCCTCGGCGACAGCGCCAGCAGCGCAGGGGTACGTCGGATCGAGGCGCTGACCGGAGGTGATGCAATGAGCTGGCTGCGCGAACAGCAAAGTGCGCTTGCCGGGGTTGCCGACCGGCTGAAAACATCCCCCGGTGATGTGCCGGACCGGGTGCGCGCGCTGTTGGAGGAACGCAAGTCATTGTCCAATGAGGTGGCGCAATTGCGCCGTGAACTGGCCATGGTCGGCGGCGGCTCAACCGTTCCCGAAACGCGGGATGTCGGCGGGGTGCCTTTCATCGCGCAGGTGCTCAGCGGGGTGACGGGCAAGGATCTGCCCGCGTTGATAGATGAACACAAGACCAACCTCGGCAGCGGTGCGGTGCTTTTGATTGCGGATGCGGCGGGCAAGGCGGCCGTGGCTGCGGGCGTGACACCTGATCTGACCGGGAAAGTTTCGGCTGTGGACCTGGTCAAGGCTGCGGTTGCAGAACTGGGTGGCAAAGGTGGCGGCGGCCGGCCCGATATGGCCCAGGGCGGTGGCGCAAGCGCAGTAAATGCCGACGCCGCAATTGCTGCTGCTGAAAACATATTGAAAGGATAAGATCATGGGCGCACTCTGGATTGCACATGTCACGGTTACCGATGAAGAAGCCTACAAGAAATACGCAGCCGGTGCGACGGTCGCGATTGCGGCGCATGGGGGCGAATTCATTGCGCGTGGCGGGCGCTTTGTCCAACTGGAAGGCAAGGAACGCCCCCGCAATGTGGTTGCGCGTTTCCCGGACGTGGAAACCGCTGAAAAGTGCTATCATTCGGATGCCTATCAGGCCGCCCTTGAACATGCCCGAGGCGCGTCAGAACGCGAATTGATGATCGTTGAGACCAGCGAATAGGCCATCGCTGTCTTTGGTCCCAAAGAGGTCAGGTGAACGGGGGGCAACTCCCCCCGTTACATTCGCCGTCGTCAGGACGACAAACCCAGGTTTATGCTGATTTGGCCATGCGCTTGCGCTCATGCGGGTCCAGATAGCGCTTGCGCAGCCGGATCGCGTTTGGCGTGACCTCAACCAGTTCGTCGTCGTCAATATAGGCAATCGCCTCTTCAAGCGACAGGGTGATCGGTGTGGTCAGGCGCACCGCTTCATCCGTGCCCGATGCCCGCACGTTGGTCAATTTCTTGCCCTTGAGCGGGTTCACTTCAAGATCGTTCTCGCGACTGTGCTCGCCAATAACCATGCCGGTATAGACATCCGTTTGCGCGCCAATCATCATTCTGCCGCGCTCTTCGAGGTTCCATAGCGCATAGGCCACCGAGGTGCCGTTTTCCATTGAAATCAGAACACCCGCCCGGCGGCCCGGAATCGGCCCCTTGTGTGGTGCCCAACTGTGAAAGACCCGGTTCAGCACACCGGTGCCGCGCGTGTCGGTCAGGAATTCACCATGATAGCCGATCAACCCTCGCGACGGCACATGCGCCACGATGCGTGTCTTGCCAGCGCCGGCCGGTTTCATCTCGGCCAATTCGCCCTTGCGCACGCCGGTGATCTTTTCGATGACCGCGCCGGAATATTCGTCATCCACGTCAATCGTGGCTTCTTCGATGGGTTCATGGCGCACCCCATCAATGTCTTGAAACAACACCTGCGGGCGCGAAATCGACAACTCGAACCCTTCGCGGCGCATGTTTTCGATCAAGACACCCATCTGCAATTCGCCACGTCCCGCCACTTCAAAGGCTTCGCCACCCGGCGTGTCGCTGATCTTGATGGCGACGTTGCTTTCGGCTTCTTTCATCAGGCGTTCGCGGATCACCCGAGATTGCACCTTCTTGCCGTCACGCCCCGCCAGCGGGCTGTCATTGATGCCGAATGTCACCGTGATGGTGGGCGGATCAATGGGCTGCGCAGGGATTGCCTCGTTGACCGACTGCTCGGCCAGGGTGTCTGCAACCGTGGCCTTGGTCATGCCCGCAATGGAGACAATATCACCGGCCTCTGCGATCTCGATGGCGGTCTGGTCCAGACCGCGAAATGCAAGGATCTTGGTGCAGCGGAAATTCTCGATCAGGCTGCCATCGCGCGACATTGCCTTGATTGTCTGGCCCGCTTTGAGGGTGCCGGATTCGACGAGGCCTGTCAGCATGCGGCCCAGAAACGGATCCGCGCCCAGCGTGGTGGCCAGCATGGTAAAGGGCTTGCCCGCATCGGCAATCTGCGCCGGTGCCGGAACATGCTCAAGGATCAGTTCAAACAGCGCGTCCAACCCTTTGCGTGGCCCCTCCAGGGTGTGATCGGCCCAACCTGCGCGGCCCGACGCATACATTGCCGGGAAATCGAGCTGATCTTCGGTGGCGTCCAGATTGGCAAACAGATCAAAACATTCGTCCAGCGCGCGGTCTGGTTCGCCGTCCGGTTTGTCGACCTTGTTGATGACCACAATCGGGCGCAGGCCCAGCTTGAGCGCCTTTGACGTCACGAATTTGGTCTGCGGCATCGGCCCCTCGGCGGCGTCCACCAGCAACACAACCCCATCCACCATCGACAGGATGCGTTCGACCTCGCCGCCGAAATCGGCGTGACCCGGCGTATCAACGATGTTGATGCGCGTGCCTTTCCATTCAACGGAGGTCGGCTTGGCAAAGATCGTGATGCCGCGCTCGCGTTCCAGATCGTTGCTGTCCAAGGCCCGTTCGGTGGTGGCCTGGTTGTCCCGGTAGGTGCCGGATTGCTTGAGAAGCTCGTCCACCAGCGTTGTCTTGCCGTGGTCGACGTGAGCGATGATTGCGATGTTGCGCAGGTCCATGGGTTCAGCCTTTGTCAGGGAGTTGCGCTGCGCTTAGCCTGCAGGCGCAGCAAAGACCAGACAAAAGTGGGTCAATGGGTATTTGACGCCGAAAAGAGGTGAATCACCAGAATGCCGGTGATGATCAACCCAAGACCAAACACGGCGGCCAGATCAAGCTTTTGCCCAAAAAGCAGGTAGCCGATACAGGCAATCAGCACGATCCCAAGGCCCGACCAGATGGCATAGACGATCCCGACCGGCATGAACTTGAGCGCGATCGACAGGAAATAGAACGAAATCCCGTAAAAGATGATCACCCCAACGGATGGCCAGAACCGGGTGAATTGATGCGAAGCCTGCAAGGCAGTTGTGCCCAGTGTTTCAGTCAGGATGGCAATAAACAGCCAGATGTAATGGGTGGGCATAACGGTCCTCGGGTTCAAAGGGGCAATTCGGTCGTTTCCTTGATCTCTTCCATGACAAAGCTGGCCGAGACGTCAGACAGGGGTACCTTGCGGATCAACGCTTGATACAGCCGGTCATACCCGGCCATATCCGCAACCCGCGCCCGGATCAAATAGTCCAGATCCCCCGACATCCGATAGACGCCCATGATTTCTGGCATGTCACGCGTTGCGCTCGAAAACCGATGCAGCCAATCCGGCGCATGGGCGTTTGTGCGGATCTGCATGAAAACGGTCAGGCCCAGACCCAGCTTGGCCGCGTCAAGCAGGGTGACACGCCCCTTAATCACGCCGGCGTCCTCAAGCGTGCGGATCCGCCGCCAGCAGGCATTGCGCGACAGTCCAACCGCCGCGCCAAGCGATTCCAGCGATTGATCTGCGTCGCGTTGCAATTCTTTCAGGATGCGGCGATCAATGGTGTCGAGATGCTTCATGAAATGAACATTCATGGGAGGATGTCACACAATCAAGCAAAAACTTGGATATTTTGGGAAAAATTCTCTGACCGGTTGCGATACCTTTGTCCAAATCACAACAGTGGAGAACAGACATGATTGCACGCATATTCCTCGACCATCCCGCAAAGGTGGATGAAACCTTTTTTCAGCACATGGCCTTCGCGCTGAAGTTCTCCGGGTTGCTCTTTGCTGCGGCCGGTGCCGCGTTGATCCATGCGGTTATCCCGTGCATGTTTGAAAAAACCGCGAGCCGGATCATCGCCACGCTTTATGAGCGCACCCACAATCGGGGATGATCTGTCTCTTGTGGCCCTTGGGTTGGGGCCGGCGATCCTTGCCCCGCCATTGCGGGACAACCGATTTTCCTTGATCCGACCGCCAAACCGGCCACCTGGAAATCTTGCTACCCGACGAGGGCCTTGTTCAGGTTCTCGTCCACCTTCTCAAGAAAGCCCATAGTGGTCAGCCATCTTTGATCCGGCCCCACCAACAAGGCGAGATCCTTGGTCATATGACCGTTTTCGACGGTGTCCACGACGACCTTTTCCAGCGTTTCCGCAAAATTCACCAGCGCCGCATTGCCATCCAGCTTGCCACGGTGCTTGAGCCCGCCGGTCCAGGCGTAGAT
>CAXBKL010000124.1:0-10733 GCA_963976125.1 uncultured Sulfitobacter sp. | reverse complement strand
AGGTCGAGGAGGCTTATGACCTTCGTGGCGGCTGCGGGTTCACCGACACCAACGGATGTTCCACCGGAACGTCCGGCAAGTCGCTCTTTGGCGGCGCCAAGAAACCCCTGAAGATGCCAACGGAGGCGATGTAAGATGGACCGCACACTCAAAGCCCTTTCGTTGATCCTGAGTTACCCGACGCGCGCGTTGCAGCATGCCATGCCCGAGATTGCAGGAGTTCTTGCCTCGGACACGCGATTGACAGCAGCAGCACGTCGGGCGTTGCGCCCGCTGGTGGAGGAGCTGGCCGGGCGCGACATCTATGAGCTCGAAGAGCAGTTTGTTCTGCTCTTCGACCGTTCCCGCACCCTGTCGCTGAACCTGTTTGAACATGTTCACGGCGAAAGCCGGGACAGGGGCGGCGCAATGGTGTCGCTGGTAGAGACCTACCGCGACGGGGGATTTGACCCCGTCACCTCGGAATTGCCCGATCATCTGCCGGTATTGCTGGAATTCCTGTCGACGCGTCCCTTCGTCGAAGCGCAGGAAACTCTGGCGGACGCGGCCCATATCTTTGAGGCGCTGAACACCCGGCTTGTCCGCCGGGAAAGCACCTATGGCGCCGTGTTCGCCAGCCTTTTGCAACTGGCAGGCGTGAAGGCCGACCAGGAGACGGTTGCAGAAATGCTGTCGCAGCCCGACGACGACCCCACCGATCTGGAGGCTCTGGACGAGGTCTGGGAAGAAAGCGAAGTGCTTTTCGGCCCCGACCCCAATGCCGGCTGCCCTCAGGTGCGCGACATGCTGGCGCGCATGGACACACCGATCAACCCGGCCGCTGCGCCCCACGCAGCAGAATAGGGAGAAGGAAACATGCTCGAACACCTAGACTACTTCATCTTTGGCATCATGCCCTACATTGCCCTGACGGTTCTGATCGTTGGGTCCATTGCCCGGTATGAACGCGATCCGTTCACGTGGAAATCATCCTCAAGCCAGCTTTTGCGGCGCAAGCAGCTGTTCTGGGGATCGGTTCTTTTCCATGTTGGCATCATCACCGTCTTTGGCGGCCATCTGGTCGGCCTTTTCACACCCGTCTGGGTTCTGGACTCGCTGGGCATCCCCTATGCTGCGAAACAGTGGATGGCGGTTATTCTGGGAGGCACGGCAGGGAGCGTGGGGCTGATTGGCGCAACGATACTGATTCACCGCCGCGTCAGCGATCCGCGCATCTGGATCACCACCAGCTTTGCCGACATCGGGATCCTTGTCCTGATCTGGTTGCAGCTATTCATCGGGCTGGGCACCATATTCCTGACTTTGCAGCACATGGATGGCGCCGAAATGGTCCGCTTCATGACCTGGTCGCAAAGTGTGATCCTGCTGAACCTCAATGCCTGGGCGTTGGTTGTTGATGTGCATTGGCTTTATAAGACCCATATCTTCCTTGGTCTGCTGATTACGATCCTGTTCCCGTTCACCCGGCTGGTGCACATGATTTCCGGATTTGCGGCTCCCTTCCGGTACCTGCTGCGTCCGGGCTATCAATTGGTCCGCTCGCGGCGCCGAAAGGCACTGCCCAAGCGTCCCAATTCCAAAGCAACACCGGCGGAGTAGAGACCATGCACGCAGCTCTTTTCCCCGACCTGATCGTCAACGGCGAACTTGTGCCTCATGCCCTGATCGCCGCTGAAACGCAAAATCAGGAGGCACCCGCAGGCAAGCCGGGCATCGCGTGGCGCAAGGCCGCCAACGCGGTTGCCATCCGCACCCTGCTGTTGCAGGAAGCCCGGTCCCGCCAGATCAAGGCAGAAAGCCAGGAAGTTGGTCCGGGCCGCTTCGAAACAGAGGAGGAGGCCCAGATCCGGGGCCTTCTCGAACAGGCAATCGACGTTGTCCGACCCGGTGCCGATGAGGTTCAGGCGGAATGGGAAAAGGATCCCGCGCGGTTCCGCACCCCGCCTTTGTGGGAGGTGTCCCATATCCTGTGTGCCTGTGACCCACGAGACAGCGCGGCGCGCGAAAAGGCTCTTGCTCGGGCCAAGGCGATCCTGGCCCTGGCGGTGGGCGACCCCAAGGGGTTCGCGGCACTTGCCGCGCGCGAAAGCGATTGCGGATCAAAAGGATCGGGCGGCGCGTTGGGTCAGCTTAGCCCCAATGATACCGTGCCGGAGTTCGAGGCCGCCCTGCGCCAGCTTGGTGAGGGTGACATATCGGCGGAACCGCTCCTGACCCGTCACGGATACCACATCATCCGGATGGACGCGGTGGCGATCGGGCAGGTGCTGCCTTTCGACGCTGTGCGCGACAGGATTGCGCAGGCCATGGAAAAAGCGGAATGGGCGCGGCAATCGCGGTTCTTTGTCAATCAATTGGTAGAAAAGTCAGACATCGAAGGCGCGGATTTCAGGATGATCTGATCGGGAGGACTGCCGGATGGGAAGGGATGCTGCACGAGGTTCCGCCACTGCGCGAGGGGCGGGATCGGGCATCGGTGCGACGGGTAACCCACTGGATTTCATAGCAGAAGATCACATGCGTGAACGCGAGGTTTGCGCATTGATTGACAAGCTGGTGGCAACCGCGTCGGTAGAGAAGGCGGATTTGCACAAAATGCTTGAATTTCTGAAGCACCATTTGCCGCAACATCTTGCTGATGAGGAAATCGACCTGTTCCCCCTGATGCTGGAGCGGTGCGAGCCTGAGGATGAAATTGAGAGGGTGATCGCAAGACTGCACGCCGATCATGGTCATGCCTTCGCCGATGCGCCGGCGATTGTTGGCATCCTGCAATCCGTTGATGCAACGTCACGCAGCCCGTCCAAGGACGAGTGCCGTCAGATGACTGAGTTTGCGCAACAGGCCCGCCGCCACCTGATACTTGAAAACGCCGTGATCCTGCCCATCGCGCGGCTGCGGTTGTCGGAAAGTGATCTGAACACGATGAAACGTCACATGCTGGAACGACGGGGTATTCAACCGCCTTTGGAGGGCACGTAATGCTGAATGATCTGCTGGCACGCAATGCGATCTGGTCCAATGAAAAGAATGCGCGGGAACCGGGGTACTTTGCCCGGCTGGCCACCCACCAGTCCCCTGAATTTTTCTGGATCGGCTGTTCTGACAGCCGGGTCCCGGCCAATGTTGTTGCCGGGCTTGATCCGGGCGAGGTCTTTGTGCACCGCAACGTGGCCAACCTGATCCATTCGTCGGACATGAATATGTTGTCCGCACTGGAATTTGCGGTTGATGCACTCAAGATCCGGGAGATCATCGTTTGCGGGCATTACGGGTGCGGCGGTGTAAAGGCGGCAACCGAAAACCTTCCGCATGGGTTGGCCGATCACTGGCTGGAGCCGATCCGCCGTCTGGCGCGGGCTTACGCCGTTGATCTGGCACAGGCATCGGACGAAGAGACCCGCCGCGACAAGCTGGCTGAACTGAATGTGATCGAGGGCGTGCGCCGGGTTTCCGAAACACCCATTCTTCAGCGGGCCTGGCGCAAGGCCAAGAACATCCGTGTGCACGGGCTGATCTATGGTCTCAAGGACGGTCGCCTGCGCGATCTTGATTGCTCGGTCGGGCCGGGCCATTTTCTTTCGGAGGGTGCGCAATGACGTTTATCGAAAAGATCGGTGGTAACGGCTGTGGTTGTGACCGACTGACCGATGGCACGGCCCCGATCAGCATCGACGAGGCGCTCACCAGTATCCTGCGCGAAACCCAAATGGTGTCGCAGATCGATATTGTTCCACTGGCGCAGGCCGGTGGCCGGATTCTGGCGACCCCGCTTCGGTCACGGGGCATGGTGCCTCCATTCGATAATGCCGCGATGGATGGATATGCGCTCCGATCCTCGGACCTGTCCGGCGACGGGCCTTGGGATATGGAGGTCGCGGGGAGGGTTGCCGCAGGCCATGCCGCCCCCATGACGGTGGCGGCACATACTGCGGTTCAGGTCTTCACCGGCGCGCCTGTCCCGGCAGGGGCCGACGCGGTTGTGATGCAGGAGGATGTTGTGCGCACCGCGAACCGGGCGCGCATCCTGCAAAAGGCCAAACCGGGCAGCCATATCCGCAAAGCGGGCGAGGACATGGGGGCGGGCAAGATTGTTCTGCCTGCGGGCCGGTGCCTGTCGGCGCGCGAAATGGCCATTTGTGCCGCGGGCGGCCACGGATCGGTTGATGTGACCCGCCGCATCCGGGTCGCGCTTCTGGTGACGGGTGATGAAGTCTGCCAACCGGGCCAGAGCCGGGGACCGGCAGGGATATGGGACGTCAACACACCGCTTTTGTCGGCTGCACTGGACAGCCCGGAAATCGACTTTTGCGGTGCCCATCTGGCCGCCGATACCCGCAATGGATTGCGCGCACAGATTGATGACCTTTCGCAAGGCGTTGACCTGTTTGTGACAACTGGCGGCATATCTGTCGGAGAAGAGGACCATGTCAAACCGGCCCTGTCCGATCTCCACGCAACAATTTTCTTCAGCGGCGTGGCCCTGAAACCCGGCAAACCGGTTTCTTTTGGACGTCATGGAAACACATACTGGCTTGGTTTGCCAGGAAATCCGTTATCGGCCTTTGTCACATGGCAATTGTTCGGCACGACCCTCTGCGCGGCCCTTGCCGGAAAGACGCCCGCCTGTGCGCGGCGTCGGCATGTTATTCTAGCGCGGGCGCTGCACCATCGGCCGGGCCGGTGCGAGTTGCGTCTGGCCCGTCTGACGGGCTTTGATGGCGCGGGCCGGGAATGTGCCGACTTCCCTGAAACCAGCCAATCGGGCAGGGTTGCCCAACTTGCGGATATGGACGGATTGCTGTTCATTCCTGCCGAGGCCCAGAGCCTGCCTGAGGGTGCTCTGGTCGAATTTCAACCGTTTTGAAGAAAGGGTTTTCCAGTCATGCAAATTGCCTACACGATGGCGCCGGGCAAGGGGGATACGGATCTCCTGCTGTACCGGCTTGCCGAAACGCTCAAGGCTCGGGGCCTTACGGCCTGCGGCACGGTTCAGATCAACACCGGCCGCGCGGGCGGGCCTTGCGACATGGATGTCATTGTGCTGCCGGGGGGGCCGACGCTTCGCATTTCGCAAGACCTTGGGCTGGCCTCCAAAGGGTGCAGGCTCGACCCTGCGGTTCTGGAGACAGCGGTGGGTCTGGTTTCCTCGCGGCTGAACAGAGATGTGGATGTTCTCATCATCAACAAATTTGGCAAGCACGAAGCCGAAGGGCGTGGGTTCAGGAGCGCTATTGCGGAGGCGATTGCGCTTGGACTGCCCGTTCTTGTGGGCGTGAACGCGCTGAACCTAGAGGCATTCCTCGAATTTGTTGGCCCTGATGCGGCGTTTCTGGACCCCTCGGAAAAGGTGCTGGCACAATGGTGTGTGGGCGCGTTGGAAGGACAACAGGAAGTTGTCTGAAGGGGAAGGGCAAATGGTCAGTCGCCCCCGGTTCGGGGCGACGAAGTTCAGAGCCGTAAGGTGTGGCGAGTAGGCAAAAGCCTTCGATCCCTCACAAAAACACCGCGCCCGCCCTGGGGTGCTACAGGGCGGATTTCATCGCAGTCACCAGCGCATGATGCAAACTCTGTGCCGAGGATCTTGGCCCAAGGATGCGCAGCCAATCCGCCGGATCCCGGCGCAGCACGAAACACCCCAGATGGTGGATGGATGTTCGCTGAGCGTCCCCGGTCTGCATCGCGGCGATATTGAGCGCGCAGGACAATTCCATAACCGCCTCGACACCATCCCCCCGCAGATCAAAACACGCCCAGGCGTCGGTTTGCTCGGTTACTGAGGCGGTCTGGCCAAATCGGTCCTTCAAAAGTGCCGCTAAATCCTCGTGGGTCTCGAAAGGCGCGCCGACCATCCATTGATCCGGCCCCATCCAGAACGCGGCCTCCGGATCGTGTAACCGGCATTTACCCGGTTCGGGTGCGGGGCCTTGCAGCAGATCCGCCAGATGTGCCCGGCACCTGTCTTCGGATCCGGCGCGCGCCGCGACCGACGCAAGGGCGAGGTTGGGGTTCTCGCTCAGTGTGACACCGGCAAGGGTGACAACCTGCGGCGCAGACCCGCCAAGGGCGGTGATGGGCTCAAGATCATGCACGGACACGTTCCCCTTCCGGATCGACAAAATGTGCTGATACGACTTCGATTTCGACAGTCAGCTTTGTAAGTGGCGACACAAGACGCATCTTTTCGCCGGTGCGGTTTCCGCCATCCTTGAGCAGGCCAAGGCCGATCATGCACTCCAGGGTCGGAGAGAACGCGGCCGATGTGACATAGCCTTGATCGTGGGCCGCGTCGACTGGCCCATCCGCAGGCATCAGATGCCCGCCCGCCGTGATCTTGCGCGTCGGGTCAACCGGCCTGATCCCAACCAGAAACAGCGCGTCGGGCTGGTTTAATCCCTCGCGTTCGGAAAGCTTTGACCCGATGCTGTCCTTGGCCTTGGATACCATTCGCCCCATGCCAAGGTTCAATGCGGTTGTGGTACCGTTCAGTTCATTCCCCGCCGCATGGCCCTTTTCGATGCGCATGACGCCAAGGGCTTCAGTCCCATAGGGGGTGACATCAAACTCCGCGCCCTCGGTCATGAGACGCCGCATCAACGCGTCGCCATAGCGGCTGGGCACTGCGAGTTCAAACGCCAACTCGCCGCTGAACGAAATCCGAAAGAGCCGCGCACGCAGCCCGCCACAGACGGTGATGTTTCCGCAGGCCATGAACGGAAAAGCATCGTTCGAGATGTCAAAGTCCGGGTCCACGATCTTTTTCAGCAGATTGCGCGCATTCGGTCCGGCTACGGCATATTGCGCCCATCCTTCGGTAGTCGAAATCAGCTGTACATCCATATCCGGGAACAGACACTGGCGCAGGAATTCCATGTGCTGGTAGACCTTTGCTGCATTGGCAGTTGTGGTTGTGACCACAAAATGATCCTCGGCAAGCCGTGCGGCGGTGCCATCGTCCATGGCCATGCCATCTTCGCGCAACATCAACCCATACCGCGTCTTGCCCACGGCCAGCTTTGCAAAACCATTGCAATAGACCTTGTTGAGGAACGCGGCCGCATCTGTTCCCTGCACGTCGATCTTGCCCAGCGTGGTACAATCGCAGACACCAACAGAGGCGCGCGTGGCCTTGACTTCGCGGTCCACGGACTGCCGCCAGTGGGTTTCGCCTGCAATCGGGAACCATTGCGCGCGCAGCCAGTTGCCAACCTCGACAAAGACCGCGCCACGTTCCTTGGCCCAGAAGTGCGACGGGGTAAGGCGGGTCGGGTGGAAATGCTTGCCACGCATCCGCCCCGCCAGAGCGCCAATCGCCGTCGGCGTATAGGGCGGGCGGAAAATGGTGGTGCCGGTCTCGGGGATGGATTTGCCCGCCAGTTCGGCCATGATCGCCAGACCGCCCAAATTGGAGGTTTTGCCCTGATCGGTTGCCATCCCGAGGGTGGTGTAGCGTTTGAGGTGTTCGACCGACCGGAAGCCTTCCTGATGGCTGAGTTTGACGTCTTTCACGGTCACGTCGTTTTGCTGGTCCAGCCAGGCGCGGGAACTCCCCTGCACGTACCAGAACGGCGTTTGTATAACCGGCGCGTCCTCGGCTGTTGGTGCCGGTGCCGCTTTCACACCTAACCTGTCTGCTGCTGCCTGTGCGCCGGCCATCAACGCGCCATGGGTCGAAAACACACCATTTGCCGCCCCCGCGACAGTCATGCCTTCGGGCAGGTCACCGCCGGGGACAAAGGCCGCCAGGCCTTCATGCCATTGCGGGCGCCCGCGTTGATGACAGGTCAGGTGGACATTGGGGTTCCAGCCACCCGATACGCCCAAGGCACCACATTCGATGGTGCGGGTTGCGCCGTCGGAAAGTGTGACCTTGCACGATGACAGGCCCAGACGCCCCTTGGTATCGCATACCTGTCCGCCCCGAATGACCTCAAAATCATCGGCCGGCGGCGCATCGTGCCGGGTGTCGATCACGGCGGCAATTTCGATGCCCTGTGCGTGCAGATCGCGGGCGGTCCGGTGGCCGTCATCATTGTTGGTAAAGACGGCAACCCGCCGGGCAGGTGCGGCCGCAAACCGGGTCAAATAGGTCCGCAGGGATGCGGCCAGCATGATGCCGGGGCGGTCGTTGTTGTTGAATGCGATGGGCCGTTCCGTGGCACCGGCACACAGCAGGGTCTGTGCGGCATAGATGCGCCACAGGATCTGGCGCGGCTTGCCCTCGGCGGGGGCTGCAACATGATCGCTGACCCGCTCCACCGCGCCAAAAATACCGTGGTCAAAGGCCCCGATCACGGTCGTGCGGCACATCAAACGCACATTGGGCAGAGCAGACAGTTCCGCTACCGTGGCCGTGACCCAACCCTGCGCTGCCCCGTCGTTCAGAACAAAGGTTTCGCCATTCAGCCGGCCGCCAAAGGCAAAATCCTCGTCCGCGAGGATCACATCCTTGCCTGCCCGACCCGCGGTCAGGGCCGCCATCAGCCCGGCAGGTCCGCCGCCCACGATCAACAGGTCACAATGGCGAAACCCCTTGTCGTAGGGGTCCGGGTCGTCCTGCATCGACAGTGAGCCCAGACCGGCGGCCTTGCGAATGATTGGTTCATAGATTTTTTCCCAGAACGCCGCAGGCCACATGAATGTCTTGTAGTAAAACCCCGCAGTCAGGAAATTCGAGAAACGGTCATTGATCGCCATGGCGTCAAACCCCAGGCTGGGCCAGCGGTTTTGCGATTTCGCCTCAAGCCCGTCATAAAGCTCGGCGGTGGTGGCGCGGGTGTTGGGTTCTTGTCGCGCGCCGCTGCGCAGCTCGACAATCGCGTTCGGCTCTTCCGATCCGGCAGTCAACGGACCACGGGGGCGGTGGTATTTGAACGATCGCCCCATCAACCGCACCCCGTTGGCCAACAGGGCCGACGCCAGCGTATCGCCGGCATAACCACCGTAGGTCTTGCCGTCGAATGTGAACGAGAGCGGGGTGGCGCGGTCGATCTGGCCGCCGCCAATACGGTTTTTCTGGGTCATTTTGACCGTCCTTCCCGACGTGCCACATCCGTCGCCAACTCAACCGATGAAATGGCGTGGGTCAGCGTATTGCGGGTCACCACCAGCCACGACCGGTCGCCCCCTTCGTGAAACCACAATTCGCGCATTTCACCTGCGATGTTGTCGCGCAGGTAAGCGTAGTCGTGCCAGGCGCTGTCCGTGGCGCTGTCAGGATCGGGCCGATTGATAAGTGCTGCGTCACCCAGATAGACAAATTCCGACGCGTCGCGGGGGCCGAGGAGGGGGTGGTTGATGATCATGATCTGTGTTCCCTCAATGCAGGTTCGGCTGATTGCCGACGCCTTTTTCGTCGATCATCAGCCCCTTGGCGAAACGATCGAACCGGTAGGCAGTGGCGGTGGGGTGGGGCGTGTCACGGGCCAACAGATGGGCATAGGCGTAGCCTGATGCGGGCGTCGCCTTGAAGCCGCCATAACACCAGCCGCCATTGAAATAGAGGCCCTCGATGTGAGTGCGGTCGATGATCGGAGAGCCGTCCATCGACATATCCATCACACCGCCCCACATGCGCAGCAGCCGCGCCCGTCCGATCATCGGCATGATCGCCATGCCGCCTTCGCAGACATCCTCGACAACCGGCAGATTGCCGCGCTGTGCATAGGTGTTGTAGCCATCAAGGTCGCCGCCAAAAACCAGCCCGCCCTTGTCGGACTGGCTGACATAGAAATGGCCTGCGCCAAAGGTGATGACCCCCGGCAGTACCGGTTTCAGGCCCTCCGACACAAACGCCTGCAAGACATGGGTTTCGATGGGCAGGCGCATGTCGGCCTTTGCCAACAGACGCCCCGACGACCCGGCCACCGCGCAGCCGACCTTGTCCGCGCCGATGAACCCCCTTGAGGTTTCAACACCCAGGCAGGTGCCGTTTTCGATCCGAAACCCGGTCACTTCGCAGTTCTGGATGATGTCAACGCCGTGACTGTCCGCGCTGCGCGCAAACCCCCATGCAACCGCGTCGTGCCGCACGGTGCCGCCGCGACGCTGGGCCAGCCCTCCCTTGATCGGGAACCGGGCGTCCTCAAAATTCAGGTAGGGGTATTCGGCGCGGACCTGCGCTTCATCCAGCATTTCCGCGTCAGCGCCGTTCAGGATCATTGCATTGCCGCGCCGGGTAAAGGCATCGCGCTGGGCATCGGAATGGATCAGGTTGATGATCCCGCGCTGTGACACCATCGCGTTGTAGTTCAGATCCTGCTCCAGGCCCTCCCATAACTTGAGTGAGAATTCGTAGAAAGGTTCATTCCCGTCGAGCAGATAGTTTGAACGGATGATCGTCGTGTTCCGACCTACATTGCCGCCACCGATCCAGCCCTTTTCGATCACTGCCACATTGCGCTGACCAAAAACCTTGGACAGATAATGCGCAGTGGCAAGGCCGTGACCGCCGCCGCCGATAATGACGATGTCATAGTGCGGCTTCGGGTCCGGCTCCCGCCAGACAGGCCGCCATCCTTTGTGACCCGTCAATGCCTCCTTGATGACCTTGAAACCGGAATAGCGCATGGAATCAGTCTCCTTTGCGCTAAACTCGCTGCAAACCGGTCGGATGTCCCTTTGAATTCCGACATCCACGCGCCCAAATCGGACCCCGGCGGCACAATGGGTGCCTTTCTCACAACACCTCGAAGGGATCGGGCACCACACCGACAAGCTGAAACAGGAATTCG
>CAXBKL010000123.1:0-10759 GCA_963976125.1 uncultured Sulfitobacter sp. | reverse complement strand
CGAGGAAGCGGCCGAAGCACTTGGGGACGTCATCAAATCGTTGCTATGAACGCAAAATGGCCCGCCAATTGGCGGGCCATTTGTTTGACTGGAATTCTACGTGCCTTCAGAGCTTTTCGATCAGTGCCGGGACGGCCTCAAACAGATCGGCAACCAGCCCGTAGTCGGCAACCTGGAAGATTGGTGCCTCTTCGTCCTTATTGATCGCGACGATGACCTTACTGTCTTTCATGCCGGCAAGGTGCTGAATCGCACCGGAAATGCCAACCGCAACATACAGATCAGGGGCCACAACCTTGCCGGTCTGGCCAACCTGCCAGTCGTTTGGTGCATAACCGGAATCAACCGCAGCACGGGATGCGCCGACTGCCGCGCCCAGCTTGTCCGCCAGCTTTTCGATGAGGGCAAAGTCCTCCTCGGACCCAACGCCACGCCCGCCGGAGACAACCACACCAGCGGAGGTCAGTTCCGGACGGTCAGAGGCCGCAACCTTATCCTCGATCCATGTCGACAGACCGGGATCAGCCGCCGCGCCGATGGTTTCAACCGAAGCAGAACCACCCTCGCCAGCAGCGTCAAATGTCGACGTCCGGAAGGTCACGACCTTTTTGGCATCGGTGGATTTTACTGTCTGGATGGCATTGCCGGCATAGATCGGGCGCTCGAATGTGTCGGCGTCGACAACGGCGGAGGCGTCTGAAATCACCATCACGTCCAGCAAGGCCGCGACGCGGGGCATCACGTTCTTGGCGTCTGTGGTCGCCGGGGCAACGATGTGATCGTAATCCCCTGCCAGCGAAACAATCAGGGCCGCTGTGGATTCCGCAAGGCGATGGCCCAGTGACGCATCCTCGGCAACCAGCACCTTCGCAACGCCGTCGATCTTGGCCGCAGCCTCGCCCGCCGCAGCCGCAGAACCGCCCGCAGCCAGAACCGTCACATCACCCAATTGCCTGGCGGCAGTCACGGCTTTGGCCGTGGCGTCCATCGCCAGTTCGCCGTCGGTCACTTCGGCAAGAAGAAGAACAGCCATTACACAACTCCCTTTTCTTTGAGTTTTGCCACCAGCGTTTCGACATCCGGCACCATTTCACCGGCTGCCCGCTCGGCAGGTTCAACCGTTTTCACAATCTCAAGACGGTTGGTGACATCGACGCCGTAATCGGCAGGTGTCTTTTCATCCAGAGGCTTTTTCTTGGCCTTCATGATATTGGGCAGCGACGCATAGCGTGGCTCGTTCAGGCGTAGATCGACGGTGATGACCGTGGGCATCGCGACCTCGATGGTCTGCAAACCGCCGTCCACTTCGCGTGTGACGCGCGCCTTGTCGCCCGCGATCTCGACTTCGGAGGCAAAAGTCGCCTGAGACCAGCCCATGAGCGCAGCCAACATCTGGCCCGTGGCGTTCATGTCGTTGTCGATGGCTTGCTTGCCGCAGAGCACCAGACCGGGCTGCTCCTCGTCCACGATCCCCTTGAGGATCTTGGCAACGGCAAGAGGTTCAATGTCATTGTGCACGTCGTCCGTGGTCACAACGAGGATGGCGCGATCCGCGCCCATCGCCAAAGCGGTGCGCAGTGTTTCCTGGCACTGCTTGACGCCGATGGATACGGCGACGATTTCGTCTGCCTGACCCGCTTCTTTCAAGCGGATGGCCTGTTCGACAGAAATTTCGTCAAACGGGTTCATCGACATTTTTACGTTAGCAAGATCAACACCCGATCCATCCGCTTTGACGCGCACTTTCACGTTGTAGTCGATCACGCGTTTGACAGGTACAAGCACCTTCATGAGCGTAGTTCTCCTCAGTTCTGGGCACCGGGAATCCGGCAATTAGGGGTCTTGTGGGGTGATATAGCGTTCGACTTCTGCGAAACAGGGCAAAATCGTCAGAATGTTGTGGTAGAACGTCACGTTTGGCTCCGTGTTAGCGCGAACCCTGCAAAATCTCCCGGAAATGCTGAGGAAATTCACGGAAAAAGGTTTGGGATTCGGCGGTTTTTTCTTTCGCACGAAGGCCCCCGCAGCCTTGGCAGGCTGGCATTTGGGCCACACGGGCGCTGATCTGATGCCACAAGATTCGCCTGGAGTGCCGTGGATGTCGCCGGGGCTACGATTTTTGCCCCGTTCCCGGCGGGCATCATTGCACAAATGGCTGGATGATGCGCCAGGCATCGGCAAGGCAATGTACCTGACCGATCCGGTGGGTGCCGCAGTCCAATTACCGAAGGCGATACCCTAGCGGTTCGCGCCCGGAACCCAAAGAACGTCGTTGCGCCCGCCGTTGTTTGCCATCCGCGCCGCCACAAAGAACCAGTCGCTCAGCCGGTTGAGGTATTTCACCGCTGCCGGGTTGATGTCTTGCTGCCCTGCCAAATGCACGGCCAGCCGCTCAGCCCTCCGGGCGACGGTGCGGCAAACATGAAGATGGGCGGCCAGCGCCGATCCACCGGGCAGAATAAAACTGCGTAAGGGATCAAGCTCAGCGTTCATCATGTCAATTTCCGCTTCGAGCCGGTCCACCTGTGCAGCAGCCAGACGCAGGGGCGGGTATTCCGCGTCCTTGTCCGCAGCCATGTCCGGGCGGCACAGGTCGGCACCAAGATCAAACAAGTCGTTCTGAATCCGCGACAGGGCCGCGTCCGTCTCATCCGCTGCCTCAAGCCGGGCCACCCCGACAAAACAATTCAGTTCATCGCAGGTGCCGTAGGCTTCGACCCGAGGGTCATGTTTGACAACCCTGTCTCCATTGCCAAGTGCGGTGGTTCCGGCGTCGCCCGTTCGGGTGTAGATCTTGTTGAGGACAACCATCAGCCGCCGCTTCCCCGTAACCAGATGAACCCAAGGATTAGCGCAACGGCAATGGCCTGAGCGATGATGCGGTACCGCATCAGCCTGTTGGAGTTCCGCTTGTTGAATTCGCCCCCGCGCGCAAATGCGCCCAGACCGATCATCAACACCACGAGAACCGCAAATACGGCCAGTATCACAACAGTGAATAGCGGGTCGTCAGTCATCACATGCCCCTTTCATTGAGCGGAATGTAGCGGTGCAAAGGCAACCTGCAACCCCTGTCAGTCGCCAAGGATACGGTCAAGGGCGCGTGTGGACAGGACGCGCCGCATCAGGCCAGAAAAATAGGTAGGCAGTGTGACGTAATAGCGCGGTTTTGGCCGGGGGTTTTCCACCGCATGGATCAGTTTCCGTACCACGGCATCCGGGTCCAGCTCAAAGCGGGTCTTGTGGACTGAATCGTACAACCTCTTGCGCAGATCGTCCTCATATTGCGTGCGCCGGGCGGATGTTCTCCAGTCGATCCAGCGCTCGAACTGTATCGCGGAATTGGCCCGAAACGCGGAAGTGATTGGCCCCGGTTCGATGAGGACGACCTTGATGTCGGTATCGCGCATTTCCATGCGCAGGGTGTCGTTCAACCCTTCAAGCGCAAATTTTGTCGCATTATAAGCGCCCCGCCACGGCATGCCTATCAGGCCCAGAACCGACGAACACTGCACGATCCGACCATGTCCCTGCGTGCGCATCACCGGGATCACCGCGCGGGTCAGCGTGTGCCAGCCAAAGAAGTTGCTTTCAAAAATTGCCCGCAGCGCCTCTGTAGGAATGTCCTCGACGGCGCCGGGGATGGCGTAGGCGCCATTGTTGAACACCGCATCCAATGTGCCACCGGTCTGTTCAAGCACATGATCCAATGCTGCGTGAATGCCGGCGTCATCGTCGTAGTCCAATAGCGGCGCATCAAAGCCTTCGGCACCTAGGCGATCACAGTCAACCTGCCGCCGGCAGGCCGCAAAGACATGCCAGCCGCGGGCCTTCATTGCATGGGCCGCAGCATAGCCGATGCCGCTTGAACATCCGGTAATCAGGATGGAACGCACGGCCTATTCCGTCGTCAGCAGAAAATCTGCCATCCAGCCCTCGTCACCGCCATCCATCGGACGCATGCGCACCCAGCCATCGCCGCTGTCTTCGAGAATTTCGACGGCATCGCCCTGCACCAGCCGACCAACCACACCATAATCCGTTCCCGGTCCGCCGCGCACATTGACCCGGCTACCCGAAACCGTGCGTATGTCCAGGCGTCCGTCGGGTGCAAGGCGTGCGATCTGCGGATTCTCGTCGATGACGTTCGGGACCAGGAGGCTGGGGATGATCGCGGGCGTCGACGCGCTGTCGGTCAGGGTTCCAACATTGCGCGGAACGCCCGTATCTTCGGTAACGCTGACCTCGGCCAACGCCGCTTGCGTGGCGGCACTGATGTCGGTTTCTCTGCGCAGCACGTCATCGACTGTCGCCAGGTTCAGGGACACACGGGTGACTTCCGGTTTCAGCGGGGGATCGATGTCGAGAAAGGGCGCAGGTTGCTTCGCTGCATCGGATGCCTTGGCCAAAACTGTTTCGGTCACCGGGTTCAGGCGCGCAAGTTTTGCGCTGGCGGGTTCGAAATCATCCCCGCCGCTCATTTCGTAAAACGTCCAGCCCAGAAAGCCGAACGAAATCAGGATGAATTTTTTCACCGCATGTCCCCAGATCCAAACACTTGCTACGCAACCCGTTCCGCACACCGCGCAAAGACGCATGCGGTTCCACCAGCTTTGGACAATATCAAATTCCGGTTGTCAGGGGCAGGGGGAATTGGAAATTCCTCTCCCCGTGGCTTGCGCGCCGCAGTTGGTTGGAAATGAACCCAATCCGCCGCTTGCCGCCCCAGCGCCCCTTGGCTACACAGCTTTCATGTCAGATGTCACCGATCCATCCCCGGCCGATCCGCACAACGTGTCAGAGCCTTTGCGCCGCGCACTGGGTGAGCGGTATCTGACCTATGCGCTGTCAACAATCATGCATCGCGCTCTGCCGGATGCCCGCGACGGGTTGAAACCCGTTCACCGGCGCATCCTTTATGCGATGCGCGAGTTGCGGCTGGCATCAAATGGCGGGTTCCGCAAATCCGCCAAGATCAGTGGCGACGTGATGGGCAACTATCACCCCCACGGCGATGCTGCGATCTATGACGCGATGGCGCGTCTGGCCCAGGATTTCAATGTCCGCTATCCGCTGGTGGACGGGCAAGGCAACTTTGGCAACATCGACGGCGATAACCCTGCCGCCAGCCGCTATACCGAAGCGCGCATGACCGCCGTGGCCGAGGCGATGCTTGACGGATTAAACGAGAACGCCGTTGATTTTCGTGAAAACTATGACGGGACGCTGACCGAACCTGCGGTCCTGCCTGCGCAATTTCCGAACTTGTTGGCAAACGGTTCCAGCGGTATCGCAGTGGGCATGGCGACGAATATTCCGCCGCACAACATTGCAGAGCTGTGTGATGCGTGCATCCACATGATCCGCACCCCCGATTGCCGTGAAGACACCTTGTTGAATTTTGTACCCGGCCCCGATTTCCCGACCGGCGGGATCATCGTGGAACCCGAGGAAAACATCGCGGCGGCCTACCGCACGGGCAAGGGCGGTTTCCGGCTGCGGTGTCGATATGAAATTGAGGATCTGGGGCGCGGCCAGTGGCAGATTGTTGTCACCGAAATCCCCTATCAGGTTCAGAAATCGAAGCTGATCGAAAAGATTGCCGAGGCCATCCAGACCAAAAAGATACCAATTCTGGCCGATGTGCGCGACGAATCTGCCGAAGATGTGCGGATGATCCTTGAGCCGCGATCCAAGAACGTCGACCCCGAGGTGTTGATGGGTATGCTCTATCGCAACTCCGATCTGGAAGTGCGGTTCTCGCTCAACATGAACGTGTTGATCGACGGCGTGACCCCCAGGGTGTGTTCCATGAAAGAAGTGCTGCGCGCATTTCTGGACCACCGGCGTGAGGTGTTGCAGCGCCGTTCTACGCACCGGATGGAAAAGATAGATCATCGCCTGGAGGTACTGGAAGGCTTCATCGTTGCCTTCCTCAACCTTGATCGGGTGATCGACATCATCCGCTATGATGACGACCCGAAGGCGGCGTTGATGCGGGAGGATTGGGGCAAGCCCCATGTCCGCGCTATGGATGAATCCGATTATGTGCCGCCGCCCCCTGGCGAAGGGGAATTGAGCGAGGTTCAGGTCGATGCGATCCTCAATATGCGTCTGCGCTCCTTGCGGCGGCTTGAAGAACTGGAACTGATGCGCGAGCAATCGGCGCTGATGGAAGAACGCGCCGGCCTGGAAGATTTGCTCGAAAGCGGTGATCTGCAATGGCAGGCGATCACCGATCAGCTGAAAGCAACCAAAAGGCAATTCGGCAAGGATTGGGAGGGCGGCGCACGCCGCACGACATTTGCCCAGGCCGGCGAAGTCGAGGATGTGCCGCTTGAAGCGATGATCGACCGCGAGCCGATCACCGTGGTGTGCAGCCAGATGGGGTGGATCCGGGCGATGACCGGTCATATCGACCTGAACCGCGATCTGAAATTCAAGGATGGCGACGGGCCAAGGTATGTCTTTCACGCAGAGACAACCGACCGCTTGCTGGTGTTTGGGTCAAATGGACGGTTCTATACGCTATCGGCGTCCAATCTACCCGGTGGGCGCGGCATGGGCGAGCCTTTGCGCCTGATGGTTGACCTGCCCAACGAGGCGCAAATTGTTGCGTTGTTTATCCATCGCCCGGACCGAAAGCTGTTGGTGGCTTCAACCGCCGGGGATGGCTTTATCGTCACTGAAAATGATGTCCTGGCCCAGACCAAGAGTGGCAAACAGGTGTTGAACGTGCGCGGCGATGTTTCTGCGCTGGTTTGCAAACCGGTACGCGGCGACATGGTCGCGACGGTTGGTGAAAACCGCAAAGTGCTGGTCTTTGCGCTGGATGAACTGCCTGAAATGGGGCGCGGCAAGGGAGTTCGGCTGCAAAAATACAAAGACGGCGGATTGTCTGATGCCACCACATTTGAGGCGGCAGCGGGCCTCAGCTGGTTGGATCCGGCGGGGCGCACACGCACAGAGACCAGCCTGACCGAATGGGCCGGAAAACGGGCCAGTGCGGGCCGGATGGCCCCCCGCGGGTTCCCACGCGACAACACATTCACCTGAGACGCTCGGAAGGGGAAATGACGGATACCCATGCCACCGCCAGCCCCTGGGCCTCACCGGCACAAGCCGCCGCCGGGGCGGATCAAACCGATCTGCGCGTCGCGTTTACCGGCAAGCGCGGGCCGCTGTTCTGGCTTGCGTTCAAAACGGGATTTTTCACCATCCTGACTGTGGGGATTTATCGGTTCTGGATGAAAACCCGTTTGCGGCGGTGGTACTGGTCCGCGATCAGGCCGGGCGGGCATCCGTTGGAATATGTTGGTGATCCAATTGAAAAGCTGCTGGGTTTTTTCATCGCGGTGGTGATCCTGACCTTCTACATCGGAATTGTGAACCTGCTGTTGATGTTTGTCAGCTTCTCGGTATTCAGCGCGTCCTGGGTCGGCTATCTGGCCAGCTTTGCGGGCGTTGTACCGCTTTGGTTCTATGCGCGGTATCGCGCGCGGCGCTATGTGCTGGGCCGAACACGGTGGCGGGGCGTTCGGTTCGGGTTGGAAAAAGGCGCATGGGGCTATGCCGTCAGGGCGCTTTGGTATTGGGCGCTTACCCTGCTCAGCCTAGGCATCCTGTGGCCGCGCATGACTTTCCTGCTAGAGAAATATCGCACCGACCGAACCTTTTTCGGCTCTGCCCGCCTGACACAGGGCGGTCGATGGCCGATGCTTTATCCCGCAACCCTTCCTTTCGTGTTCAGCCTGCTTTTGTTGGCAGGTGCGGCACTTTGGGTCGGCTGGATCGACCCGGTTTCAGCACAGACAGAAGCAGAGGAGGTCATTCAGTTCGAGGATGTCATCGGGATGCTGGAAAAAGGGGAATTCCCCGGCACTCTGGCCGCGCCCGAGCGGTTGTTGCTGTTTCCCCTGGCGCTTGCGGGCCTGTTGTTTGGCGCGATCTATTACACCTGGGTTTGCAAACGCATCATGGCGCAACATAAATTCAGTGATGGTATCCGTTTCGCATCGGCGTTGAGCGGCGTAAGGGTTGCCGTCATCTATGTGATTGGCAATTTCATTTCCTATCTGGCGCTGGGTATCGGATTGGCTGCGCTCATTCTGGGCGTGGTTTTCCTGTATTGGGAAGCAGCCCTTTTCGGGGACACGTCGCATGTTGGGCAGGTCTGGTCCGATTTGCCGCGCTGGCTGACGCTTTTGTTGCTGGGTATTCTGTATCTGTTTGTCTTTTTGCTTTGGGGAGTGTTGCACAATACCTTCGTAACCTTTCCACTGATGCGCCATCTGGCGCGAACGACGTCCCTGCCGGAGGCATTGGGACTGGACCACATCAGCCAGCGGGACCGCGATAATTTCGCCGAAGCCGAAGGGTTTGCCGAAGCTCTCGATCTGGGGGCTGCGATATGAGCATCGGGTTCAACGGTCTGGGCGCACAGTTTTTCGATGGGGACCGCCCTGTCGGACAGGAGGTCAGCCTGCACATCGCGTCCGGCATGTTACAGGTCGGTCTGGATGATGGTGACCTTCATCGCTGGCCCGTCAGCGAGGTGCGCCGGGTGCCGGACATGGCGGGCAAACCTGGTGCGGTTCTCCGGGTGATCTCCGACCCCCTTGCGCGGCTCTATATCGAAGACCTCGACCTGCTTGTGCATTTGCCTGCCCTCACCAAACGCGCACCACCAAAGGGGCGCGGCCGGTTGCTGGCGTGGGCGGTCGCGGCGGTTGGCGCGGTTGCGCTCCAGATTGGTGTGTTGATGCCGTTGCTGGCCGATAACCTTGCCGGCTACATTCCGGCCAAAGGCGAACGCGCGCTGGGCGAGGCAACCCTGGGGCACATCCGGGAGGCGCTGGACGAAACCGGACTGTCGCCGCTGAAAATCTGTGACGGCAGCAAAGGCATCGCTGCGATGGCGCAAATGAGCGCGCGGCTTGGCGCGGAACAGCGGTTTCGACAGGATGTTACCGTTTATGTGCTGGACCATGACATGATAAATGCCTTTGCGCTTCCGGGCGGTTTTGTGGTGCTTTTTCGGGGGCTGATCGAGGCGGCAAATGGCCCCGATGAGGTAGCCGCCGTGCTGGCCCACGAAATTGGCCATGTCATCAGCCGTGACCCCACACGGAACGCCCTGCGGTCGGCAGGTTCCATTGGCGTGCTGGGCCTGCTTCTGGGCGATTTCGTCGGCGGTGCCGCCGTTCTGTTCATGGCGGAGCGGCTGATTTCTGCGCAATATTCCCAGAGCGCGGAAAGCGGGGCGGATGCCTTTGCACACGACATTCTTGCGCAGGCTGGCATTTCACCGGGCGCATTGGCGAACATGTTTGAAACCATGCGCACCAAGAATGGTGACAGCAGCGGTGTCACCGCGCATTTCCTGTCCCATCCGGCTTTGGCAGAGCGGATCGAAACGGCACGGAATGCGGTGGATCAGTCGGTGGATTACACGCCTTCGCTGTCAGAACCGGACTGGCGCGCATTGCGCGGTATTTGTTCCTGAGACATTGGACGTCGGGCCCCTTTGCGTCGCTCAGACCGATTCTGCGGTCATCCACACGCCACCCTGCGGGCGCAGGGTCAGGATCATCACCGGCTCCGGCTCCTTGCCCGGCACCAGCGTGAATTTGAACCTCGACAGCATGGTGGCCAGAACAATCACCGCCTCCTGAAGCGCAAAAGATGCGCCAATACAGATGCGCGGGCCATCCCCGAACGGCAGGTAAGCATAACGATCGATGGCCTTGCGGTCTGCAAACCGTTCAGGGCGAAAGGCGTTCGGGTTGTCCCAAAGAAGCTCGTTCCGGCCCAGGGCGTAAATCGGGATCATCACCGTGTCGCCCGGCAGCACTTCGCGGCCGCCCAGGGTGTCGTGCTTTTGGGCGGTTCGTGAAATGATGCCCGCCGCCGGATAGAGGCGCAGTGTTTCGTCGATGATCATGCGAATGAAGGGGAGCTTTTCGACGTCATCGCCTGTACAGGCGCGTCCCTGCAATACCTGCTGTGCCTCCGTCCTTGCGCGGTCCTGTACATCGGGATCGAACCCCACCAGATACATCGCCCAGGCCAATGTCAGCGCCGTGGTTTCGTGCCCCGCCACAATGAACGTCAGCAGATTGTCACGCAATTCTGCGGTGGACATCCTGCGTCCGGTCTTGGGGTCTTCGCCGTCAAGCAACAGATCCAGAAGGTCAGGCACGCCCTCATGACGACGCCCCGATCGCGCTTCGATCGCGCCGTCGGCCAACGCCTTCATTTCCTTCAGGGCGCTGCCCGACATGATCCGACCGGGACGTGGCACCCAATCGGGAAAGCCCAGAACATCAAACAGGCTGATCTTGCCGGCCTCTGCGATATAGTCGTCAATCGCGCCATGCACCGCGTCACGGTCAAAAGTGTCTCCGCCGGAGAACGTCACATCACCGATCACATCGAAGGTTGTGGTGACCATTTCGTCGAGCATGTTCACGGCGCGCGGACCCGACGCCGCGATCCGATCCGTCGCGCGCTCTGCCGCCGCGGTCATGATCGGCGACAGGTTCATCACGTTGCGGTGTGAAAACACCGGCGCCGCCGCACGCCTTTGCCAGCGCCAATGCGCGCCTTCGGCAATGAACAGCGATTCGCCGATGGCGGGTTTCAGCAGGTTTTTGGTCACCACTGATTTGGGGTAGTCCTCCAACCGGTCCAGCAGGATTTCGCGAATGGCGACGGGGTCCATGACCATGTGCCAGCGTTTTCCGGTTTTGCCCGATAC
>CAXBKL010000122.1:0-11124 GCA_963976125.1 uncultured Sulfitobacter sp. | reverse complement strand
GGGGCCGCAATGGCGGCCCCTGCGGGTATCAGGGCAAGGGGTCAGGACCCTGCGTCGATCACATCTTCGTCCGCGACGGTGGCCTGTGTCTTGGCCAGTTCCGGATCGGACACCAGACCATATTCGGCCAATGGGCCATCAGGGCCGGCAATTTCGTCGGCAACAAAGAATTCTGCATAGTCCTTGAGGCCCGGAATCACGCCGATATGGGCCTTCTTTATGTAGAAAAACAGCGGACGCGAAACGGGGTATTCGCCGGTTGCAATGCTTTGGGTGGATGGGACCACGCCTGACATGGTCGCCACCTGCAACTTGTCGGTATTGTTCTCATAAAACGCCAGACCGAAGACGCCGATACCGTCCTGGTTGCTGCCGATGCGGGCGAGGGTTTCAGTATAGTCGCCGTCGATGTCCACGGATTTTCCATCGGTGCGCAGCGCAATACAGGCTTTCTCGGCGGCCTTCTTGCGGGCCTTGTCGGTGCCGCCCTCAGCGGTTGCAAGGAACACGTCGAAATCGCCGGTTTCTTCACAGCCCGCCAGGATAACCTTGTCCTCGAATACTTCGCGCGTACCGTGTTTGGTGCCGGGTACAAACGCCTGAATGGGCTGCGCGGGGAAATCCGGGTTCACGTCGTTCCACAGGATGTTGGGGTTGTCGACAATCGCGCCGTCAATGACCAGCCTGTCGGAAATCGCCCTGTACCAGTCGGAAGGCGTGAACGCGAAGCTGTTGCCATTGATGTCAGAGGCAAAAACGATGCCATCATAGCCAATGCGCACTTCGATGATGTCGGCCACACCATTGTCCGCGCAGACCTTGACCTCCGCCGGCTTGATCCGGCGCGAGGAATTGGCAATGTCGACCGTGTTTTCCCCAACACCTTCGCAGAATCGCTTGAGACCGGCAGAGGAACCTCCTGATTCAATAACCGGGGTCGGAAAGTCGAAATTTTCGCCAAACGCCTCGGCAACGATGGATGCATAGGGCAGCACGGTGGATGACCCGGCAACCTGAACCTGATCGCGCGCAACGGCGGGTGCGGCAGACAGGGCCGCGAGGGCCAGAACGGATGTCGTCAGTTTAGTCAATGACATGATGTCTCCTGTCGAGATGGGATGCCTGCGACCGTCCCATGACGGTCACAACGCCGATCTAGGCCGCCGGTGCTGAGCTTTTGTGACAGTTGTGTTACGGTTTTATGACAGGGTGAGAATTGATTGATTTCCCGCCATCAATCGGTGCTCAAGACGGTCAATCGCTGGCAAATACGACCGGATCGGGTCAATATGAACACCGCCACCGGCGTTGCTCCGCGGGACGCTCTCGCATAACCCCAATTCGCCCCGTCGGGCTGCAGGCCCCCATCACCTGGTGTCTGGAAGGTTCAGCCTAGCTGCGGCCCAGCTTCTTGTCCCGCGCCGCTCTCAGCTGCGCAAAATCATCGCCCGCGTGATAACTCGACCGCGTCAGCGGCGTCGCCGACACCATCAGAAACCCCTTATTATAGGCGGTTTTTTCATAAACGGCGAATTCATCGGGATGCACAAAGCGATCAACGCGGTGGTGCTTTGGCGTCGGTTGCAGATATTGGCCAATGGTCAGAAAATCAATGTCTGCGGCGCGCATGTCTTCCATGACCTGAACCACCGCCTGCTTGTCCTCACCCAGCCCCACCATGATGCCCGATTTGGTGAACATCGAAGGGTCAAGTTCCTTGACCCGCTGCAAAAGGCGCAGGGAATGGAAATACCGCGCACCCGGACGCACTTCCGGGTAGAGCCCCGGCACCGTTTCAAGGTTATGGTTAAAGACGTCCGGGCGCGCCTCGACCACCTGTTCAAGCGCTTCTGGGCCGCAGCGGATAAAGTCCGGCGTCAGGATTTCAATGGTTGTGTCGGGGCTGCGATGCCGAATGGCACGGATGGTCTGGGCAAAATGCTCGGCGCCCCCGTCCTCAATGTCATCCCGGTCAACCGAGGTGATTACAACGTGGTTCAATCCCAACTTGGCCACCGCATCGGCCACCCGCCCCGGTTCAAACACATCCAGGTCTTCTGGCGGTTTGCCCGTCGCAATGTTGCAGAACGTGCAGGCGCGCGTACAGACTTCTCCCATGATCATCATGGTGGCATGGCCCTGGCTCCAGCATTCGCCGACATTGGGGCACCCCGCCTCTTCACAAACCGTGACCAGCTTGTTGTCGCGCATGATCCTGGCGGTGTCGGCATAGCCTTTGCCGCCCGGTGCCTTCACCCTGATCCAACTGGGTTTCTTGGGCTGGGCATTGTCAGGTTTCCGCGCCTTTTCGGGGTGGCGCTGTTCGGGAATTTTCAAATCACGCATAAGAGGCCCCTGCTTGGTTGCCCCTCATTATCACATTTGCGCAGTTGGGAAAGCCCGCCGCGCACAAAGCTGCTATGCGCATATATTGGCCCTATTGCCACCACCGCGGGCCCATTTTGCGCCGCAGCATGCCGCCAACCGACCAATGATCGCGCGCCACCATCAGCAACAGCGCAATAAAGGCCGCCATAACTGCCAGATCAATCACCTGGTTGCGGTTGATGGGGAATCCCTTTCCATTGACCGCAAAAGGGTCAAAGAAACCCTCCCACCGCCGGGTGATGGTGTAAAAGTGCATGACCGCCAGCGCGCCATAGCTGGCATAGCGGAACAGACCCAGCGCCACGAGCACGCAGATCGCAATCTGGATGCCCCCCACCGCATAGATCTGAGCAATCGACAAATCCACCCCATCAAAGGTCTTGGCGAGGAACTTGTATTGTTTCGGGGTGATAACCTTATGGGCGGCCCACAGAAACATGAACCATGCCAGCCCCAAGCGAAGAACAAGCAGGGCGGCGGCGTCTCGTTTGTCTTGTGCGGTCATCTGTCCTCCTGATCCTGATCCCGTAGTACGCCAGCCTGCCGACATGGTCAGCACGCTTCAGCGTGACACACGCAAAATTGACCGGGATCCCCAGAAGGGGTCGGAAAACGAGGACAGCCCCTAGCCGATCATCGGACCACTGCGCCCTATGGTTTCATCGTAATAGCGGCTCAACCGGATCAACGCGATCCGCAGCACAATCTTGGCCGAACGCGCCGACCAGCCGAGCTTCTTCTCCGCAGCCTCCAGCCCCTCCAGATAACAGCAACACCGCAAGACAATATCAGAAAGCCCCGGCCCCAGATTGGTCAGGGCCGCCGCAACCCGCGCGCGCGCCTCCTGGGCCGTGGTCCCGGCATCCATAGACGATCCCGAGGGGTTCCCTGTCCCGGCCACAAGAAAATTGTCCCAGTTCTGAGTTGTCCTGCTGGCCATTTGTGCGACCTCGAAATCTTCGCGCAACCGTTCACCCGCATGGACCAGGGCGTCCGCCAGAAACGGTTTGCCGTCCTTGTCCTTGCGCCGGGCCAATGCGGCCAGAGGGCTTTCGATTGCTGCATACCGCATCCGCTGTTTGCGGGGCGGCTCCGCGCCCACCTGCTCTGTCTCATGCCATTCCTCGATGTGGTCATTGGCAAATGGTGCCTGCGCTTCGCAAAACCCCATGCCGGACGGCGTGGTCTGCGGCTGAGTCATCTCAGCCAGCGCCGCACGCCCGGCTGGTGTGATCTGATAGCGCACCACACGTCCGGTCTGCATGGGCCGGATCCACTCCTTGAGGGCCATGGCCTGTGCAAGCTCTGCATCCACAACAGCCGTCCGCGCGGTGCCGCCATTTGCCGTGTCCCGGACAACAACGGCCTTTTCCATCTCTGCCGCGACGGCCAGAACGGCCCCTGTTTCGCACAGCCGCCGCAAGATGCGTCCCGCATGGCGCAGCAATGTTTCTTCATCGGGCACGGTTTGGGAGGTATTAAGCATCTGGGACATCCGCTCCTTTCTTCTGCGTGACACATGGGCAGACCCCAGTTTCCTCAGGGCCGCATCCACAAGGGGGTCGTCGCGCCGGGTTTCGATCTTGCGTATCTGACGCAGCACCGTCGAGGCATGACATCCCGATGACCTTGCCAAGGCCCGGATCGAGGCACCCCGCTCGGTATGGGCGAGATAGTTTCTGGCACCCGGTGGCACCCAATCAGGAAGGGCGGATCCTGTGTCCTGCACGTACCTTGGGACGTGATTGGCCATAATTATTCCTCCACCTGCTACCCCGCGTCTCTTTCTCAAGATTTGCGATACAACTTATGCGGGCATTTATTACCCATTCGTTAAAATGGGCCTGTGTTGGTAATGATTGTTTCCAAATGATAAACAGTTCTCCCAGCTCCGAACGCCCCTCCCAAATCCCACGCAACACACCCTAAGGTTGTGCCATCATGCCCACTGACTGGCCAATCGCCCGTCGCGGCGTTCATGAAGGGGACCAACAATGCAAGACATCATTTCAATGCTCAACGCACTGCACCGCCCCCGCCTGATGATGCGGGCTGCGCGCATCGGGGCGGAGACCTACCACCGGGCAAGCCATCTTTCACGGGTGCTGGGATATGGTGTGCTGCCGCGCCCCGGCCCCGCCCTGCTCAAACTGATGGAGATCGAGGCGGCGCTCGAGGAACAACGCAAGGCGGCAGACGCCAGCTATAGCCTGATCCACCACGTCGATGTGCTGATTGCGATGGTCTCGGAGGCACGCGACCTGCGCGCCTCCCAGACTTCGCCGTAGCTACATGAAGCTGTCGGGCTCCGCGAGCTTTCGTTGCGCCACAAAGGCATCCAACGCCTCGCGGATCGCGGGATCGAGGGAGGGCTGCTGATAATCGGCCAGCAGTTTCTCTACCCGCAGCGTAGCAAGCGCCTGCGTGTCGCGCGCGCCTTCGTCTTCCCATGTCTCGAACGGCTTGTAGTCCAGCAGATCGGACTTCCAGAACGCGGATTTGAAATTCTTCTGGGTGTGGTCGCACCCAAGGTAATGCCCACCCGGACCGACTTCGCGGATCGCATCCATCGCCTGCGCGTTCTCGTCGATTTCGACACCCCGCGCCAGATGATGCAGAATGCCAAGCTGATCCGCGTCCATCACGAATTTTTCGAATGAACTGACCAACCCGCCTTCGAGCCAGCCGCAGGAATGCAGCATGAAGTTTACGCCGGACAGCAACCCCATGTTCAGGCTGTTGGCTGTCTCATAGGCCGCCTGCGCATCCGGCAGTTTGGAGCCACAGAACGACCCCGCAGAGCGGTAGGGCAGGTTCAGCCGCCGCGCCAACTGCCCCGCTCCATAGGTGATATGCGCCGCCTCCGGCGTGCCAAAGGTCGGCGCCCCCGAATTCATGTCGATCGAGGTCACGAACGCGCCCATGATCACCGGCGCACCGGCCCGTATCAACTGGCTGTAGGCAATGCCCGCCAGAGCTTCCGCCAGCACCTGCGTCAAGGTGCCCGCGACGGACACGGGCGCCATCGCACCCCCGACGATAAACGGCGAAATGATCGCCGCCTGATTGTTCATGGCATAGACTTCCAGAGCGCCCATCATCACGTCGTCAAAGGTCATCGGTGAATTGATGTTGATGAGCGATGTCATCACGGTGTTGTTCCGCACAAAATCCTCACCGAACAGGATCGCGGACATATCCACCGAATCCTGCGCGCGGCCGGGTTCCGTCACCGACCCCATATAGGGTTTGTCGCTGAGCGTCATATGCGCATAAAGCATGTCCAGATGCCGCTTGTTGACCGGCACATCCGTTGGTTCGCACACGGTACCGCCCGAATGGTGCAGCCACTTGGACATGTAGCCCAGTTTCACGAACTTGTTGAAATCATCCATCGTGGCATAGCGCCGCCCGCCCTGGGCATCGCGCACAAATGGCGGACCATAGACAGGGGCCAGCACCAGATTGCGCCCCCCCACTTCAACCGTGCGCTCGGGGTTGCGCGCGTGCTGCGTGTAATGTGAGGGGGCCGTTGCACAAAGCTGGCGCGCCAGACCACGCGGGATGCGCACCCGTTCGCCCTTCACATCCGCGCCGGCATCCCGCCACCGCTGCAGGGCCGGCGGATTATCAAGGAAATTGACCCCGACTTCCTCAAGGATGGTTTCGGCATTGTATTCGATCACCTCAAGCGCTTCTTCGGTCAGCACCTCGAAGTTCGGGATATTCCGTTCGATGAATTTCGCGGTCTCGAATGATACTGCACTGCGCTCTGCGCGCCGCGCCGCACCGCCTCCGCCCCGTCCCCGTCGTCCTCTTTCCACCATGGTCCTCGCCTCCTGCGCCAAAACTTGCCCGTGCCTAGCGCATTGCCCCCCCATTCCTCGCGCAGATAACGCCCCGTCCGGGAAAAAAAACGACATAACCGCCAGGCTGACCTGTCTCTTTTGGACTCAATATTCGCGCGGGTCTTGAGTGGAACCCCAGTCTCACCCTTGCCACGGCCGCGACGCCCGCCTAATCAAGCGCCATGACCGATCCCATTGCCCCCACCGCCCCGACCCTTGACCATGACCGCCTGCTGATCGTTGATTTCGGCAGTCAGGTCACGCAACTCATCGCCCGGCGCCTGCGCGAGCTGAATGTTTTTTGCGAAATTCACCCGTTCAACGTGGTGGATGATGCCTTTCTGACCGCCTTCAACCCCAAGGCCGTGATCCTGTCGGGTGGCCCGGCCTCGGTCATGGACGCCGGATCGCCGCGACCGCCGGCGCGGGTCTTTGAGCTCGACGTGCCGATCCTGGGGATCTGTTATGGTCAGCAGGTGATGATGGAAATGCTGGGCGGCAAGGTGGAACGCGGCCATGGCACCGCAGAATTCGGCCGCGCCTACGTGACGCCGGAACCCGAAGCGCTGGACCTGCTTGAGGGCTGGTTTCTGGCCGAGCGCGAACAGGTCTGGATGAGCCACGGCGACCACGTCAGCGAAATTGCCCCCGGTTTCAAGGTCTTCGGCACCTCTCCTAATGCGCCATTTGCCATTACCGCCGATACCACCAGACATTTCTATGCGGTGCAATTCCACCCCGAAGTGCATCACACGCCAAATGGCGCGCGGCTTTATGAGAACTTCATCCGCCTTGCGGGATTCAAGGGCGACTGGACGATGAGCGCCTACCGCGAAGAGGCCATCGCCGCCATCCGCGCGCAGGTGGGCGATCAAAAGGTGATCTGCGGCCTGTCCGGCGGTGTGGATTCCTCGGTTGCAGCGGTCCTCATTCACGAGGCCATAGGCGACCAACTCACCTGTGTCTTTGTTGACCACGGATTGCTGCGCAAGGGCGAGGCCGAAGAGGTCGTGACCATGTTCCGCGATCATTACAACATGCCGCTGATCCACGCGGACGAACAGGAATTGTTCCTGGGCGAACTCGATGGTGTCTCTGATCCGGAAACCAAACGCAAGATCATCGGCAGGCTCTTTATCGACGTGTTCCAGAAACACGCAAAGGCGGTCGGGGACGCGACATTTCTGGCGCAGGGCACGCTCTACCCGGATGTGATCGAATCGGTGAGCTTCTCCGGCGGCCCCTCCGTGACGATCAAATCGCACCACAACGTCGGCGGCCTGCCCGAAAAGATGGGCCTGAAACTGGTTGAACCCCTGCGCGAACTTTTCAAGGACGAAGTCCGCGCCCTGGGTGTTGAGCTTGGCCTGCCCAAATCCTTCATTGGACGCCACCCCTTCCCCGGTCCGGGTCTCGCCATCCGCTGCCCCGGAGAAATCACCCGCCCCAAACTCGACATTCTGCGTGAAGCAGACGCCGTCTACATCGACCAGATCCGCAAGCATGGGCTTTATGATGAGATCTGGCAGGCCTTCGTGGCGATACTGCCGGTTCGCACCGTGGGTGTGATGGGCGACGGACGCACCTATGACTTTGCCTGTGCCTTGCGCGCAGTGACCTCTGTTGACGGGATGACTGCGGATTATTATCCGTTCAGTCACGAATTTCTCGGCGAAACTGCCACCCGCATCATCAACGAAGTGCCGGGGATCAACCGTGTCACCTACGACATCACGTCCAAACCCCCCGGAACGATTGAATGGGAGTGACGCCCGAGGCTGCGCCACGCCCTCAGGCCCTGCGTGCAGCACTCTGGATGTTGGGGGCCATTGCGTCCTTTACGGCGATGGCGGTCGCGGGGCGTGAGCTGAGCGCCGATTTCGATACGTTTGAAATCATGATGTACCGCTCCGCCTTTGGCGTGATCGTTGTCCTCGGGGTCGCCACATGGCTGGGCCGTCTGCATCAGCTGAAAACCCAGGTCATTGGGGCACATATCATCCGCAATCTGTTTCACTTCACGGGTCAGAACCTTTGGTTTTTTGCCGTGACTGCGGTGCCGCTGGCGCAGGTCTTTGCGCTCGAATTCACCACACCGCTCTGGGTGATCATGCTGTCGCCGCTGCTTTTGGGTGAACGTCTGACGCGGGTGCGCGGCCTTTCAGCGGTCATGGGATTTGCCGGCATCCTGATCGTCGCCCGCCCGGACATGGCCGGGCTGAACGCCGGCATCCTTGCGGCGGCCGCCTGTGCGGTCTTTTTTGCGCTGACCTACGTCTTTACCAAACGCCTGACCCGCACCGAAAGCATCCTCGGGATCATGTTCTACCTGACGTTTCTGCAACTGATATTCGGGGTCGTCACTGCCGGATTTGATGGTGACATCGCGCTGCCGACTGTCGACGCGCTGCCGTTCCTGATGCTGGTTGCCGTTGGCGGATTGCTTGCGCATTTCTGCATCACAACCGCGCTGACGCTGGCACCTGCTGCGGTGGTGGCCCCGGTGGATTTTGCCCGCCTGCCGATCATCGCCGTGGTTGGCATGGTGCTTTATGGCGAAGCGCTGGACGTCTGGGTCTTTGTCGGTGCGCTGATCATTTTTGCGGGCAACTACCTCAACATCTGGAACGAGACGCGAAAGACCGCATGATCCGGGTCGCCTGAACGCGTGCGGCGTTCTAGGAAATTCACATGGAAATACAAAAATCTGTCACGACCCGCGCCTGGATCGAAATGGCGCTGCTGGCGGCCCTTTGGGGGGCGACATTTGTGTCCATCCGCATAGCACTGGACGAAATTGGCCCCATAACAGCGGTCGCGCACCGTGTGGGATGGGCAATGCTGGCTCTGTGGCTGGCGGTATTTGTCATGCGCATCCCCGTCCCGCGTGACCCAAAAGTCTGGATCGGGTTCCTGGGCATGGGGCTGCTCAACAATGTCATCCCCTTCGGTTTGATGACCTGGGGCCAACTACATATCGAAAGTGGCCTGACGTCGATTCTGAACGCGGCAACGGCGATTTTCGGGGTCCTCGCCGCTGCCATTTTCTTTGCCGATGAACGCATCACTGCGCGCAAGGCGCTTGGCGTCATGCTGGGTTTTGCAGGTGTCACCACCGCCATCGGCCTGGAAAACCTGCGCAATTTCGACCTTCAGTCCCTGGCCCAACTGGCGGTGACCGCGGGCACTGTATCCTACGCCCTGGCAGGTGTCTGGGCGCGCAAGCTGCTCTGGGGCCAGCCCCCACAACTCGCCGCCGCAGGCATGGTGACGGGCAGCGCGCTGATCGTGATACCGCTGGCATGGGTGGTCGAAGGCCCCATGACCCTCGACCTGGCACCGCGTACGCTCTGGGCTATCGGGTATTACGCCCTTGGCGCAACCGCGCTGGCCTATCTGCTCTATTACAGGGTTCTGGCCATGGCCGGCAGCGGTAACCTGATGCTGGTGACCTTGCTGATCCCGCCATTTGCCATCGTTCTGGGTGTCGTGGTGCTGGGCGAAACCCTGCGCCCGGCGGCCTATGGCGGCTTTGCGCTGCTGGCCATGGGACTGGTCGTGCTGGACGGGCGCATCTGGCGTCTTGTCACAGGCTCGGTTAGGTAGAGGAAAAGCCGATCAGGGACCGCAACACGATGCTTTACGCAACTGCTCAAGAATGGCGCGCCGCGTCGCACCGCAATGTGCTTGTTTTTGGCATGTCAGGATTGGGCAAGACCCATCTGTCGGGTCTGCTGCGCGGCTCTGGCGATTGGTTCCATTATTCCATCGATTACCGGATTGGCACACGCTATCTGGGTGAATTGATCACCGACAACGCCAAAGCCGAGGCAATGAAGGTGCCATTCCTGCGAGATCTTCTTCTGAGCGACAGCATCTACATCGGCTCCAACATCACTTTCGAAAATCTCGCCCCCGTGGCCACTTGGCTTGGCAAACCCGGTGATCCGGACAGGGGTGGAATGCCGATGACCGAATATGCCAAACGCCAGGAGGCCTTTCGGCAGGCTGAAATTGCCGCGCTGATGGACACAGCCCATTTCGCAAGCCGGGCCCATGATCTTTACGGCTACCCGTATTTCATCTGTGACACCGGCGGGTCAATTTGCGAATGGGTCGATGCAGAAGACCCCGAAGACCCGCTCTTGTCTGCCCTTTCCACGGAATGCCTGCTGATCTGGATCAAGGGGGACGAGGCCCATACCCGTGAACTGATCCGCCGCTTTGACCGCGCTCCGAAACCAATGGCCTACCAACCTGCTTTTCTCAAGAAGGTATGGGAGGAATATCTGAATGAAAACACATGCACAGAGGACGACGTCGATCCCGATGACTTTATCCGCTGGACCTATGCCCGCGCACTTGCACACCGCCAGCCTCGTTATGAGGCAATGGCCTCCTGGGGTGTCACCATCACCGCCGATGAGATCGCCACACTGTCTAGTGAGGCCGATTTTGTCTCTCTGATCGCAGAGAAATTGCCCGACTGAACCGTCCTGGGGCTCTGCCCCAGACCCCGGAGTTTTTTTGAAAGATGAAAAGGATCGGGTCCATTCTTCATCTTTCAAAATAAACTCCGGGGGGGGGCAGCTCTGCTGACGGGGGGCAGGCCCCCCAACCGGCCCCGCAGCCCGCACAGCCCTTGGCAGTCAGTGAACTTATCCCTATTTATTGCGACCGACACAGTTGAAAGCAAACCCATGCCGATAAAGCTTCCCGCAACCCTTCCTGCCTTTGACGTGCTCAAGCGCGAGGGCGTCATGGTGCTGGACGAAGAGTTGGCGTCCCGTCAGGATATCCGCCCGCTCAGGATCGCGCTTTTGAATCTGATGCCGAAAAAGATCCAGACCGAAAACCAGTTTGCCCGCCTGATCGCGGCCACGCCGTT
>CAXBKL010000121.1:0-11224 GCA_963976125.1 uncultured Sulfitobacter sp. | reverse complement strand
CGGTGCCCTCCTTGGGAATCGTCGGTTGCGTTGTCGGGTTGGCGTAGGTCAGGCCCAATTCGGCTTCGCGGGCGCGATCCGCTTGGATTTCTTCGTCAATGTCATCCGCATTCCATCCCAGTTCGTTGATGGCGTTCGTGCGGCTGATCAGGCCAAGGGCAAGCGCCTTTTCGGTCGCTTCCAAGTCCTTTGCCGGGTCCACTTGTTGCGGGCGCGGCATTATCCAGTCGCACGGGGTATCGGCGGGGGCGTCCATCCGACCCGCCAGAATTTCCAGCGCCAACCAGCGCCGCCAGACAGGGCGCAACACTTGGGGCACAAGCGTGTTGTGCTGCACTTGGTCGATACGCGCCCGGAAAGGAATCAATCCCGCCCGGAGGCTGGAATAGTTGGCGTTGGTCAAGTCGCCCGACAGCAGGAATTCCGGCACCCCAAGTGCAGCGGCCAGTTCCTGCAACGTCATGCGCAGCAAGGCGGGGGCGTCTTTCATCTGGTCCGGGGCGCTGAATTTCACGTCAGTTCCCAGAGGCAGGCGCGTCAGCGCTCCCGGTTCCCATGTGGGTTCAGCAAAGAGTTCTTCTTCGCCGCCGGTGTCGGATGTATCGGTGATGAAACCCGCCTGCATTGCGGCCATTTTCGCACCGACAAGCGTGGCATCTTTCCACTGGTTCAGTTCATTCGCCGTCACAACCGCCGGTGCCACCCAAGACAGGCCGCGCACCTGTCCGGGCGCGATCGGATGAAAGACGTGCAGAACGTGCGCCGCGCCCACCCTAACGGCAGGGGAATGGTCAGAAAAAACCGAATGCGGGCGCTCTGGAAAAATCCAGTAAGCCACCCGCCGCCCGCTGGCGTCGAATTCTACACCCTGCACAATCTGGCGACCATCGCGCTGGATTTCTGTCTTTGCCGGGTCCAGATGATCCGGCGGGATGACTTGGATTTGCAACCTTTCCGCCGTGTCGTGCATCACGGCCAGCCCTTCGCCAAACACCACCATGTCACCCGCGATTTGCGCCAGAAGCCCGCGCCCGGACACAGGGTGCTTTGCGTTGACACCACCATTCCCTCTTCCATCCCCGCGCCAGATTTGCGACACCTGCGGCATGACCATTCAGATGCGCGCCCTTCTTGTTCACCTCTTCACTGCAACGGGCGCTGTTTTCGCCATGCTGGCCATGTTGGCCGCTGTGGATGAAAGGTGGGACTTGATGTTCCTCTGGCTGGTTGTTGCCTTTTTTGTGGATGGCATCGACGGGCCGCTGGCGCGCAGGTACCACGTCAAAGTCAATGCACCCGAATTTGACGGAGTCTTGCTGGACCTGATTATCGACTATCTGACCTATGTTTTCATTCCTGCCTTCGCGTTGTTCAAATCGGGCCTGATGGACGGCTGGAGCGGCTGGGTCATGATCATCATCATCACCTTTGCCTCGGCCCTTTATTTTGCGGACACGCGGATGAAAACAAAGGACAATTCCTTTTCCGGATTCCCTGGATGCTGGAACATGGTGGTGCTGGTCCTGTTTGCGCTGGAACCGTCGTGGTGGGCGTCGCTGATCGGTGTGACGGTATTGGCGACCACGATGTTCATACCGATCAAGTTCGTGCATCCGGTCCGTACCGAACGGTGGCGCGCCGTGACCTTGCCGGTGGCCCTGGCCTGGACGGGTTTTGCCGGCTGGGCCGCCTGGGTCGACTTCCACCCCGAAAGCTGGGCCCATTGGGGGCTGGTGATTACATCAATCTATCTGGTTCTGGCCGGGGCCGCACAGCAACTGCTCCCGGCAGGCGACCCCTGAAAATTCTGCTTGACCTCAACCTAACTTGACCCTGCAGAACAAGGCAGAGGCAAGCATGACATGACCAATCCAACCGCCCCCCTGCCGGACGAATATGTGTCCTGGCGCGAATTTCTGAAAGGAACTGAAACCAGTGCCCTGGCACTGGTTTGTCTGGCGGTGTGGCTCCATGCCGCCGACAGCCTGATCGTGGCCACAATGTTGCCGTCCATCGTCGAGGAAATCGGTGGCGCCGCATTGGTCAGTTGGTCAGTCTCCATTTACGAGATCGGTTCAATTGTCGCCGGGGCGGCAACCGCGCTGCTGACGATGCGCTATGGCCTGCGCTTTCCCATGGCCCTGTCCGCCGGTCTTTTTGGCCTGGGCTGCGCGATCAGCGCCATCAGCCCGACCATGGAGTTTGTTTTGTTGGGCCGGGCTTTGCAGGGCATTGGCGGCGGTGGTCTGGTGGCGATGGCATTTGTTGCACTGGGCGTGCTGTTCCCACGCCGATACACCGCACGTGCGATGGCAAGTGTATCCACCTTTTGGGGGCTGTCGGCCTTCCTGGGCCCTCTTTTGGGGGGCCTCTTTGTTGAATATGCCAGTTGGCGGATCGGCTTTGGGGTCTTTGCGGCTCAGGCCGGGATGTTGGCGCTCTGGATAGCGCTGCGCCGCGATACCACAGTCAAAAAGACCGAGCCGGTTGGCCGGTTTCCGTTTTCCCGGCTCAGCTTGTTATGCCTTGCGGTGGTATTGATTTCTTATGCTGGGGTCCGGGTCGAGTTCTGGCGCACTGCCGGGTTCGTCCTTGCCGGGGTGTCCTGCCTGATCTGGTTTCTCTGGCGCGATGGCAAGGCCGCCTCAGACAGGTTGTTGCCTTCCGCCCCGCTAGACCCGCGCCACGCAGTTGGGGCCACCTTGTTGATGTTGCTGTGCATTTCGATGGCCACCATTGGCCTGCTTGCCTATGGCCCGATCCTGATGACGATGGTCCACGGCATTTCTGTGTTGACGGCGGGGTATCTGGTGGCCTGTTCCTCTGTGGGCTGGACCTTGGCCGCCGTCACGGTCAGCGGTGCGCCTGAACGGCAGGACCGCATCTGGATCACTCTCGGCATGAGCGTGACAGTGCTGAGTATCGCCGGATTTGTCTGGTCCATCCCCAATGGTCCGCTGTGGCTGATTGGCGTTTTCTCGGCCCTGGAAGGCGGGGGATTTGGCATGGCCTGGACATTCATCCTGCGCCGCGTCACCGCCCTTGCCCCGACCTCCGAGGTCCATCGGGTGGCCGGCGCGATGCCAACCGTGCAACGGTTGGGATATGCCCTTGGGGCCGCCTATGTGGGAATTGTCGTCAACGCCGCCGGGTTTCTTGACATGGAAGGCCCCGGAGACGCGGCATCGGTTGCGCGCATCCTGTTTATCTCCAGCCTGCCCCTAGGCATTTTGGGGCTGGGTGGGATGGTCGGATTGGTTCGGCGCCATCCTTATGATGACAGATTCGCGGGCCACTCCAGCAACTCCCTGAATCACTGACCCGCTGAAAACGTTCTGACCCGCCCCCGGTCTCTGGTTATTGGTGCGCCGGGTGGCTCAGATCAACAGCCCCGCCGCGCCCTCATGACGCAGGAGAGCCACCTTCATTTCCACACCCCCACGACCCGAAAACCCGGTCAGTCCCTTGGCCCCCATCACCCGGTGGCACGGAATGATGATCGGTATGGGATTGCCGCCACAAGCCTGCCCGACCGCCTGTGCCGGGACGCTCAGCGCCTTTGCAATATCGCCGTAAGTCTTTGTGTATCCAAAGGGAATGGCGCTCATTTCGGCACAGACATCGCGTTGGAAATCCGACCCTGCCACCCGTAAAGGCAGGTCAAATTCCTCCCGCGCGCCACGGTCGTAGTCAGCAAGTTGCCCGACTGCGTCATCCAAAAGGGCGCTGGCGTCCTGCGTCCGGGACCAATACCAATCAAGCCCGGTGATCGCGCCATCCTTTTCGGTCAGCGTCAGGTCGCCAAAACGGGTATGCAAACTGCGATATTTCATGAAAAGACCCTGCACGCAGGCGCGCAGGGTCTCAACCCGAAACATGATGTAACGGCGGGGCCTGCCCGCCGTCCTGTCACCCCAGTTCGGTCATTGCCGCGTCACAGCGCCCGCAGACACCCTCGCGGGTGTGGGTGCCAACATCCGGCAGTACCTTCCAGCAGCGTGCGCATTTCTGGCCCTCCGCCTTGGCAAAGACAACGGCAACCCCCCCAACTTCCGGCATACGGAACGCATCATCGGGGGCTGCGTCGCCACTGACCGTGATGTCAGACGTGATGCTCACGTCCTCGAATGACACGCTTTCCAAGGCCGCCCGTTGTACGGCGTCCTCGACATAAACCACCGGAGCCGCCTCAAGCGAGGCCCCGATCACCTTGTCGACACGCTGCACTTCAAGCGCCGATGTCACCACACGGCGCGCGGCCCGCACCTGCGCCCATTTCGCCGCCAAATCAGCGTCCAGCCAGTCATTTGGTGTCTGTGGGATGTCCAGCATATGCACCGAGCTGTTCTCACCGGGGAACCGTTCCAGCCAGACTTCTTCCATGGTGAACACCAGCACCGGCGCCAGCCAGGTCGTCAGCCGATGGAACAGAATGTCCAGAACTGTCCGCGCCGCCCGCCGCCGCCGGGTATCGCCGTCGCAATACAGGGCGTCCTTGCGAATATCGAAATAGAACGCGCTCAGATCAACGGTGGCAAAGGTAAACACCGCCTGAAACACCCCCTGAAAATCAAAACGCGCATAGCCGTCGCGCACAACCTTATCCAGCTCGGCCAGACGGTGCAGTACCCAGCGTTCCAATTCCGGCATATCAACAGGCTCAACACGGTCCGCTTCGCTGAAATCACTCAATGCACCCAGCATATAGCGCATGGTGTTGCGCAGGCGGCGATAGCTGTCGGCCACGCCCTTGAGAATCTCATCCCCGATCCGCTGATCCTGTGTATAGTCCGTCTGTGCCACCCAAAGACGCAGAATATCTGCGCCATATTGCTGGATGATTTTTTCGGGCACGATGGTATTGCCGATGCTCTTGGACATCTTCATGCCTTTGGCATCCAGCGTAAATCCATGCGTCACCACATTGCGGTAAGGCGCGCGTCCGGTGGTGCCCACCGACTGCAGCAAGGATGAATGGAACCAGCCGCGGTGCTGGTCCGTGCCTTCCATATAGACATCGGCAATCCCGTCCTCGGTACCGTCGGGACGGTCACGCAGGGTGAAGGCGTGGGTTGATCCGGAATCAAACCACACGTCCAGAATATCCGTGACCTGCTCATAGTGATCGGGGTTCACGATCCCCTCAAGGAAACGCTTTTTTGCGCCTTCCTCATACCACGCATCGGCCCCTTCGGCCTCAAACGCCGAGGTGATGCGCCGGTTCACCTGCGGATTGCGCAGCAGAAAATCCTCGTCCGTGGGCAGGGCACCTTTCTTGGTAAAGCACGTCAGCGGCACGCCCCAGGCCCGTTGGCGCGACAGCACCCAATCGGGCCGGGCCTCCATCATGGCATGAAGCCGGTTGCGCCCCGATTTGGGCGTCCAGTTCACATTGTCGATCTCGGTCAACGCACGTTCGCGGATGGTCGTGCCATGCATATCCAGACCATCGCCCACCGGCTTGTCAATCGCGGCAAACCACTGCGGTGTGTTGCGGTAGATCACCGGTGCCTTGGACCGCCACGAATGTGGGTAGCTGTGCTTGATCTTGCCCCGCGCCAGCAACCCGCCAACTTCGACCAGCTTGTCGATGATCGCCGCATTTGCGTTACCCTCTTTGCCGTTCGGCTTGAGGATCGCCTTGCCGCCAAAAAACGGGAGGGTCTCGCGGAACCGTCCATCGGGATTCACGTTGTAGGTGATCACCTGTTCGAGCATGCCAAGATCACGGTAGAGTTCGTATTCCTCAAGACCGTGGGACGGCGCGCAATGCACAAATCCGGTACCTTCGGTATCGGTCACAAAATCGGCGGCGCGGAAATCGCGCAGATCATCCCATTCGCCGCCGCCGCCCTCGGCGCCGGCGAATGGGTGCTTCAATAACAACCCCGCCAACTCATCAGCCGTCACATCACGGACGCGCGTCCACTGATCGTCCTCCAGCCGCGCGCGGCCAAAGACATCAGCGGCCAGATTGTCGGCCAGCAGGTATTTGTCGCCTGCCACCGCCCAGCATTCGTCCGGTGTCGCGGTGACCTCATAAAGGCCATAGGAAATGCCGGCGCCATAAACGACAGCCTTGTTCGACGGTATGGTCCAGGGTGTGGTGGTCCAGATGACAACTTTTGCCCCCACGAAATCCTGGCTCATAGGGCGGGATTGCGACACGCTGTCTGCGCCGCCCCCGACCTGATCCGGGGCCTCATCGTCCTCAACAACCTCGAACTTCACCCAAACAGTAAAGCTGTCCTTGTCGTGGTACTCCACCTCCGCCTCGGCCAGTGCGGTCTGCTCAACAGGAGACCACATCACAGGTTTCGACCCCTGATACAGCGTCCCATTCATCAGAAATTTCATGAATTCCTCGGCAATCACCCGCTCTGCATGGAAATCCATCGTCAGGTAAGGATCGCCCCAATTACCCTGCACCCCCAGCCGTTTGAACTCCTCGCGCTGCACGTCCACCCAACCGGCGGCAAAGCTACGGCACTCGGCCCGAAACTCATTGATCGGCACCTCGTCCTTGTCGCGCCCCTTCTTGCGGTACTGCTCTTCGATCTTCCATTCAATCGGAAGCCCGTGACAGTCCCAACCGGGGATATAGCGCGCATCAAACCCCATCATCTGATGGCTGCGCACGATCATGTCCTTGATCGTCTTGTTCAGCGCATGACCGATGTGCAAATGCCCGTTCGCATAAGGAGGGCCATCATGCAGGGTAAAGGGCGTCCGGCCCTCTTTTTCGCGCAGACGGTCATAGACGCCAATCCGTTCCCAGCGCGCCAGCCAGTCAGGCTCGCGCTTGGGCAATCCCGCCCGCATCGGGAAATCGGTCCTGGGCAGGTTCAACGTGGATTTATAGTCAAGTTTTTCAGGCATATCGGCGCACATCGCAGGCGTCCTTCTGGCAATAGGAATGGGTCAGGTTAAGACGGTGCGATAAGCTCAAACACCTTGGCCCGGCGTCTGTTGTTCAGAGCGCCGGGGAAATAATTCGTATGATGATCGCAAAACGATACTCCATAGCGCGCTTATAGGCCCCGGCGCGGATGCGAACAAGCCCCGCATAGCCTCTCTTTTTGATCGAAAACGCGCCAGCGGTCCTTGGGGGCCGGTCCCTAATCATGACCTCCTGCAGCCCCTACGGGGGTGGCTCATTTTCCCTGTCCGAACAATCCGCCCAGCGCGCGGGCCACAATTGTACGCACCTTGGGCTGCCGGCCGGCGGCAAACGGCAGCGGTCGGCACACTTCCATCGCCGCAACCCCAACCCGCGCGGTCAGGGCGCCGTTCACCAATCCCTCGCCAAACCGGCGGCTCAATTTGCCAAGGATCGACCCGCCCAGGATCGGTTCAAGCATATCGTCGCCAACCGCCACTGCGCCGGTGGCCACCAAATGCGACAACACCGCCCGCGTAAGCCGCCATGACCCCAGAAACCCCGAGCGCCCGCCATAAATCTCGGCCACCCGCCGGATCATGCGCAAATTCGCTGTCAGCGCCGCCGCGACATCCGCCAAGGCAAGCGGAACCAGCGCCGTCACCGTCGCAACCTGACGTGCCGCTGCTTCGACTTCGCGGCTCGCCGCCTGATCCAGTGGCATCAACAATTCCGACTCTGCCAACCCCAGCAGACCCTGCGCATCCAACTGATCGACCCGCAATTCAGCAAGCCGATCCCGCCCCCAACGCGTCTCCTCGCGTCCTTTGTAAAGTGCGACAAGCCGATCGGTCACAACCCGCGCCGCCTTGAGATCGTCGCCATTCAACGCCTCGCCCGCCGCATGTCGCACCCCATCAAGCCGCGACAGCCGCCCAAAGGCCGCCAACTCCCGCAACCCGATCAGCGACAGCACAAGGACAAACACCGCCACCAGAGCCGTCATCATCCAGCCCAGAACGGGGTTCTGCGCGATCAGGTCATTGACAAAATTCCACGCCGCAATCGACACGATTGCGCCAACCAATGCCGTCGCCAAGGCCCAGAACAGCCGCGCCAGCACCGACGGTCTGCGGGCGGCCAGCCTTGCCGCCGCCTGCATCGCCTGCCCCTGTGGCACCGCCACCACATCCGGCACCGGTGGGGCGTCTGAAACCGTTTGCCGGGCGGCAGTGGTTTCGTCCAGATCAATAAGTACCGGTCCTTTGGCCATCACAGCGCCCTCCGTTGCCAATGGTACTGAATGTCAGGCAGCTTCTCATCGTTGCCCGAACCCTCGGTCCGCGCCACCTCGACAAATCCATGTGCCAGATAAAATGCCTGTCCGCGCGTGTTGCGCTCAAAGGTCCACAGAACCAGCACGTCCTGCGCCCTCTTGAGCGCCCCGACAAGCGCCGATCCAATGCCGTTTCCGCGCATCGACTTTGCCACATAGAGGGCGTTCAACTCGCCGCCGCTACAGGCCGCAAACCCGACGACCTCGCCCTGATGCTCCGCAACCGTTACCCACCCGCGCCGGATCAGCTCACCGGCATGAGCGATATCCTCGGCCCGCGTATGAACCCGTGGCATCCAATCGGTTGTGTCGATGAATTCCGACAGGATGGAGCCGACCGCCCCCGCATCGGTTGACCGCGCTGGCCGCAGAACGGTCACAGCCGGTCTCCGATCAGGAATTCGACCGCTCGGTCGAGCCGAATGTGCGGCGGACCATCACCGGGTCGCAGGTCCAGCGGAGCCGGGGCAAACCGCATGATCTGATAGTCCTGATCCAGCCATCTCTCGGCCCCCTGTCGCGCAGGATTGAGCAAATGCGCCGGATCACCCGGCAATTCACCGGGGTAAAACGCGGCCTCCCTGCCGCAGTCGAGCAACCTGCCCTGAACCACGTCCAGCGTATCGCCGTCATGGGGAAGGGTGGCTTCGGTTGTGGCGCGCAGGCTGGCAATCGACATCGCCTTGGTTTCGGCTCCGGCGTATTGCGCACGGTCCCGTGCCTCGCGTACCAATGCTTCCATGATGGCGGTCAGACGTGGATGCTGTGCGTGATGCAGGTGGTCGGCCTTGGTTGCAGCAAACAGGATTTTTTCAACCCGCTTGCCGCCCACAAGACCACTCAGGAACCCGTTTTGTCCGGGTCGGAACGCGGTCAGCGTCTCGGCAAGGGCGGCGCGCAGATCTTCCACCGCGCGCGGCCCCTGATGGATCGCGCCCAGCGCATCCACCAACACCACCTGACGGTCGATCCGGGCGAAGTGGTCCCGAAAAAACGGTTTTGCCACGTCGCGTTTATACGCCTCGAACCGCCGCGACATCTCGCGGTGCAGGGTGCCCCGCCGCGAGGGGCCATCCGTGGCGATCGGCGCAAAGGTCAGCACCGGACTGCCCGCCAGATCTCCGGGCAACAGGAAACGGCCCGGTGTGCAATCGGAAAACCCCTCTGCCCGCGCGGCATGCAAATAGCTGGCAAAGGCCTTGGACAATGACTGCGCCAGGGGTTCATCATGTGGCGCCGCCGCATCCGCCCCGGCGGCCTGTGCCAGAAAAGACGCCGCCGAAGGGCGCGTGGCGATGCGGTCCAGCGTCTCGGACGCCCAGTCTTCGTAGGTCCGGTCCATGAGACCCAGATCCAGAAGCCACTCGCCCGGATAATCCACAATATCGAGATGGATCGTGCGCGGCCCCTGCAGGCCGGACAACAACCCGTTGGGCTGCACCTTGAGTGACAGGCGCAGTTCCGAAATGGCACGGGTGCTGTCGGGCCAATGCGGGGTTCTGCCGGTGAGCGCGGCAAGATGCCCCTCATAGTCAAATCGCGGAATGGTGTCGTCCGGCTGGGGTTGCAAAAAGGCCGCCTCGATGCGCCCCTCCCCCTGCGCCAGCAAACCCGGCATCCGCCCCCGATCCAGCATGTTCGCCACAAGCGACGTGATGAGTACCGTCTTGCCCGACCGGGCAAGGCCAGTGACCCCAAGGCGAATGACAGGCTCGAAAAAGGTTTCCGACAGGCTGTCCTGCACCGTCTCAACCTGCCGCCAAATGCCGTCAGCTATGCGTGAAATGACCAAAGCTGCACCCGCCCCGTTTCTTGTGATCCTCAACATAGGGATCCGCGCCGGGGATTGCCAGAACCCGGCGCGCAGGCTAAGTCGCGCCCATGCCCCGTTTTGCGTTGAAAATCGAATACCACGGTGCCCCTTTTGTCGGCTGGCAAAGGCAGGTTGGCCTGCCCTCGGTGCAGGGCGGAATTGAAGCGGCCCTTGCCAAGCTGGAACCGCGCACGCACAATATTGCCGCCGCTGGCCGCACCGACGCAGGCGTGCACGGTCTGGGTCAGGTTGCCCATTGCGACATGAACGGTGACTGGTCTCCGTTTCGATTGTCGGAGGCATTGAATTACCATCTCAAACCGCTGCCCGTTGCGGTTGTCGATTGCGCCGCCGTCGGGGATGATTTCCATGCCCGTTTCTCGGCGCTTGAGCGGCGGTATCTCTTTCGTATCCTCAGCCGCCGCGCCCCGGCCACCCATGCCAAGGGGCTGGTCTGGCAAATCAAACATCCCCTTGATGTCTCGGCCATGCAATCCGCCGCAGACATCCTGATTGGCCAGCACGATTTCACCACCTTCCGCTCGACCATTTGTCAGGCCGAAAGCCCGGTCAAGACACTGGATCACCTGAGCATCGCCCGCGTCGATACGCCCAGCGGCACCGAATACCATTTCGATGTCCGTGCCCGGTCGTTTCTGCACAATCAGGTCCGCAGTTTTGTCGGCACTCTCGAAAGGGTTGGTGCCGGGTCTTGGACGCCTGCGGATGTTCAGGCCGCCCTGGACGCCAGAGACCGCACCGCCTGTGGGCCGGTCTGTCCGCCGCACGGCCTGTATCTGGCCCATGTCGACTATTCCACCGATCCGTTTGAATAGGGAAGCTATCGCAACACGGGTGTCTGCCAGAGCCAGATTTTGGTGCCGCCATGGGCCACCGGCGGGCCAAGCGGCCTCCACGGCAGGCCCGTCGCCTTGGCCAGAGCAGGTTCACTTGTCACCAGCCCCACACGCCAGCCTTTGAAACGGGCCAGCATCGTCTGCCCAAATGTGCCATAGAGCGCATACAGCAGTTTCTTGTTGCCGATCCTGCCCCCATAAGGCGGGTTCACGATGACCAGACCGGGCGGGCCATCTGGCCGCACCACATCCCCGGCAGGTTGACAGCTGAACCGGATGGCGCCCCCAACGCCTGAGCGATCTGCGTTCGCCGTTGCCATGCGCACCGCCCCCTGATC
>CAXBKL010000120.1:0-11306 GCA_963976125.1 uncultured Sulfitobacter sp. | reverse complement strand
GGGTTTAGCGCCAAGGCCCGCGCCACGCCAACACGGCGCTCCTGCCCCCCGGATAGTTCATGCGGGTAGCGTTTTGCAAAATCTTCCGTCAACCCGACCAGAGCCAACAGACGTTTTGCCTCTTGTTGCAGATCAAGCCCCGGTGAGGCGCCTGAAATAAGATGCGGCTCGACAATGGCGGCACCAACGGTTGTGCGCGGGCTGAGGCTGCCGATGGGGTCTTGCATCATCATGGACATGCGATTGCGGGCCTTGCGCATGGCCTCTGGCGTGGCTTTTAACAGATCGGTGTTTTCAAACCGGATTTCACCTGATTGCGCGGCCACCAATCGAAACACGGCGCGGGCCAATGTGGACTTTCCCGATCCGCTTTCCCCGACCAGGGCCACCGTTTCGCCGGTGGCGACGTCGAGCGTTGCGTCCTTGACCGCCTCCACGCGGCGCGCCGCGCGCCCCGTTAGCAGGTCCATCATTCCGCGCGGCTTGGTGAAAGTCACATCGAGATTGTTGATCGACAGGATCGGATCTTGTGTTTTGTCGATGCGGGTCTTGTCCAGCACAGGGTCCGCAAGGCGCTTGAGCGTCGGATCAGACATCACCGGCAAGCGCCTGCATTTCTCAGGGATGCGCGCGGGATCACAGTTCAGCAGGCTTCGGGTGTAATCATCTGTGGGGTTGGAAAATACGTCACTCACCGGCCCTTTCTCGCGGATGTCACCATGATACATCACGGTCACCTCGTCACAGAGCGCCTCCACCACTGTCAGGTGATGGGTCACAAACAGCATCGCACAGCCGATGTCTGCCTGTAGCTCCTTCAGCAGCTTGACAATCTGAACCTCCAACGTGGCATCCAGCGCCGTTGTTGCCTCATCCGCGATCAGCAGCTTGGGGCGCGCCATGATGGCCATGGCAATACAGACCCGCTGTTTCTGACCGCCCGACAACTCGTGAGGATACATGTTCAGCCGCCCATCCGGGTTGGGCATCCTGACCTGCTCCAGCGCGTAAAGAGCGCGCTTCAGCTTGGCGTCAAGGCTGCCCTTGCTCCAATGCTGGATGTCGACCATCTGTTCGCCGATGCGCAGCGAGGGATTGAGCGCGCTCATCGGGTCTTGCGACACATAAGAAACCTCGCGGCCGCGCAGGGCCTGCCATTGCTCGGGGCTAAACCCACGCAGGTCGCGCCCGTCAAACGAAAGCGTACCGCCCGCGATGCTTGCCGCATGTGGCAGCAAGCCGATGATCGCATTGGCAAGTGTGGACTTGCCGCTGCCGCTTTCCCCTACCAGCCCCATGATCTGTCCATGATTGATGACCATATTGGCATTCTTGACCGCGCGCACCGCGCCAAAATCAATGCTCAGATCCTGCGTCTGAACAACGGGGTATGAGGTTTGCATGGCTTATTTCCTCAATTTGGGATCAAGGATGTCACGCAGGCGCTCGCCCAGCGAGGTGAACGCCACGGTGGTCAGGATCAATGGCAGCCCGCCGGCAAACACGATCCACGACGTATTGCGGATAAACGTGAATCCATCATTCAGGATGGCCCCCCAACTGGGTGTTGGCGGGCGCACGCCCAGGCCAAGAAAGCTCAACCCGGCCTCAACGCCGATCACCAGAGGCACATCCATACTGGCCACAATCAGAACCGGGCCGATTACATTGGGCAGGATATGCAGGCGCAGAATACGCGGCAGGCTCGCGCCCATGGCGCGCTGTGCTTCGATGAATTCGGCATTGCGCAGGGACATGACCTGTGTGCGCACAAGTCGCGCATATGACGGGAATGTGGAGACGACAACGATGGCGACGATTGAATTCACACTTGGCCCAAAAAGTGCAACGACGGTCAACGCAAACATGATGCCTGGAAATGAGCGTACGGTGTCGAACACCAGCAAAAGCGCCCAATCCACCCAGCGGTTTGTAAATGCCGCCAGCATGCCCAGAACCGTGCCGATCACCAAAGCGATGGAGACCGAGGTAACCGCCAGATAAAGCGCCACCTTGGTACCGACAATCAGCCGCGACAGGACATCCCGGCCCAGTTGATCAGTGCCAAGCCAATGGTCCCGCGTCGGCCCCGTCAGCTTGTTGCGAATGTCGATCTTGATCGGGTCATAGGGCGTAATGAAATCAGCGAAGAGCCCAACCACAAAAAACGAAAGAACGATAAAACAGCTGAAAGCCCCCAGTGGACTGGAACACAGTTCCTTGAACAGGCTGCTGATGCGCTTTTTTCGGCTGGGTGGATTGGGTGCGGGAATATCGGTCACGTATTTTGCTCACGTGAACGGGGGTCCAACATGACGTTTAGCAAATCCGACAGCGTCGTCGCAATGACAATGAACACCGTACTGGCCAGCACCGTGCCCATGACCACCGGGTAGTTCCGGCTGATCACCGCGTCATAAGCCAGCTTGCCAATGCCGGGCCGGGCAAAGAGGATTTCAACAATTACAGCGCTGGACAGGATAAACCCAATGCTGACCCCCAGCACGGTGACGGTTGCAGGCAGTGCCACCCGCAGAACATAACGGCGCAGCACGCGATTTTCAGGAATGCCAAAGGCCCGCGCTGTCTTGACGTGGTTCTGCATCAGCACATCAATCACAGAGGCCCGGACCAATCGGGAGACATAGCCGATCCATGTCAGACCAATGGCAAAGGTTGGAAGGATCAAGTGTTTGATCACGCCAAAAAACCCTTCGCCAGCACCAATTGCAGGCAGCCATTTCAGCTGAACCGAGAAAAACAGGATCAGATAGAGTCCGATCACAATGGGTGGCACCGCAATCAGGGACACCGACACAACGCCACTGATCTGGTCAAACGCCCCGCCCCGATGCACGGCGGCATAGGTGCCGATGGGAATGCCCAGCAGCGTGACCAGCAGGATCGAAAGGACAAGCATGGCGGTGTAGGGCACCTGCTCTGCCAGGATTTCCACCACCGGACGATTGGAGGTCAGATCGGCCCCCAGATCGCCCTGTAACACGCCAATGAAGAAGTAGTAGATTTGCACAAAAACGTTGTCGTTCAGATGTAGGCGTTCGCGCAGGGCTTCTTTCAACTCGGGTGTTGCGCGTGGACCCAGCATGACATTGGCGGGGTCACCGGGCACGAATTGGATCATGATGAACAATGCTGTGATCGCCAGCAACACAATCAAGATCGCAACCCCGATCCGCTGAATTGCATATCCTGTCATCTACCGCCTCCGGTCTGCTGCATCCGCCTAAAATCCACGGCGGGGAATGGTTTCATCCCACGTGCGGCTGTAAATTTCCTGCCCTTCTTCAAAGGCTTTCAATTCACCCCGAAGGAAAAAGCTATCCTGGTCACCGGTCATCGTCATCTGACCTCTGGTCATGACGTCCCACCCCTCGCGGGCATATCCCATCTGGAATTCATAGACGGCCTTCGCGCTGTGCACGTCGTTGTCGGCAATCTCAAAATGGTCGCGCGATGATCCGGTGACGGTGACGTCTGCGCTGTGCAGATGATAGGCGCCGAATTCGGCGCTTAGAGTGAGAGATTTCTCACCCGTGCCCAAATCATGGCGGATGATGCGGGAATTCCCGGAGGGTTCGGTCTCTGAAACTCTTGCGGCTTTGGCGACCCTGGGCCGGGCAAAGATCACCCGCGAAGGATCGCTGTCATCAAGCGCTGCATCCGGCAAATGGATGCAGCATTTGGACAGGTCCAGCGTCAATGTATGGTTCTCTGCCACCGGCCAAGCCATCGGGAACATCGCATTTGACACAGCTATCCGCAGCCTGTGGCCCGGCACAACGCGATGGGCAATATCGTTCAGGTCATAGCGGATACGGTAGGGAATTCCGGGCTTCACCTCTGCACAGACCTCGCGTCCGTCACGTTGGGCAAGGTTCACCACACCGTAGGTGATGAGGGTCGAGGCCCCGTTTTCATCCACATCACACAACCGCACTGCCAAAAGGCCATTGCTTGCATCGCTGCTGAGGGTGAAATCAACCGTGCTGGTACCGATAATATCCCAAGGTTCGGTCAAGGGCGCGCTGTCGAAGCACAGGGAGCCTGCGTCTTCCGTGCGCTGATCGCCAGGCATTTGCGCCAGCGCCGGGTTATCGTGAAGCGGCATGTAGTCGCCGCTGAGCATACCCGTAGACTGCGGAGAGTTGATGGTTCTTGTGCCCTCTGCGGGAGCATCCGACAAGCCGGTCGGGCCAAGCCAAATGGTTTTGTAGTCAAGCGATGCGTCGGGCCATGTGTCCGCCTCCAGCCAGACGCCACCGCGGGTGTCATGGCAAGGATCGGGCGAGACCTCCTGCTGCCGATAGAGGGTCAGCATCGGCTCATCCTCAATGCCATTCTCGTCCTCTTTCAACCACCGGTCAAACCACCGCAGCATCTCGTCCAGGAAATTCACTCCCGGTCCGGGCAGTGCGCGATCCGGGTACAGATGCGCCCAGGGACCGATCAGACCTTTGCGCGGCACGGTGAGGTTTTTCATCAGCCGCATGACTGTGTTGGGCCAGCAATCAGTCCAGCCACTGACCGCATAGACGGGAATTTTGATGCGGTCATAGTCGGTGCAAACCGTGCCTTGCAGCCAATAATCGTCGCGCTGCTGATGCTCCAGCCAGATCTTCATAAAGAGGTCAGGTTCGGCCAACCGGCGCATCCACGCATCCCGCCAGCCCTCGCCATAAATCACAGGGTCAGGCGGGCGGCCATTGAAGGCAAACATCACGCCGCCCCAGCCCACGGTTTCGCCCGCGAGACCGCCGACGAAATAGCAGCCATCATCGTAATAGCGATCATCCGAAGCTCCCACCGGGATCACGGTTTTCAATGCGGGAGGGTTATGGGAGGCCAATTGCAGCGTGGTGATACCACCCCATGACAGGCCAAACATACCAACCGACCCGGTGCACCAGGGTTGCGCGGCCAGCCAAGCGATCACCTCAAGCCCGTCTTGCTGTTCGATGGGCAGATATTCATCCATCTGGACACCATCGGAATCCCCTGATCCGCGCATGTCCACACGCACACATACATAGCCGTGCCCGGCCAGATAGGCATGCTGTTCTTCGTCGCGGGTGCGGGTACCGTCCCGTTTACGATACGGAATGTATTCCATGATCGCGGGGTATTTGCCGTCCCCTGTCGGCCTCCAGAACCGCGCAGCCAACCGGGTGCCATCGGCCAGCGGGATAAAGATCTCCTCATCTATGATTTGATGCGGCAAATCCGCCGGATCAACCTCAAGAGTTGGTGAGTGGGTTTGTGTGGCGTCTAGGTCCATCGGTCATACTCCCCGGAGGTATCAGAGGTGTGCAGCTGTTCTGGCGGCATTGATGTGCCGCCAGAGCGCAGGGTATTCAGCTCAATTGGTGGTTACTCAGCGGGCGCAAAAGCCTGTAATTTGTAGTCACCATTTGGCAGCAAGCCCGGCTTTATCGAGCTCTTGTAGATCAGCGAGGCTGGCGGATGGATCAGCCAAACAAAGGAATAGGACGCGTCCATCAAATCCTGCATCTCGCGATAGATTGCCGCCCGCTTGTCAAAATCTGTCTCGGCCATTGCGGCATAGTGCAGCTTTTCATACTCATCACTCTTGAACCATTCCCAGTTCCAGACGCCCGCCTGCTCGGCAAGGAACCATTGGGTGGACCATGCGGGATCCGGAGGGCTGGTGAAGGCTTTGAGGGTCATCTGCATGCCGACGCCCTTTTCGTCCCCAAGGCTCCAGAAGGTGCCGCTTTCGTGGGTGTTGAGGATGACGTTGATGCCGATCTCTGCCAGATTGGCCTGAATGATCAGGCCCGCGGTTTGCTCATCGGTGGAGTTCTGCATCTCCAGGTCGAGATCAAGGGAGCTGATCCCGGCCTGCGCCATGAGAGCACGCGCGCCTTCAATGTCACGATCGGGCTGCGGCTCTTTGCTGAACCCGATAAGACCGGGGGCAATCAGGCCAGTCGAGCGTTCTGGCAAGCCAAAATATGCGCCTTCAATGATTGCTTCGACATCAACCGCCTTGGTGATGGCCTCGCGAATACGAGGATCTTGCAGCGATGGGTTTTCAGCATTCAGACCCAGCCAGAAATAGCCCGGCGTCGGGCGCACTTCCAACGTCGCGCCGTCGGGCATGTTGGCCTTCAGCTCAGGCACTGAGCTTATGGCCACGCCGGAAACATCAATCTGCCCGGCTTCAAACGCCACTTCGGCGGATTTCGCGTCGTTGATGGGGATCAAAACCACCCGATCATAGGCAGGTTTGTCGCCGTTCCAGCCATCATGTGCCACAAGAACAGTCTGCTGGCCCTGATCCCATTTTTCGATCTTGTAGGGGCCGGCGGTCGCACCCGGCTCGGTTGAGAATTTCCCGCCCTGCGCCTGAGTTGCTGCCTTGCTGATGATCGAGCCACCCGAATAGGGCAAGGTGCTCCACCAGACTGGGGCGAAGGGTTCTTTGAAGTGGATCAAACCGCTATATTTATCCAGAACTTCGACGTCCTTGAGCGGTGCCCAATCGCCGCTGTTGGGGGCTTCCAACGCCTCATCAACAAAACGCTCAAAGGAATATTCCACGTCCTCTGCGGTGACTTCGCCATAGTCGCCTGTCCACATCAGGCCGGGCTTCAGGGTGAACTTGATGGTCAGTGGATCAACTTGTTCGATAGATTCCGCCGCCGACAATTCCCAGTCCCAGGTGGTATCGGACTTGAATTCGATCAGTTTGGGAAAGATCGCATTGATGATCGTCAGATCAGCTCCGCTTTGCCAGAATGCCGGATCAATCTGGCCAAAATCAGAATCGACCTGAAGTCGGATTTCGTCCGCCTGTGCCATCGTGGCGACGCCGAGTCCCGCGATGCAGATCGCAACGGTTTGGGAATAGGTCCGCAATTTTCCTATGTGTGTCATTTGATCTCCCCCTGAAGAGCGCTTGCCTTGGTGTGGTAACTTTCACGGCTGCTTTGCGGGTAAGGCTATGGGGCGAGGGCAATTCCATCAACACTCCTGGACAGAAAAATATGACGCACAATGTAATTAACTTGCGTCTATTTGCGTCAGGTGAAAGGGTGAAGCGGATATTCAGGAAACCCCATGGACCACCGACCGACATTTGCCGCGAATCTGCGCGTTCTGACCAGCTATAGCCAATCAATCGCTGCGGTTTGTCGGGATCTGGGTATATCCCGCCAGCAATTCACAAAATACTTGTCAGGCAAAAATCTGCCCTCGTTGCGCAATCTGCGCAAAATGTCGGACTACTTTGGAGTTGAGGAAAATGAGATGCTGATGCCGGTTGATGAGTTCAGCAAGCTGATCGCCCTAAACCCGCCACGGGCGACATCCAATGATCCCTTGCAGGCCTTCATCGCAGGCAGTGTGCGCAGCAACGCAAGTTCCAGACATGCGTTCAAAGAGTTTCTCGGATTCTATTATTCGCATTTCATCATTGCGGATACGCCGAACCAAATCACCCGCTCTCTGTTATGTGTATATGAAGCGGATGGGGCGGTGCTGACCAAGAACATCGAACGGTATCCTGACGAGAACGACGGCGCCGCAGCAATCAACAAATTCGAGGGCGTGGCCCTTTACAACTCCGAACGGATGTTCATCTACGAACGCGAAATCACACCGGGCACGCGGATTTGGCAGACAGTTGTCTATGCCAATACCCTGAAATACTCGACCTATCTGTCTGGCCTGACCATGGGGATTGCTACGGAAACCGTACGCGACATCGCCTGCTATCGGGTGGTATATGAGTTCCTTGGCACCAACGTCAACAGCCGCATGGCCCTGCGCGGTTGTGGGACATTCGATCTGGATTCCCCGAAAATATCCAAGTTTATTCGGGACCGGATCACCAATGACATCCGGCCAAATGAAACGGCATTCATACCGCGCGCGTAGCTGTCTGGCCCGGACGGTTCAGGCGACCAGGCCGGTGACGATCCACTCAAGGCATCGCCCTGTGCCTGCCCCCGAAATTCCCCTCGATTTGATGTGTAATCTGCCCAATATTCGAAGGTGCGAACAAATGCGAACGGCCCGTTTCTACCAAAGCCCAGGTTATCGGTGTATTCAAAGATAAAATTGACCACGACACCAGCGGCTGTTGCAGAAAACGACATCAAAGGCGCGGCATCAGTATGGGACAGGTCCATTCAGATGGCAAAAACATCAAGCGTCTCCGAAAAGCCCTTGATCTCGATGTCTTTGAAAACGGCGGGTGTGCGGACACCATCGAGCATGTCCAAAGTGGTCCGATCAATGAGTATTTCGCTGCCGGTTTGCTTTGTATGGGCCTCAAGGCGGGCCGCGAGGTTCACGGTGGATCCGATGCAGGTGTAGGTTGCTCGATCATCGGTTCCGGCATAGCCCGCAACAACTTCGCCCGTTGCAATGCCAACCCCAATCCGAACTGCATCTTCGCTTTCTGCGGCGCGTTCCAGGTTCAGCATTTCAATCATGCTGAACATTTCCTTTCCTGCCGCTACCGCGCTTTGCGCTGCGTTTTCAATCTGTTGCGGCACGCCGAACAGCGCCATCAACCCGTCTCCCAACATCAAACTGACGATGCCGCCGTTGCTGGTGACGGCCTCGAACATGAGCGTGTAATAGGTATTGAGCAGTTCAATTGTCGCTTCTGGCGGCAGATTCTCGGACAATGAGGTGAAACCACGAATGTCGCAGAACAAAACAGAAGCCAGCGCACGTTTCCCGCCGATGGCAAAACCGCTTTCCTGCAAGTCTTGCGCAACTTCCGTTGTCGCAAAACGCTCCAACAGGCGTTTTTGTTCATCCCTAAGCCGTTTTTTCTCAAGGCAAGACGAAACACGAGCACCCAGCAGGGTCTTGTTCACCGGCTTTGGCAAATAATCCTCGGCGCCCAACTCAATGCAGCGCACGATGTTGTCCAACCCCTCAACAGAAGACGTCACAATCACCGGAACATCACGCAGTCGCGTGTTTTTCTTGACCGCCTCGAGAACCTGGAAACCGTCCATCTCCGGCATTTCAATGTCGAGCAACAGCAGGTCAAATTCCCCGGCCTCCAGCATCTCCATCGCCACGCGGCCATTTTCTGCAGTGGACGCACGATGCCCCAGTATTTCGACATTCCGCGACAGCAGCAGGCGGTTGACCTTGTTGTCATCCACAATCAGCAGATGGCCCGCACCCTCACTCACCGATCAGCATCCGCAACGCGCTTGATGCACGGCCAAACGCCTCGCAAAGAGCGTCGATTTCCGGCCCGGTCCCCTTGCCCGGAATGTCTCCAAGCTCAATCGAGCGCGCCAGCGCCTCCACCTCCCGAGCACCGAAGGTCGCGGCGTTGGACTTGATCGAATGGGCCGCACGCCGATAACCCTCAGCGTCGGTCCGCGCCGCCGCTGATTTCAGTTCATCCAGCATGCCCGGTGCCTCGTCCAGAAAGGCCATCACCAGTTCGGCGGTGAATTCGTCGCCAGTTGCCTCTTTCAGTTCCGCAATGGCCGATGGGTCTAAAGGGTCGTCAGACATCAATTTCTCTCACTTTCGGGGCGCGACATTTAAAAGGGCTTCGACAAGAATGGGAACGCGAATGGGTTTGGCGATGTAGTCGTCCATGCCCGCCGCAAGGCACATTTCCCGGTCGCCCTGCATTGCGTTGGCGGTCATGGCGACGATGCGCGGCCGATCCGCATCCGGAAATGCCGCGTTGATCCGGCGAGAGGCCTCCAGCCCGTCCATCTCGGGCATCTGCACATCCATCAGCACAACATCATAGGTCTGACGCGCAACGCTTTCGACCGCTTCGACGCCGTTGCTGGCCAAATCCGCGCGGTACCCCATCTGTTCGAGCAACCTCAGAGCGAGTTTCTGGTTCACAAGGTTGTCCTCAGCCAACAAGATACGCAACGGATGACGTGTGGCCATATCCGGGTCGGTCTGCGGTTTTCCATCTGGCCTTGCCGGTTTTGACGGTGCAGGTTTGGCCGCGAACAAAGTCACAAGCGTATCGAAGAGCTGAGACTGGCGAAGCGGTTTGGCCAGTGTGGCCGCAAACAATCCTTTGTCCAGATCACCTTCACGCGGCCCCAACGAGCTGAACAGGATCATCGGCAGTTTAGGGTGTGACACGCGGATTTTCCTGGCAAGCTCGACGCCGTCCATTTCCGGCATATGCATGTCCAGAATGGCCAAATCGAATGCTGCATCGTTTGCCAGCGCCTTGAGTGCAGGTGCCGGGCCGTCACACGCCACGGTTTCGGCCCCCCATTTTTCGGTTTGCAGGGTCAGGATTTTCCGATTTGTGGCATTGTCATCAACCATCAGAATGCGCCTGCCGTTTAGCTCCGATTGCACGCCGATCAGGTCGCGCGATGGCGATTTGACAGCCTCCGCAGCCGTGGCTTGAATGGTAAAGGTGAACGTAGAGCCTTTGTTGGCACCCGCGCTCTGCGCCCACATGGTCCCGCCCATCAGCTCGGACAGCCGTTTGGAAATTGCCAGACCCAGGCCAGTGCCACCATATTTTCTCGTGGTCGAACTGTCCGCCTGGCTGAAAGACTGGAACAGACGGCCCATGCCCTTTTCCGTCAGGCCAATGCCGGTATCGCGTACCGAGAATGCCAGCTCCATCCGGCCCCGTTTTTGAGCCACCTGGGTGATGGACAAGACAACTTCGCCGCTTTCCGTGAATTTCACCGCATTGGACAGCAAGTTCAGCAGGATTTGACGCAGCCGGGTCAGATCGGCGCTGATTGCCACGGGCAAGGTGTCGTCAAACACATATGCCAGATCAAGCTGCTTTTCCGCCGCCTTTGCGCTAATCAGGTCCAGCGCGCTTTCAATACATTCGCGCAGATCGAACGGATGGTTTTCAATATCCATCTGCCCGGCTTCGATCTTCGAGAAATCCAGAATTTCATTGATGATGCCCAGCAAGGCGTCACCGCTGTCGCGGATTGTCCCCGCATAATCGCGCTGTTCTGGATCAAGCTCGGTATCCATCAACAAACCGCTCATCCCGATAACGGCGTTCATGGGGGTGCGGATCTCGTGGCTCATGGTGGCAAGAAAGGCACTCTTGGCTTCATTGGCGCTTTCCGCCACGGTGCGGGCATCCTGGGCCTCCCTGAACAACCGCACGTTTTCGATTGCGATAACTGCCTGGTCGCAAAATGAATTGGCCAGTTCAATTTCGTCCTGACTGAAGGCGCGGGGGCGATCACGACGGGCAAATATCAAAACCCCAAGACAGTCCTGGTCCTTGAGCAGTGGAAGATACAAGGCCGACTTCAGGCCAGATT
>CAXBKL010000119.1:0-11643 GCA_963976125.1 uncultured Sulfitobacter sp. | reverse complement strand
CAGTGGCGGTTTCTGAATTGATACAGGTGCCGCCGACAAGAGATGTGTTTGCAAAACAAAACGATCGCGATTCAATCCACAATTGAGCTGTGCCGCAACTGTCCCGAGTTTTTCTCACGGATCAACAGGGCCGCCAATGGGTTGGATCAAGATGAAATGAAATCGGATTCAAACGTAAAACACAGGGTACTTCGCCAATGTCAACCCAGTCCGTTCAATCCACCGATTTGATGCATCGTCGCTGAGCGCATGATATTTGCGCAGTGGGAAAATCATGTGTCAGCGCACGTCGCGTCCCTGGTTCAGGATGATGATGTTCCCGCTTGAAACGTCCCCGGCGGATGAAATCAGGAACCCGACCCAGGCGGCAATTTCCGAAGGTTGCATGGCGCGGCCATGAGGCATTTGCGCGATGGCTTTGGCCAGAACCTCTTTGCTGACCACGCCGAACAGCGGCGTTTCCGTCATTGCGGGTGCGATGGAATTCACCGCGATCTTGTCGCGGGCATAGCGTCGGGCGAGGTCTTTGGTCAGGGTGTCTAGTGCCGCCTTGGACGCACGGTAATGGGGTGGATCGAAAGCGTCGAAATTGTAAGCGCCGTTGGATGATATGTTGACAATCTTGCGCACACCGCCACGGCCTTGCATCAGCTTGACCGCAGCCTGACAGCAATGAAACGCACCCGAAAAATTCAACGCCATCTGGTTTTCAAATTCATCCTCTGGGATGTCGGGGAATTCGGACATGAAGCACGTACCGGCGTTGTTCACCAGCGCATCGACCCCGCCATGATCGGCCGCGATTTGTTCAAACACTGCGTGGATCGAGGTCGGGTCGGTCAGGTCGGTCGGGATGCCCCCAAAGTGATCCTGGGCCATTTTGGTCAAGCCCTTGTGATCAATATCCAGGCCCACAACGTGGCAGCCATCCGCGATCAGGCGCGTCACGATGGCCTGCCCCATGCCGCCAGCGGCCCCTGTTACTACTGCGATCCTGCGCATTTCCGGTTTCCTTTCATTGTGGCCATTGCAGCGGCTTCACGTTATCCAGAAATTACATGTAAACGCACGTATATTCTGAGCAAGGAACATCCCATGCCCATCCGCCCCGCCCGTCGCATTACCGAAACCGCGCCTAAGAATTTCGGAATGTTTGCCAAGGCGGTGGGGATGCAAGGGGATCTGATCCACCTTGAACTGGGCATGCCTGCCGAAGACACCCCGCAACACATCAAGGACGCGACGATAGCCGCCTTGCGGGACGGCGCGGTACACTATTCCGACCTGCAAGGGTTGCCAAAGCTGCGCCAGGCCATTGCGACAAAGGTGCAGCACCGGAACGGGCTTGATCTGACGGCGGAAGAGGTGATTGTCACCAATGGTCTGACACAGGCGTCTTTTGCCGCGTTCATGGCGTTTTTGGAGGCGGGGGATGAGTGCCTGCTGCTCGCTCCCTATTATCCACAGCACATCGGCAAGGTGGAACTGGCCGGGGCGACCGTCAGGATAGCGCCGCTGGATGCAGACAATAATTTTGCCATCAATCGCACCCTGATCGAGCCGCATATCACTGCGGCCACCAAGGCGATTGCGCTGATAAACCCGTGCAATCCGACAGGGCGCGTCTACAGCACTGATGAATTGCAGGTGTTGGCTGACATCGCGCAACACCATGATCTGTTGGTATTTTCTGACGAGGTCTACGAAGAGATCATCTATGGGGCCGCGCGCCATATCTCGATTGCGTCGCTGCCGGGGATGAGGGCACGTACGATTTCGATGTTCGCCTTCACCAAGGCCTACGCGATGGATGGCTGGCGGTTGGGCTATATCGCTGCCGATGCGGCGTTAATCGGGCCCTGCATGAAAATCCACACCAATGAAGTGACCCACGTGAATACCTTTGTTCAGCACGGTGCGCTGGCGGCATTGACGGGGGATCCCGAGGTGTTGCGTGCAATGGTGGCGCGCGACCGTGAGCGGCGGGATCTGGTGGTGTCGCGGCTCAATCAGATGCCGGGGGTGGCATGTGCGCCGGTCGAGGGGACAATCTATGCCTTTCCAGATATTCGTGCGACCGGACTATCGGCGCAAGACTGCGCCGATCAGCTGCTGAAGGAGACTGGCGTCGTTGTCGAGGCGGGCAGCTTTTACGGGGAAGCAGGCGAGGGGCATTTGCGGGTGTGCTTTGGCTGCGCCGAGGTGGCGGTGCTGGCCGAGGCGATGGACCGGATGCAGCGGTTCTTTAACGCGCTGTAAGAGGGGGCCAGCCCCCATCGGCCCAAGGGCCGATCCCCCCGGAGTTTATCTGGAAAGATGAAGCAGGGGGGCAGCATTTTCACCCCTTGTGGCCGTCAAATGCCTTCAGGTTGATCCCGGCGCTTTCGAGTTCGCGGCGCACGGAGGCGGCGATCTGGACGGCTTCTGCGGTATCGCCGTGCAGGCAGATGGTGTCGATCTGCGAGGGGATGTGCCTGCCGCTTTCGGTGATGATGGCACCGGCCTGCACCATGTCCACCATGCGTTTGCCGGCCAGGGCGGCGTCATGGATCACCGCACCGGGCAGGGATCGGTCCACCAGCGTGGCGTCGTCGTTATAGGCGCGGTCGGCAAAGATTTCCCCGGCCCAACGGCATCCCAGCGACTGCGCCGCAGCCTGCTGTGCGGTGGCGGCCAGTACCATGACGATCAGATCGGGGGCGACGCTGAGGGCGGCTTCATAGAGGTCGCGGGCCATTGTCTCGTCTTCGGAAGCCATGTTGGCCATCGCCCCATGCAGTTTCAGATGGCGCACCGTCGCGCCGACACTGCGGGCCATACCGATGCTGGCGGCCACCTGATAGCGGACCTGATTTTGCAAGGTGGCGCGCGGCACCGACATTCGGTTGCGGCCAAATCCGGCGATGTCCATGAAGCCGGGGTGCGCGCCGATCCCCACCCCGTTTTCGTGGGCCAGTGTCATGGTGGCGGCCATGACATCGGCGTCACCTGCATGTCCGCCACAGGCGATGTTGGCTGATGTCACGATGGTCAGCAGGGCCGCATCATCGCCGATTGTCCAGGGGCCGAAGCTTTCGCCCATATCGGCGTTCAGATCGACGGTTGGCATGTCAGCTCTCCTTTTCAAGCGGGTTTGCGGTGGCGGAAATGGCACCGCTGATAAGTTGGTAGCCGAGCAGATCGCGGATCGCGGCGGGGTCGCGGATCAGCGGCGTCACCCGTGACTTCAGTGTCTTCAATTCGGACAGGTAGCGCGACTGCCGGGCAATCGCATCCGCCATATCGACAAATTCAAAGTGCAGGTCCGCGCCGGTCTGGGCCTGGGCCACCCGCGGCAGATCGCAGGGCAGGACCGATCCGATGCGCGGATAGCCTCCGGTAGTCTGGCATTCAAACATCAAGACATAGGGCGCGCCGTCGCCGGATATCTGGATGTCGCCCGGCACCACAACTTCGGACACGATGCTGAGGGCGGCATCCGCGCTGAACCCTTCATCGTCGAAATCCAGGCGCACGCCCATGCGGTTGGCACGGGCGTCGCGGCGAAAGTGGGTGGCGGTGAAGCGCGCGAGGGTTTCGGCGTCGTAAGAGGCGGTCTGCATCGAGGCCACGATGCGGATCTTGCCGCCGCCGAAACGGTCAGAGGCGGGCAGGGTCATGCCGGTGGCGTGACCCGTGTCACTGCCCAGGGGCAATGTGTCGCCCGCTTGAAGCACACTTCCGATGCCACAGGCCAGATGCGCGGCGCGGGATCCCATCACCAGAGGCGTGTCAAACCCGCCGCCTACATGCAGATAGCCATAAGCACCGTTGCGCGCCCCGCCGATGCTCAGGCTGGCCCCGGCGGGAACGAGATGGCTGGCGTTCCACGTCAGGGTTTCGCCATCACAGCTTGCGGCCATTTCGGCCCCGGTCAACGCGATGCGCAGATCCCGGCCGGGGGTGAAGGCGCCGCCGCTGCCTGCCATTTCGATTGCGGTATGGGTGGGCGGCTGGCCCAGCAATGCGGCCCCTTCATAAAGGGCGGTCGGATCGGCGGCGCCGCCGACGGTCATCCCCTGTGCACGGTATCCTGGTCGGCCAAGGTCTTGCAGGGTCATGGCCGGGCCAGCCAGTTGGACGGTCAGATGCGCGGTCATTTGATCGCCTCCGTCTCGGCGCCGCCGTTGCCGGTTGTGTCGCTGGCGATGATGGCGTGCAGGGTTTCGCGCGAAACAGATGGAAACACCAATTCATCTCCGGGAGACAGCGCAAAGGGGGCAGATGATGCGGGGCGGAAGGTTTTGAACGCCGTCTGGCCGATGTGACGCCATCCGGTCGGTGTGGCGTTGGTGAACACAATCAATTGCCGGATCGCAATGACCAATGCACCGGCGGGGACCGATTTGGTCAACCCCTGCTGACGTGGGATGTTCCAGGTCTCGCTCAATTCGCCCATGTAGGGTTGTCCGGGCGCAAAACCGATGGTCAGCACCCGCACCCGCGACGTCGACAATTGCCGGATCGCTTCGTCGGGATCGACACCGGCGGCCGATGCGGCCTCTTCCAGTTGCGGGGCAAGGTCGGTGCCGTAGACGGTCGGGACATGCCAGAGTGTACGGCCAGAGGGTAAGGGGGCGGCGATCCAGTCCTGTTGGGCCAGCAGGTCACGCAGGCGGTCCTGCATCGCGGCAACCGGGGTTGCCGCAAGGTCGAATTGAACAAACACGGAAACCAGCGAGGTGCTTGTTTCAAGGACATCGGGCCAGTCCTGCGCCTCGACGGCTGCACGAAAGGCAAGGGCCGCGCGGTTGGCCGGTTCGGTCATGGCGGCGGCGAAAGTGACAAGCAGGCCCGAGAGGCCGACGGTGCGGATTTTCGGCCAGTCAGTCATCTTGCAAGGCCCATGCGTAGAGGCGCGGCAACAGCATCGGGGTGAGATACATCGGCAATTGCCAACAGCCGATAAAGATCATCAGCGGCGCGAGGACGTCCGGCGGCAAAGCCACCAGAAAGATCGCGATGTTGCGGTTGCCCGCGCCGATGGCCAGCGGCCCGGCCACAGTGCGCCAGCGGCTGCGGCGCAAGACAAGCAGGGTCAGCAGCTGCATCAGATAACCGATGGCAAAAGCCAGAACGGCCCATTGTGCCACCAGCCAAGGATTGCGCAGCAGAGCAGGTGTCAGTGCGGCCATCAGGGCGATGACGATGAAGGAAAATGCAAGTACGGAGAGGCCATTGAGGGCCTTGATCTGGCCTTCGGTAGGTTTGGGAAACATGTGTCGCAGCAGGAAACCGATGCTTGTGGCAAACAGGATCACACCAAGCAGTTTCAGAGCGGACAGGATCACATCGCCGGGCGGGCCAAGCTGCGGCAGCAGCCACAAAACCGGAAGCACCGTCAGCGGAAAGGCGGCGGTGCCCAACACCAGGATTTGCATCATTCGTCCACCGTCCAGCCGCAGCATCAGCGCCAGATTGACGCTGCCGGTGATGGCGGGGGCCGAACTGGTCAGTATGATTGCCAGCGCGACGGTGGTGTTCTGTAGCCCTGCCAGCGTCAGGAGACCCAGAAGGGCCAGCGGCACCATCATCTGCAACATGGCCACAGCGGCCAGACCCCAGCCCAGATCCCCCACGGCCCCCAACGCGGCGCGGTAGCCGATACGCAGCGCCGTCGTGGTCAGCAGGGCCACGACCATCATTGGCAACCACGGCACCAGCAGCGCCGCAAATGACGGCAGCGCCAGCCCGGCAATAAGGCCGATGATAAGACAGGCCCGCGCATGGGTAGAGGCCAGCCAAAGGAAACGGTGCATGTTGCATTACTCTATGTCGGACTATTGCGCATGTTGTCGGGCAGCCATGTTGCGATTTCGGGGAACCAGATCAGCACAAACACCATCAGCACCATGATCGCAAACATCGGCAGGGCGGCCTTGGTGATGTATCCCATTTCGTGATTGGTCATGCCTTGCAACACAAACAGGTTGAACCCGATCGGCGGTGTGATCTGGGCCATTTCGATCACAACCACGACAAAGATACCGAACCAGATCAGGTCAATGCCCGCACTGCGCACCATGGGTTCGACCACCGCCATTGTCAGCACGATGGCGGAAATGCCATCCAGAAACATGCCAAGCACGATGTAGAACACCAAAAGCGCCATGAGCAGTTGAAACCGTGACAGCTCCATTGCCGCAATGCCGTCCGCCAGGGACCGTGGCAATCCGGTGAACCCCATGGACAGCTTCAGGAACGCCGCCCCCGCCAGGATCAGTGCGATCATCGCAGAGGTGCGCGTTGCCCCCATCAGGCTTTCGCGGAAGCTGTCCCAAGTCAGCGAGCCCTGGACCATCGCGAGGACCAATGCGCCGATGACACCAATGGCTGCGGCTTCGGTTGCGGTCGCAAGGCCCGCGTACATCGACCCAATGACAACCGTTATCAGGGCAAAGACCGGGATCAGGAAACGGGAATTGCCAATCTTGTCGCCAAAGGTCATGCCCCTTTCCACGTCAGGGTTCCAATCCTTGGAGGTGAAACTGACGAAGGCCACATAGGCCATGAACATGCCTGCCAAAACGAGGCCGGGAAACACACCGGCAAAAAACAGCTTGGTGATGCTTTCGTTCACGGTGACGCCATAGACGATCAGCGCCAGTGAGGGCGGGATCATCAGCCCCAGGGTCGCCGCCCCTGCAAGCGTGCCGATCACCATTTTTTCGGGATAGTTCCGCGCGCGCAGCTCGGGGATTGCCATCTTGCCTACTGTGGTCAGTGTCGCAGCCGATGAGCCGGACACAGCGGCAAAGACGGTACAGGATACGATATTGGTGTGGACGAGACCGCCGGGAAGGCGGGCCAGCCAGGGGGAAAGCCCTTTGAACATGTCCTCCGACAATCGCGTTCGATAGAGGATTTCGCCCATCCAGATGAACAGCGGCAGGGCGGTCAGTGTCCATGACGACGAGGACGCCCAGATTGTGGTAATCATCACGTCCCCCACGGGGCGCGTGGTGAACAATTCCATGCCCACCCAAGCAACCCCCATCAGGGCAAGGCCGACCCACACGCCGGTGCCAAGCAGGAGAAACAAGACAAAAAGGAAAAGGCCGATGGCGTATAATTCTGTCATGGCATCTACTCCGCGTGGCTTTCGACCGTATCACGGACGATGCGGTGATCGCCTTTCAACAGCACATGAACAAGGTTGTCTGTAAGTGCGATGGCAAGCAGTCCGCCACCCACCACCATTACGGATTGAGGTATCCAAAGGAGGATGGCGTCCTGTCCCTGGCTGACTTCGTTGAATTTCCACGACCAATAGACGAACCAATAGGCATAATAGGTGAAATACCACGCGATTGCGGCGGCCAATCCAAAACACCATATCTCGAGCAGGCGTTTGGGGAGGGGCGAAACCGCATTCAGAATGATCGATACCCGAATATGCGCGCCCCGGTTCAGGGCGTTGGCAAAGGCGAAAAAGCTGGCCGCTGCCATGGCATAGCCTGCATAATTTGGCGCGCCGGGAAACACTTCACCGGTCCAGCGTGCGATCATTTGGACAACGATCAGCGACAGGATTGCGATAAGACACAGAGCGGCGAGAACCCCTGCGGCCAAGTACAAAATGTCCAGAAACTTGCGCAGGGCGCTCATGTCATCCTCCCCCGGTGAATGAAAATGGGCGGCCCCCTGCAGAGGCCGCCCGGGAATGCGTTATTGCATCGCTTTGTAGCCATCGACGATGGCCGCACCATCGTCACCAGCCGCTTCGAGCCATTCTGACGTCATCGTGGCACCGATCTCACGCAGACCAGACATCAATTTGTCCCCTGCCGGGCCAACTGTCATGCCGCCTGCGGCCAGACCGTCCATCGTGAATTGAGTGTAGTCCTTGGAGGCCTGCAAACCGCGTGCGGCCGCTTCGGACGCACAGCCTGTGATCGCGGCCTTGTTCGCATCAGAGACGCCGGACCACACATCATTGTTGACCATCACATAGTTGTACGGCAGCCAGGCATCGACTTCGTAGAAGTGTGTCAGGCTTTCCCAGACCTTTCGGTCATAGCCGGTCGCGCCCGATGAAATCATTGATTCCGCCACACCCGTCGCGAACGCCTGAGAGATTTCAGCCGCTTCGATTGTCACCGGCAGCATGCCTGTCAGCTCGGCCAGTCGCGAGGTTGCGTTGTTGTAGGAACGGAATTTGATCCCCGCCATGTCGGCGACGCTGTTCACTTCTTTCTTGAAATACAGGCCCTGTGGTGGCCAAGGTACGGCATAGAGCATGGTCAGGTTCTGTTCGTCCAGCACCTCGTCCAGCTTGGGCTTGGCAGCTTTGAAAAGCTTTGCGCTGTCGTCAAAGGAGGGCGCAAGGAAAGGTACGGAATCAAACCCGAATACCGCATTTTCGTTCTGGTGACCCGAAAGCAGACGTTCACCGATCTGAACCTGACCGGTCTGGATCGCACGTTTGATATCGGCACCTGCAAAAAGCGACCCGCCGGGGTGTACGGTGATGTCGATGTCACCATTTGTAGCGCCGCGCACGCAGTCTGCAAAGGCCACGCCGTTTTCAGAATGGAAGTTGGAGGCGGAATAGGCCATCGGCATGTCCCACTTTTCTCCGGCCATCGCGGGCAGCGCAGCAGTGAGCGTCACAGCAGCAGTTGCCACGCCCGCCATCAGTTTGGTTGTCAGTTTCATGTCGTTGTCTCCCAGTTGGTTAAAGACCGCACGCAATTACGAGAAGCGTTGCGGATGGTAAGGGGACAGGTCGGTATTCACCGGCTGCCCCGCGATCAATCCGGCCACCAGACGGCCCGTTTTTGGCCCTCCGGTCAACCCGATGTGGTGATGCCCGAAGGCGGTAAAGACGCGGCTATGGCCCACCTCGCCGATCAGCGGCAAGCTGTCGCTGGGGGCGGGGCGGTGGCCGATCCATTCAATTTCATTGCTCGCGGAAAGATGGGGAAATGCCTGTCTTGCCTGCCTGCGCAGCAGGGCAAGAGGGGCCTTTGAGGCACCGGCCTCAAGCCCGCCAAATTCGACAATGCCCGCACAGCGCAGCCCCTGTTCCATCGGCGTGGCGACAAATTTTCCGCTGGCAATCATGAAGGGCCGCGCGGGGCCGCCCGTCGCTCCTTCAAACACGATGTGGTAGCCGCGTTCGCTTTCCAAAGGCACGTTCAGGCCCAATTTGGCCATCATCGGTCTGGACCAGACGCCGGTGGCCAGGACCACGTCATCGCAAGCCATAGTCCCCTGATCGGTCTGCACCGCCTGTACCTGGCCACCGGACAGGTCAAAATCCTTGACCTCGGCTTGCATGATGGTGCCGCCCATGCCTTTGAATGCCTCTGCAAGGGCCTGCACATAACCGCCGGGACTGCGGATAAAGCCGTGGTGTTTCATCTTGGCGATCAGGGTGATGTCGGGGCCGAGCGCGGGCTCATAGTCGTGTACATCCCGACCGCCGATCAATTCCGGCTCAAACCCGGCCTCCTTGCGGCGGTCCCAAACATAGCTTTCGGCGTCAAATGCCGCGCGGGTCTGATAGGCAAAGCAATAGTCGCTTTCGGTGACCCAATCGCCCATGCCCAGATCATCGCAGAGGTTTTTGTGCTGCTCGACAGAGTCGGCAACGATATGGGTCAGCCCTGACGAGATGCGCCGGGTGTCCGCGTCATTGGCATGGCGCAGGTATCTGCGCAGCCAGGGCAGCAGGCGCGGCAGGTAGGACCAGCGCATGAACAGCGGAAAGTCCTTGTCAAGCAGCATGCCAGGGGCCTTGTGCAACATGCCCGGCCCGGTCACTGGCACCATGGCACAGGCAGCGAGGATGCCCGCGTTGCCATGAGACGTGCCGGTGCCGGGTGCGCCCCGATCAATAAGAGTGACTTCCATCCCGGCGCGGCGCAGCCATATGCCAGTCGAAACGCCAACAATGCCAGCTCCGATAACGGCAACATGACGGGTCATTGGCGAGACCTGTGGCAGCGCTGTGATAGCATCGTGTGATTCTCCCTGAGCCATCTTTGCATAAAAATTCAAAACATCAACAAAATGTTTGTAATTTGTCATTGTCCACTACGGCCACTCTTGCCGTTCAGGGTCCAACGGTGCACTTCTGAAGGGGAAAGGAACACGAATGACCAGACCTGAACAGCCGTTTCTGGGAATCCTCATGCTGGACACAAGGTTTCCCCGCATCCCGGGGGATGTCGGAAATCCCCGGACCTGGGATTTTCCCGTGCGCTATGCCACTGTATCCGGCGCTACGCCCGAGGCGATAGTGTGCGGTGACATGGAGCCTTTTGTGCGCGCTTTCATTGCCGAAGGGCGAAAGCTTGTCGCGCAGGGCTGTACTGGTATCGCAACGACCTGTGGATTTCTGACGCTGATCCGGCCAAGGCTGAAGCAGGCTCTGGGTGTTCCGGTTGCCGCGTCCGCGCTGGAGCAGGGCGGGCAAGTTGCGGCGATGTTGCCGTCGGGCAGCAGAGTTGCTGTGCTGACGATCTCCGCCGGTTCGCTTGGTGCGGCGCATCTTGCTGCAGCGGGTTTGCAGGATGACACGCCGGTGCACGGCTTGGAAGGCAGCGGTTTTGCCCGGTCGATCCTGGGCAATGAAATGACGCTTGATGTTGAGAACGCCCGGTGCGAGATGGTGGCCGCGGGACTTGAATTGGTCCGCAGCCAAAGCGATGTGGGTGCAATCATTCTGGAATGCACGAACATGGCCCCCTATGCGGCCGACATTGCCCGCGCGACAGGGTGCCCGGTCTATTCGATCCATACCTATTTGACATGGTTTTATGCAGCTCTGGTGCCGCCGGTATTTGGCTCGTGATGGGTGTTTGCCGTTCGGCGCAGCGGCGTTCGAGGACGTCGACGGGGGCCAGCCCCCGTCGCGGCAAGCCGCGACTCCCCCGGAGTTTATCTGGAAAGATGAAGCAGGGGATCGCTTTGAAACATTCTCGGGGGAAATGAGCTTGACTATAGGAGCGTTTGAGCAGGCACGCGCAGCCAATTGTCTTCGAAGGTGACGGTGCTGACATCTGCCAGCCGTTTGATCCGCTCCAGTTCCGATTCCAGTTCCTTTTGCCGTCCCGCCCCCCAACGGGTTTTACCTTCGGGCCAAAGTGCGCGGACGCGCAGCACGTCCTTGTCGCGGAACGCTTTCATATCGATGCGGCCGACCAGGCGGTCGCCTTGCAGAATTGGAAAGACATAGTATCCGAATTTGCGTTTTGGTTCCGGAACAAAAACCTCGATCCGGTAGTCAAAGCCAAACAACCGCTCGGCTCGTTTCCGATCCCGCAGGGCTGGGTCAAAGGGGCTCAGGATGCGCAGACGATTGGTGGGCGGGAGGTCGAGAGCGGCGTCATTGTCCAGGCCGGGGCGGGCAAAGGAGCATTTGATTCTACCATCTGCGCCGGTGATTGCGACCTCTTCCAGGCGGCCCCTTGCCAGTTCTGCACGGCACCAGTCGCGGGCCTCTGCCGGGGTGATATGCGCCCAGAAAGCGGCCAGTTCGCCGGGGCTGGCAAAGCCCAGCCGGGTCAGGGCCTGATCGCAGCACCAGTCGATTGTTTCGGCATCGTCCGGGGCATGGGTGCTGGCCCCGCATCTGAGCGACGACACCCATGCCCC
>CAXBKL010000118.1:0-11766 GCA_963976125.1 uncultured Sulfitobacter sp. | reverse complement strand
CGGGCTTTGGGGCAATCATGCGGGGCTGACCCTAACCGCCCTGTGCCTGCTTTGGCTGGCCTGGATTGCGGTGCTGGCGCTGGGCGCGCAATCGCTTGCGAGGTTTGATGCTACCGCCCGAACCCGACGCTGGACCCGTGTGGTTGGGTCTGCTGGCACCACCGTGCCGTGGTTTGGGTTGGCCTTCGCCAGTTGGATCAACGGATGATCCGCAATTTTGATCCGATATAGAGCGGAGTATCCATGCAGACGACATTTACGCCAGAGCAGCTCAAGAGCCCCGCCACCCAGCGCAGCAACGAAATCCTGCGGTCCTGTGTGCATTGCGGGTTTTGCACCGCAACCTGCCCGACCTATCAGGTGCTGGGCGACGAGCTGGACAGCCCGCGCGGTCGGATTTACCTCATCAAGGACATGCTGGAAAACGACCGGGAGCCGGATGCAAGAACGGTCAAACATATTGACCGCTGTCTGTCTTGCCTGGCGTGCATGACGACCTGTCCGTCGGGCGTGCATTACATGCATCTTGTCGATCATGCGCGCGAATACATTGAAAACCGGTACACGCGCCCGTTCAGTGATCGGGCATTGCGGTGGCTATTGGCGCGTATCCTGCCCTACCCGATGCGGTTCAGGGTGGCGTTGCTGGGGGCCAAGATCGGGCGGCCCTTTGCACGGCTGATGCCGGATGCGCGGCTGCGCGCGATGCTGGAAATGGCCCCAAAGGTGATCCCGCCCGTCAGCCGCAATGACGATCCACAGACGTTTCAAGCAGAGACACCACGCCGCAAGCGGGTGGCGCTGATGACGGGATGTGCCCAAAAGGCGCTGAATACGGACATCAACGATGCCACGATCCGGTTGCTTACGCGGCTGGGATGCGAGGTGGTGGTTGCCCAAGGAGCAGGATGCTGCGGCGCGCTCACTCATCACATGGGCAAGACCAAAGAAAGCCATGCCACCGCGGCGCGCAATATCAGGGCCTGGTGCGCCGAGATGGATGGTGGCGGGCTGGATGCGATTGTAATCAACACGTCTGGCTGCGGCACGACGGTCAAGGATTATGGCCACATGTTCCGCAATAGCCCCTTGGCAGCGGATGCGGCACGGGTATCGACAATTGCCAAGGATGTGTCGGAAGTATTGATTGATCTGGCCAACGACGCGCCTGCGCCATTGGTCGGAGATGTGGCAGCAGGAATGACCGTGGCCTATCACGCGGCCTGTTCATTGCAGCATGGTCAGCAGATCAAGACCTTTCCAAAGGATTTGCTCAAAAAGGCCGGGTTCACGGTTGTGGAACCTGCTGATCCACACCTGTGTTGCGGGTCGGCGGGGACATACAACCTGATGCAGCCGGAGATTTCCAAACAGCTCAAGGAGCGCAAGGTCCGCACCCTGGAGGCCAGGAACCCCGACATTATCGCCGCAGGCAACATCGGCTGCATGATGCAGATCGGCGGCGCGTCGTCGGTGCCGATTGTACATACGGTTGAATTGCTGGACTGGGCGTCAGGCGGACCAAAACCGCCGGCGCTGGACGGCGAGAAGTCGCGCAAGGATGACATCCCCCGGCTGAGATGACGCTTTGCCCTATTTTTGCCGCAACTTGTCTGTATCGCCATGATGCAGCCAAGGATGGGGAAATAGTTTGCGCCAAAGAATCGTCATACTTTTGTTGGCCATGTCTTTGAGCGGACCGGCGTTTGCGCAGGATGGTCAACTCAAACGTCTGGACAATGGCGTTGATGCGGCAGCCTGGGAAGCAGTGGGGCGGCTGGACATCGCGGGTACCGGGTTTTGCACCGGTGCGTTGATCGCGCCGCGCCTCGTTCTGACGGCAGCACATTGCCTGTTTGACCGGACAACACGGCTTCGGATTGACCACGGAAAGGTTCAGTTTCTGGCTGGCTGGCGCAACGGCCGGGCGGGTGCCTACCGCAACATACGGCGTGCGGTTGTTCATCCCGACTATATCTATGACGGAGAGGTGTCCTCCGAACGGGTGCGCAACGATTTGGCGTTGCTTGAACTTCAGCGTCCCATTCAGAACACTACGATTCAGCCCTTCACCACAGCCGCACGGCCAAGACCGGGCGATTCCGTCGGCATCGTCAGCTATGCCCGTGACCGGTCCGAAGCACCGTCATTGCAGGAAGTCTGCACCGTTCTGGCCCAGCAGGAAGGGGTTCTTGTGACCTCCTGTTCGGTTGATTTCGGGTCCAGCGGGGCACCGATTTTCACCTTTGTGAACGGCAAAGCCCAGATCGTTTCGGTTGTCTCCGCCAAGGCCGAAGTTGAAGGCGAGAATGTGTCGCTGGGCACCGCACTTGGCGTGCCTTTGGCAAAGCTTCAGGCGGAACTGGTTGCGGGAAAAGGGGTTTATCAAAACACGACAACCGGATTTTCCCGGATGCGGGCAGGAGAGCGTAACGACGGATCGGGCGCCAAATTCGTTAAGCCATGATCGGGCGTTTGTTTCTCATTGCCGCGTCAGCCCTTGCGTCGATCGGCCCGTCATTTGCCCAGAACACAACAACCAGCCTGCGCGAACTGGGCACCCGCAATGATGCTCTTGCCTGGCAGGCGGTCGGGCGGCTGGATGCCGCGGGTTCCTACTGCACCGGCACCCTCATTGCGCCCGAACTGGTTCTGACAGCCGCACATTGCGTCTTTGACGAACGCGGCAATGCCATTGCCCCGGCTGGCCTCCACTTTCAGGCCGGATTGACCCATGGAACCGCCGCCGCCGAGCGAAAAGTGGCCCAGATTGAAGTCCATCCGGGGTATGGCCCGACCGCAGGTGTTACCGCAGAAAACCTGCGCAGTGATGTGGCATTGGTCCGTCTGGCACACCCCATTCCAACCCATGACTTGGCTCCCTTTTCGGTATTTACGGGCCGGTTACCGAATGGCCCGGTGAGCGTGGTATCCTATGGGCGAGGCAGGTCCGACGCACTGAGCCGTCAGAACACATGCCACGTAATCCAGAACCACGAACAGATTGTCACGATGGATTGCGATGTGACCTTTGGGTCAAGTGGCGCGCCTGTGTTCACGCATCTGAACGGGCGCGGGCAGATCGTATCGGTGGTGTCGAGTGTCGGGGTGCACAAGGGCAAGAAGATCGCCTTTGGTATGGAATTGCCCGTGGTGGTGGATGCCCTGAAACGGCAAATGCGGGCAAACCGCCCGCGGCCGCAGGCGACGGTACGCCGTCTTGGGACCGATACCAATAAATCCCGTACAGGGGCAAAATTCGTGACCGCCAAAGGGTCTTGAAACCACAAAACACACTTCCCACATGACAAGAGACCGGGTGCCTAGAAAAGGGCCCGGCCGTCAAATACCGGGTCTGTCCAATGGTGGAAGGCCCGAACGTCAGATCGCTCAAAGATGAGGATGAACACATGCGTAGTTTTGATTTTGCACCGCTCTATCGGTCCAGTGTCGGTTTCGACCAGATCGCCAACATGATGGACCGGGTTCTAAGCACCGACGGTGCCACACCAAGCTATCCCCCGTACAACATCGAAAAGCTGACCGATGATTCCTACCGGATTTCCATCGCGGTCGCCGGGTTCGCGGATGCGGACCTGAGTGTTGAGGTACGGGACAAGTCGCTGATCGTGTCGGCGCGCAAAGCCGATGACGATGGTGAACGGACCTATCTGCACCGGGGCATTGCCACCCGCGCGTTTGAACGCCGCTTCCATCTGGCCGACCATGTTCAGGTGACCGGTGCCGCCCATGTGGACGGGATGCTGCACATTGATCTGGAACGCCAGATGCCCGAAGCGCTGAAACCGCGCCGGATTGCAATTTCGGCAGACGCGAAGGCGCTTAAAAAGGACGTTGTTGACGCGCAATCCGTCAACTGATGATGAACGGCCCTGGGTCTTTCCTCCCTCAAGGCCCCGACAAGCCCGGCGTTTTTCGCCGGGCTTTTTGCATTTCGGATAACATTTCTGCGAGACCGATCTGCGATGCTGGCCGATGATCTAACACCTGGCTAGGGTGAAATAGACAACAACAGGAAGCCCTCCGATGATCAAAGCCCTGATGGTGATGGCAATCGCCGGACTGTTGGCAACACAGGCAAAAGCGGTGGTGCTGGGCGGTGAAATTCTACGCCAGAACGGAAACGGTACATTCGTCAAGCTCGTGCCGGACAACATATTTGCAGTTGGCGAGGATAATTTCGACACAGATCATCTTTATGCTTTTGATGAAGACCAGAACATCGAGCTGGAGCGCGCTATCCGGGTCGATATTGGCGGTGAAGCGGGCATCATTCCCGGCGGTACCGTTGTAGCCAGCCATTATGTGTTCTTTGATAGCCTGTCAGGGATCCACTACGGGTTTGTCTATTTTGATGCCCCGATCCTGGGCATCGCCGCCTATCAGGACACTATGGGAGCAACGGATTTTCTGGCCAATACCTCCGTCGTCTATATCTCGACCGAACTGCGCGGACTGGAAGAAGGTGACAAGGTCTGGATTGATGACAAAGACCCTCAAAAACTTTGGGTTTACTGGGCCGGTTCATCGCCGGGCGACTATATCCGCGTCTTTACCGAACGCTCACCAAACGCCCCGATGATGTAATGGCGGTTGCACTGGTTGCTGTTCCGGCACGAAAAAGGGCAGCCTGATCTGGCTGCCCCCGCTCAACATTCTTCGCATTCAAACGCGTATCACACACTCATGCAGATATATTTCATTTCCATGTAATCCTCGATGCCATGATGTGATCCCTCACGACCAAGGCCGGATTGCTTGACCCCGCCAAACGGCGCAACTTCGGTTGAGATGATCCCGGTGTTCACACCCACGATACCGTATTCCAGCGCCTCGGCCACCTTGTACACGCGGCTCAAATCTTTGGCGTAGAAATAGCTGGCCAGCCCAAAGATTGTGTCATTGGCCATCTTGATGACCTCATCTTCGTTCTCGAATTTGAAGAGCGGTGCCATCGGGCCAAAGGTTTCATCCTTGGCCACCTGCATGTCCTGCGTACACCCTGTGACGATTGTCGGTGGCAGGAAATATCCCTCGCCCTGAATCGGTTGGCCGCCGCCCAGAATGACAGTGCCGCCCTTGGCCTTGGCGTCGGCCACATGTTCCTGCACCTTCTCGATCGCATCCGCGTTTATCAGCGGGCCCAGCAATGTGCCTTCTTCGAGACCGTCCCCGATTTTCATGCTGGAAACCGCCGCTTTCAGCTTTTCGGCAAAGGCGTCATAGACGCTGGCCTGCACGTAAATGCGGTTGGCGCAAACACAGGTCTGTCCATTGTTGCGGAATTTGCACATGATCGCGCCTTCGACAGCGGCATCCAGATCAGCATCATCAAAAACGATGAAGGGCGCATTGCCACCCAACTCCATAGAACATTTCATGACCTGATCCGCAGCCTGCCGCAGCAGGATGCGCCCGACTTCGGTGGACCCCGTGAAGGTCAGTTTGCGCACGGCAGGGTTTTCGCAGAATTCCTTGCCGATGGCCGACGAGGATTTCGACGGCAGCACATTGAAGACACCGGCCGGGATCCCGGCGCGTTCGGCCAGGACACCCATCACGATGGCCGAAAGCGGTGTTTCCGCCGCCGGGCGGGCCACAAAGGAACAGCCCGCAGCCAGCGCCGGAGCCGCTTTGCGGGTGATCATCGCGTTAGGGAAATTCCAAGGCGTGATGGATGCGGCAACGCCAATCGCCTGTTTGATAACGGTGATCCGTTTGTCACGCTGGTGGCCGGGGATTGTCTCTCCGTAGATACGCTTGGCTTCCTCACCAAAGAATTCGATAAATGACGCACCATAGGCGATCTCGCCCCTGGCTTCGGCCAGCGGCTTGCCCTGCTCAGCTGTGAGAATGGTGCCAAGGTCATCCTGATTTTCCATCATCAGATCAAACCATCTGCGTAGAATGGTCGCGCGCTCTTTGCCGGTCAAGCTGGCCCAGTCCTTTTGCGCGGCTTCTGCCTGGGCGATGGCCCCGGCAACCTGTGCGCGGCTCAGGTTGGCGACCTGCGCGATCACGTCGCCGCGCGCAGGGTTTGTGACGTCAAAGGTACCATCATCGCCGTCGACCCATGCGCCGCCGATATAGGCGCGGGTTTCCAGAAGGCTGGGATCTTTGAGAAGGGACTTCAGGTTGGTGGAATCAGTCATTTTGCGGCCTCCGCTTTTGTTTGTGGCACCAAAACCAACATTGGGTATGATTGTCCAGTTCCCCATTGGGGTATGGTCGAAGGAGACGCGGGATGAAAAACGACGAAGCCTACAAGAATGCCGAGTATATCGAGGGTGCTTCCGACTACCCTCCGCGCTGGGAAAAGCAGGCGGCAGAGTTCCGCGAGGCACAAGGGGCGCGAGCGCAACTTGGTGTTTCTTACGGACCAGCCGATAGACAGGTGTTTGACATGTTTCTGCCCGAAGGCGTGGCACGCGGCACGTTGATATTTGTGCATGGTGGGTATTGGAAAGCGTTTGACAACAAGACACTATCACATCTGGCTCAAGGGGCGCTGTCGCGGGGATGGGCCGTTGCCATGCCAACCTACGACCTTTGCCCGGATGTCAGGATCAGCGAGATTACCCGGCAAATCGCTGCCGCTGTGGCCAAGATCGCCGACCGTACCTTTGGCAAACTGGCGCTTGCAGGGCATTCCGCTGGTGGGCATCTGGTGGCACGGATGATGGACCCTATGGTGTTACCCGCAGAGGTGCGGGATCGGATCGGCAGCGTCATGCCAATTTCCCCGGTCGCAGATCTTCTGCCTTTGCTGGAAACGCAAATGAACGAAATCCTGCGCCTGGACATGGCCGAGGCCCAGGCGGAAAGCCCAATAAACATGAGCCCCCCCCGCGGGGTGAATGTCACCGTATGGGTCGGGGGCGAGGAACGCCCGGCATTTCTGGAACAGGCCGAGAGCCTCGCGCGGGCCTGGGGCGCGAAAAAGGTGATTGCACCCGGCAAGCATCATTTTGATGTCATTGACGCGCTGGCCGATCCAGAAGGCGACATGGTCAGGACCCTTCTGGGCGGGTGACAAGAACCACGCAAAACGGGATGGCGCGGCATGTCGCGCCGTTCGATGGCCAGGCTCTTTAGAACCTTCTGCCGTTTGGCCTGCGGATCGGGCTGATTAGGGTCGGTTCGTGTGGATTGTGCCCGATTCCCTGTCCTATCCCTTTGTCATCGCGCACATTCAACCGGTGCTGGGCGACGAGGGGGGCGCCTGAACACGCCGACATCCGCTCTGCGCTGAGCGCACGACGCACGGGTGTGAATGCGGGGATGGACGGGCAAAGACCCGATTGACACCCCTTTTCATCAATCACGGCATTTGCAACACTTGGGAAAATTTCACAACGCGACAATGTAAACTATCGTAACATTACCTATATGAACCCTAGGACACGGAAAAAGAGGAGCGATTGATGGCCAATTTGGATGCACAGGTCAAGGAATCCCAGGCGCAGGTCGCCGAGGCACAAAGCAAGATCGCCGAACTGACAAGCCGGATCGAGACCGCACGCGCCAAGCTGAAAGCGGGCGATGACATTGAGATCGACATCGAAAACGCCACGTTGGAGGATGTGCACAACCACACCGAGGTCATGAACGCCAACATTGCTGAGTTGATCATGGGGTTGGACGACATCACCGCCGCCTTCAGCCGCGATTTTGACGAGATGCGCAACAAGACGGGTTGGGAAAGCGTTGTCGGTATCTTTTCAAGTGCCAAATCCGACAGCATGCGGCAAGAGCGGGTCCGCGAAGCGTCGATTGACGACAAGCTACAGGATCTGATCGCCAAATCCGACGTGATTGTGAAGCTGCTCGAAGGCCAGTTGAGCATGCTCGAAGACCAGAAAACCAAGGTCGAAAGCAACCTGACAGAGACGCTGGATGAACGCGAATTGACGGTGGCCGAACTGGAAACAGTTCGCAGTGACCTTCAGGCGATGGACCCCGACATCATCAAGCTGGAAAATGCGATTGCCAATGAATTGGACGCCGCCGCGCGCACCAAGCTGGAAACCGAACTGGCCACTGCGAACACGCGCTATAACGAATTGGCACAGGAGGAACAGGTCAAGCTCGCCAAGAGCCAGACGCTTGAGCGCTATATCGAGAAGGGCAAGACCTGGATAGATTCGCTGCAAAATCAGGCAGCCACGCAGATGGTGCTGATTAACAAGCTGCAGACGGACACCAAGCAACGTGTCGTGCTTTATGATGCGCTGACCAAATCGCTCAAGACCGCGCAGCAGCAGGACGTCGCACACCGCATCAACGAGATCGGCGTAAAAACGGATCAGGAGGCGCAATCGGCGATGGCGGGCATCGGCGCGGCCACCAACGCGCGTATGGCCGAAATGATGGAAAAGCACGAAGACCATATGGTATTCGCCCGCGAGGTATTGGAGGCAAAGGCTAAAGCAGACGAGCGGTTTGCGCGACGGTTCCAGAAGATCATCGAGAAACATGACAGCAATCAGTATGGGGAATGATGACGGCCCCTCGCCGAGTGCGCAACCGAGCCTGTTGCCGCCAAACCAGGAGGCCCCGGCTCAAGGCCGGGGCGAGGTTCGCAGCACATCATGACTGACCCTTCCCAAGATCATATCGGGCTGACCGACACCTTTGCCTCGCGGCGGTATTTCCGCAAGTTTGAAGACATCATGCAGCATATGCTGCGGGTGGCGGGCGTCCGGGAAGCCGAGGGTATGCTGGACAGTGACGAGGTTGAAATCCTCACACGGTATGCCATCAAGCTGACCCATACGTTCCGCGCACTGAGTTTCAAATACCTGCTGGTCGGGCGGGACACGGGGAGGTTTTTCGGATCGCTCACCATGGACACCCGTGACAGCGGGTTTCCAGTGGCGGCCGAGTTGATGACCATGGCCAACGATGCGTTGCAGGCATCGGATCATCTGAAGAACATGCCTTCGGTGGAACAGTACAAGGATCAGATGGTGCAGGCCATTCTGGGGGACCGCATCATTCCCACCAAGCTGCAATTTGCGCTGTCGCAGCGGCTCTATTACGAGGAATTGGCGCGCGGTGATCTGTTCTGGGTGCAAAATGACCCGCAGGCGCGGTGGACCGGCAACATCGAACAGGGGCGTCGGTCGTTCCGGCTACATTGGGCGACCTATGACAGTCAGGTGAACCTGCCGGTGATCTATCTGATGGAGTTGGAGGATTCCGGGCGGATCGGCCTGCCCAAGGACGAGCGCCGTTGGCCTCAGGTGCAGGCACATCTGAGTGCACAGGCCCTTGGCGGGTTGAAGCTGGTGACGATTGCGCGCGGGTTCGATCAGGATTTTGACGATCTGCACCCCAAACGTCTGCGCCGGTTCCATCTGGGGCCAATGTACAGCCATGCCTTTACCAAACAAGCCGGGCCCCTGCGGGAGGTACTGGCCGAGGCCAGGGCCCCTGAAGGGCAGGATTGGGCGTTGGTCTGGACCGAGGAGGATCTGATCAGCGACAGGGTGATCGAAGAGAAGTCAGGCTGGTTTTCGACGGTGGAGCGGGAGGTCTTTGCGCTGGACCCCTTTGGCGGCGAAGGCCGTGATCTGGGAGCAACGCGACAGGAACGCAGCATCATCCTGCCGCAGCGGCCCTATCAGGTGTTGGAAGAAAAGAAGCCGGCTGGATTTTCGTCAGTGCGGAAATTCGTGGTCAGCCCGAAGGGGCGGGTGTTGCAGTATTGATGGACCCGGTTTCGCCCGGACCGCCGAGTGCGGCGCGTGGGGCGAGGTCGGATTGAGTTTATTTGGAAAGATGAAGATGAGGATCGTCACGTGAGCCAGACATCAGACGCGATGGAATTGCGCGAAGAAGACATCAGCAAGCACGTTGCGATGGCGCAGGCGATGTTGGACGGGTTTGACCATGCCCCCCGGATTGGCCGGGCAACGGGCGATGATGACGCCCAAGAGCGGTCCAGCGGGATCGGCACGCGGCGGCGGTTCAGGTCAACCACGCCGGGGTTGGTGACGCGGCGATCCACGCCCAGAGGGGCGGTGCAGGTGCTGGGCCGGATTGCGGCATCGGATGGTGGCGACACGCTGATTTCTCCAACGCAGGCGACAGTGTCCCATGCGCTGCGCCGGGCGATTGCGATTGCCCTGGCGGTGGCGGAGAACGTGGCGGAGCAGTCGAGTCTGGGGGATCTGAGGCGGGCCAATCTGGAAGGGGCATTGCCGGCCGCTCGCAAGACGGAGTTCAGCGAGTTGATGGCGGCCGAGGCTCTGGTCACGCTCTATGTCTTTGGCAATGCGACGGCCTATCTTTTGTCCTCGCATCTGACAGAAGTCACCATTGAGGTGGGCGATGTGGACGAGGTGTTGACCGACAACGGGCAAACCGCCTTGCATGGCGCGTTGTGGGAGTTGGATCAGGACATTGCCGCCCATGCGCAGGATGATGCGCGGCTGGTTGCAACAATCAGCGCCTATGCTGAAATGTTGATGGAAAAGGTCGCCCTGCGCGCTCAAACGGCTCCGAGGCTGGAAGGGTTCAGTGCGGCAAGCTGGCGGGTGGAAGCGGATGATTTCACCGTCTCGGGGTTTTCACCCGCGTCCAAAGCGAAATCCACCAAGCTGACCATGACGTTCAAGAAACCGAACGAGGTTGTCGGCAACCACATCGCCAAATATCAGGCGATGAAGCTGTCCAAGATGCTGATGGCCTATGATTTTGACCGGCGCCTGAACCCGTTTGCGGAACTGGGCGGGTTCATCTTTACCTTCATGGGGGATGGCGCGCCGGGGACGGGGAAAACCACGCTTATTCAGATGATGGCAGGGTTGATCAACGAATATTGTCAGGTGGCGGGTTATCCGTTTCGCTATCAGAACCTGAGCACGGATAATATCGACAGCTATCAGGGCAAGTCGGGGCAGAACGCCAAGGCGTTTATCAACACTATCATTGATCCATCGGTGATCGGGTTCGGCACCATTGACGACATTGACCAACTGGCTGGCAAGCGGGGGGATCGGCAATCTTCGGCGGGGCAGCTGGAGATTACCGCCGTGCTGATGGAGAGCTTTGCCGGGGCCAACACCGTCGTGCGTGGCAATTGCACATTCGGGATGTTCTCGAATTACCCCGAGAACGTCGATGATGCCCTGCGCCAACGGGCGGGGGCGCGGTTTTTGGTGGACGGGCCGCAGACGCGCGAGGATTACGTCGATATTCTCTATCTGCTGATGGGCAAGAACCACGATATTCCGCTGGGCGAGCATCAGGTGTTTGAGGCGCAGGCAATCAAAAAGGCGGTTGCCGCGTCGTTTGAATCGCATTCGCGCCCGCATGAGGACGGGTTGCTGAAGGTCTATGAGGCCGTGCGGGCCGAGATTGGCGAGTTGGATACGATCAACAAGCTGGGCACTTACCTCAAGGGCATTCAGGAGGCGGACGCGCGGTTCACGGGCCGCGCGATCAAGAACATCACCGATGCGGTCAAGGTGCGGGCGATGGATTTTGAGCTGCCCGATGAATGGATGTTCGAGCCGGACCTGTTCCTGTTCAAAGGCTATGATGAAAAGAAGGGGATGATCGAGGAGATGCGCCAAGAGGTCACGGTGGAGATGGTGGTGCAGGAGATCAACCGCTACGCCGATAGTGAATTCCGCTATGCGGACAAGTCCGATGAGGTGGCGATTTCGGACGCCGTGCGGGATATGCGGCGGATGGAGGCGGCGAAGAAGCGGTATTTGTCGGGGGGTTTGGGGTGAG
>CAXBKL010000117.1:0-12006 GCA_963976125.1 uncultured Sulfitobacter sp. | reverse complement strand
GATGATCGGACTTGAACATTACCTGACAGTAGCGGCAACGCTGTTTGTCATCGGCATCTTCGGGCTATTCCTGAACCGAAAGAATGTGATCATCCTGCTGATGAGCATCGAGTTGATGCTGCTGGCGGTGAACATCAACTTTGTCGCCTTCTCCAGCTTTCTGGGCGATCTGGTCGGGCAGGTTTATACGCTCTTTGTCCTCACCGTTGCTGCCGCCGAGGCGGCGATTGGCCTTGCCATTCTGGTCTGTTTCTTCCGCAATCGGGGTACGATCGCGGTTGAAGACGTCAATGTGATGAAGGGGTAGGGACATGGAAATCACAATCCTCTTTGCCCCTCTGATTGGCGCGCTTGTTGCGGGTTTTGGCTGGAAAATCATCGGTGAGGCCGCGGCGCAGTGGATCACCACGGGGCTGTTGTTTCTGGCGGCGGCGCTGTCCTGGGTGGTGTTTCTGACCTTCGACGGCCCGACCGAACAGATCCAGATCCTGCGCTTTATCGAAAGTGGCACGCTCAGCACCGACTGGTCGATCCGGCTTGACCGGATCACTGCGATCATGCTGATCGTGGTGACAACCGTGTCCGCGCTCGTGCACCTTTATTCCTTTGGCTACATGGCCCATGACGAGAATTTTGGCGAAGACGGCAAATACAAGGCGCGGTTCTTTGCCTATCTGTCGTTCTTTACCTTTGCGATGCTGATGCTGGTCACGTCTGACAACCTTGTTCAGATGTTCTTTGGCTGGGAAGGGGTGGGGGTCGCGTCTTACCTGTTGATCGGCTTTTATTATCGCAAGCCAAGCGCCAACGCCGCAGCAATCAAGGCCTTTGTGGTCAACAGGGTGGGTGATTTTGGCTTTGCGCTGGGGATTTTTGCGCTGTTCATGATGACGGACAGCATCCGATTTGACGACATCTTTGCCGCCGCCCCTGATCTCGCTGACCAGACGATTTCGTTCCTCTGGACCGATTGGAACGCGGCCAATCTGATTGCTTTCCTGCTGTTTATCGGCGCGATGGGCAAATCGGCTCAGCTGTTCCTGCACACTTGGTTGCCCGATGCGATGGAAGGTCCGACGCCTGTTTCGGCGCTGATCCATGCCGCGACGATGGTGACGGCCGGTGTCTTTCTGGTCAGCCGGATGTCGCCGCTGATGGAATATGCCCCCGAGGCGATGATGTTCGTAACCGTGATTGGCGCAACAACGGCGTTCTTTGCCGCCACGGTTGGCCTTGTCCAGACGGACATCAAGCGCGTGATCGCCTATTCCACCTGTTCGCAACTGGGCTATATGTTTGTGGCCGTTGGTGTTGGCATGTATTCGGCGGCGATGTTCCACCTGTTCACGCATGCGTTTTTCAAGGCGATGTTGTTCCTTGGGGCCGGGTCGGTGATCCATGCGATGCACCATGAGCAGGACATGAACAACTACGGCGGTCTGCGCAAGAAGATCCCCTATACCTTCTGGGCGATGATGATCGGGACGCTGGCCATTACCGGCGTGGGCATTCCGTTGACGTACTACGGTTTTGCCGGATTCCTCAGCAAGGACGCGATCATTGAAAGCGCTTGGGCCGGTGGGTCGATGTACGGTTTCTGGTTGCTGGTTGTGGCAGCGGCGATGACATCGTTTTACAGCTGGCGGCTGATGTTCATGACGTTCTATGGCACCCCGCGTGGGAACAAGCACACCCATGAACACGCCCATGAAAGCCCGTGGACGATGCTGGTGCCGCTTGGCGTTCTGGCACTTGGGGCGATCTTTGCCGGCATGCTGTGGATCAAGCCGTTTTTTGGCGATTACAAATATGTCGCGGCGTTTTATGACATTCCGCTGGCTGAAGTGGCGGCAGATGGCGACACGCACAGTGACGGGGCCGAGGTCAGCCACGGCGCGGCCAAGGGAGACGACAAAGGTGGTGAAAGCCACGATGCCTTTGGCGGTCAACCGGGCGAAGGGGCGCTTTATTTCCGGCCTGACAATACCGTCCTGGGGGATGCGCATGCGGCCCCGAAATGGGTCAAGGTCAGCCCGTTCATTGCGATGGTATTCGGGTTCATCATGGCGGTGTGGTTCTACATCTGGAACCCGACCCTGCCCGGACGTCTGGCTGCAAATCAGCAGCCGCTTTATCAGTTCCTGCTGAACAAGTGGTACTTTGATGAAATCTATGACGTGATCTTTGTGCGCCCCATCAAGGCCCTTGGCCGGTTCCTGTGGAAGCGCGGCGACGGCAAGGTCATTGACGGCACACTCAACGGCATTGCCATGGGCATAATCCCGTTTTTCACGCGGCTCGCCGGCAAGGCGCAGTCTGGCTATATCTTCACCTACGCCTTTGCCATGGTGGTCGGCATTGCGGTGTTGATTACATGGATGACGATGACCGGAGGGTCAAAATAATGGACACCCATTTGCTTTCCATTATCACCTTCATGCCGGCCTTTGCGGCATTGATCCTGGCGGTATTCCTGCGCGGCGATGATGAGGCCGCGCAGCGCAACGCCAAGTGGTTGGCCTTGATCACCACCACGGTGACGTTCATCGTGTCGCTGTTTGTGCTGTTTGAATTTGACCCGCAGGACACCGGGTTTCAGTTCGTGACCGAGGCGGATTGGCTTTTGGGTCTGAAATACCGGATGGGTGTCGACGGCATTTCAATCCTGTTTGTGATGCTGACCACCTTCATGATGCCGCTGGTGATTGCGGCAAGCTGGGGTGTGAATGCCCGTGTCAAGGAATACATGATTGCCTTCCTGATGCTGGAGACGCTGATGTTGGGCGTTTTCATGGCGCTGGATCTGATCCTGTTTTACGTGTTCTTCGAGGCGGGTTTGATCCCGATGTTCCTGATTATCGGCATTTGGGGCGGGGCGAATCGGATCTACGCGTCCTTCAAGTTTTTCCTTTATACGTTCCTGGGCTCGGTGCTGATGTTGGTCGCGATGGTTGCGATGGTCTCGGATGCGGGCACCACCTGTATCGGTGGCTGTGACATCAGCCTGCTGAACCACCAGTTCGGGTTCGATACCTTCAGCCTCTTGGGTTTCCAGGTCGTCGGCGGCATGCAGACATTGCTGTTCCTGGCGTTTTTTGCCAGCTTTGCGGTCAAGATGCCGATGTGGCCGGTGCACACTTGGTTGCCGGATGCACACGTTCAGGCCCCCACCGCAGGGTCCGTGGTGCTGGCAGCGATCCTGTTGAAAATGGGCGGTTATGGTTTCCTGCGGTTTTCACTGCCGATGTTCCCGGTTGGGTCGGACGTGGTGGCACCGCTGGTGTTGTGGTTGTCGGTCATTGCCATCGTTTACACCTCGCTGGTGGCGCTGGTTCAGGAAGACATGAAAAAGCTGATTGCCTATTCGTCGGTCGCCCACATGGGATTTGTGACCATGGGCATCTTTACCGCCAATCAGCAGGGCATTGATGGCGCGATTTTCCAGATGATTAGCCACGGCTTTATTTCCGGGGCGCTCTTTTTGTGTGTGGGGGTGATCTATGACCGGATGCACACCCGCGATATTGACGCCTACGGGGGCCTCGTGAACCGGATGCCGGTTTATGCGCTGATTTTCATGCTGTTCACGATGGCCAATGTCGGCCTGCCGGGCACGTCCGGGTTTGTGGGCGAGTTCCTGACGCTGGTGGCGATATTCAAGGTGAATACCTGGATGGCCATCGTGGCGACGTCCGGGGTGATCTTTTCGGCGGCTTACGCGCTTTGGCTCTATCGCCGGGTGGTGTTGGGCAACCTGATTAAGGAAAGCCTCAAGGCGATCACGGATATGACCGCACGTGAGCGTTGGATTTTTGCGCCATTGGTGGTGATGACCCTGCTGTTGGGGGTCTACCCCGCACTGGTACTGGACATGATCGGGCCGTCGGTGTCGGCGCTGGTCGAGAATTACGCACAAGCGCTTGAGGGGGCCCAGAGCGCCGTTCAAGCCGCTGTGACTTCGCATTAAGGAACCCTTGAGATGATTGCCGCTGATCTGAATGTCATCCTGCCTGAAATCTTGCTCTCGGCCTTTGCGCTCGCGGGTCTTTTGGTGGCGGTCTACACCACCAAGGACAAGATGGGTGGTTTGCTTGTCTGGTTGACAGCTGCGGTGTTCGTGGTGCTGGCCGCTTGGATTGGCATGACCGGCGAGGGCACGCGCGTGGCCTTTAACGGCATGTTCATCGAGGATGGATTCGCGCGCTTTGCCAAGGTGGTGATCCTGCTGTCGGCGGCGGCTGTTCTTATCATGTCGGAAAACTACATGCAGTCGCGCGGGTTGTTGCGGTTTGAATATCCGATGCTGGTGGCCCTTGCTGCCGTGGGCATGATGATGATGGTCAGCGCGGGCGATTTGATGGCGCTTTATATGGGGCTCGAACTGCAATCTCTGGCGCTTTATGTGGTGGCCTCCCTGCGCCGGGATTCGGTGAAATCGACCGAAGCCGGTCTTAAGTATTTTGTTCTGGGCGCGCTCAGCTCGGGTTTGCTGCTGTACGGGGCGTCGCTGGTTTACGGCTATACCGGCACCACCTTGTTCTCGGGTATCATCACGACGGCGCAATCGGGCCAAACCTCCGTTGGTTTGCTTTTTGGTATCGTGTTCCTGATCTCGGGCCTTGCGTTCAAGGTATCCGCCGTGCCGTTCCACATGTGGACTCCGGACGTCTACGAAGGCTCTCCGACGCCTGTCACCGCCTTCTTTGCCACGGCCCCCAAGGTGGCTGCGATGGCCCTGTTTGCACGGGTCTTGCATGACGCATTCGGTGAGGCGGTTGCCGACTGGAGCCAGATTGTCGCGCTGTTGTCGGTGTTGTCGATGTTCCTTGGCGCCATTGCCGCGATTGGGCAGACCAACATCAAACGCATGATGGCGTTTTCCTCGATTGCGCATATGGGCTATGCGTTGATGGGGCTGGCGGCGGGCACGGCCTTCGGTGTGCAGGCGATGCTTGTCTATATGGCGATTTATGTGACGATGAATGTCGGTACCTTTGCCTTTATCCTGATGATGCAGAAGGACGGTGCGCCGGTGACGGACATCAGCGCGTTGAACATGTACGCCAAGACCAATCCGGGCCGCGCGCTGGCGATGCTGGTGTTGTTGTTCAGCCTTGCGGGCGTGCCGCCGATGCTGGGCTTTTTTGGCAAACTTTATGTGCTGCGTGCCGCCTATGAAGGCGGGCTGGCATGGTTGGCGATTGCCGGTGTGATAGCGTCGGTGATCGGGGCCTATTATTACCTGCGGATTGTTTTCTACATGTATTTTGGCGAAGAACAGTCCGAGCCGCTTGACCGGTCGCCGGGCACGATCCTGCCGGCCTTCCTTATTGCGTCGGCGGTCATCATGGTGGTGGGCATCGCCAACATGTTCGGGGTCGAGGCAGCAGCACAGGCGGCAGCGGGTGCGCTGGTCAACTAGCCTGCGGCAGTCCCCGTGACCCAGTGGCCAAGCGGCTATGGGCGGCAGGTCTTTGACAGTCTCGATTCGACCCTGTCCGAAGCGGCCCGCATGATCCCCACAGTTACCGGACCAACCTGGATTCTGGCGCTTGAGCAGACTGCCGCGCGCGGTCGGCGCGGGCGCAGTTGGGCGACGCCGCGCGGCAATTTTGCCGGCACGCTGGTGATGCGGCGACGCGAGCAACCGGGCGTAGCGGCGCTGCGCTCCTTTGTCACCTCGCTGGCGCTTTACCGGACATTTGGTGCCGTGACGGGGCAGCCGGATGCCTTTGCGCTGAAATGGCCCAATGACGTCTTGCTGAATGGTGGCAAGGTTGCGGGGATCCTGCTGGAAAGCATTGGCGATCATCTTGTGATCGGTATCGGCGTGAACCTTGCCTTTGCGCCCGGCAAGGATGAGGTGGAGGCGCGGGCGCTGACGCCGAAGAGCCTGCAAGGTGAATTGGGGGTCGATAGTGCCCCGGAGACGTTTCTGGATGTGCTGGCTGCGGAATATGCAACCCTGGAACAGCAATTCGCGACCCAGGGGTTTGCGCCGATCCGGCGCGCATGGCTGGCCCATGCGGCGCGGCTGGGCGAGGTGATCACCGCGCGCACCATGCGCGACGAGACCACAGGCACCTTTGAGGATGTGGATGAAAGCGGTAACCTGATCCTGAAAACGGCTCGGGGCCAGGTCGCGATCACCGCGGCGGATGTGTTTTTCTAAAGGAGCGGGCGATGCTTTTGGCGATTGATTGCGGCAACACCAATACGGTTTTTTCAATCTGGGACGGGGAAAAGTTTCTGTGCACGATGCGGACGTCGACCCATCATGCGCGCACGTCGGATGCCTATTTCACCTGGTTCTCGACCCTGTTGCAGCACCACAAGATCGAGCCGAAGATTACGGATGTGATCATATCGTCGACCGTGCCGCGCGTGGTGTTCAATCTGCGGGTCTTTTCGGATCAATATTTTGGCTGCCGCCCGCTGGTTGTTGGCAAGCCCGACTGCTTGCTGCCCACGCAACCGCGTGTGGATGCAGGTACCAGCGTTGGCCCGGATCGGCTTGTTAATTCTGCCGGGGCCTTTGACCGCCACGGCGGCAACCTGATTGTGGTGGATTTTGGCACCGCCACCACCTTTGACGTGGCCGGGCATGATGGCGCGTATGTGGGCGGTGTGATTGCACCGGGTGTTAACCTGAGCCTTGAGGCGCTGCATATGGCAGCAGCGGCACTGCCGCATGTGGACATTACCAGGCCGCAGCGTGTAGTAGGCACCAATACGGTCGCCTGCATGCAATCAGGTGTGTTCTGGGGATATGTCGGGCTGGTCAAGGAAATCTGCGCCCGCATCAAGGCAGAACGCGACCAACCCATGAAAATCGTCGCAACCGGTGGGCTGGCCCCGCTTTTTGCGCAAACCGAAGATCTGTTCGACGTCATAGAAGATGACCTCACAATGCACGGCCTGACCGTGATACATAGATATAACAAGGAATTAGCTGGATAATGAGCAGCGAGAGATTGATTTACCTGCCCCTCGGTGGGGCGGGAGAAATAGGCATGAATGCCTATGTGTATGGTTATGGAAAACCCGGCAAGGAGCGGCTGATTGTCGTCGACCTTGGGGTGGCCTTTCCGGATATGGATGGCTCTCCGGGGGTGGATTTGATCCTCGCGGACATCACATGGCTGAAAGAGCGGCGCGACCAGATCGAGGCGGTGTTCATCACCCACGCGCATGAGGACCATGTCGGCGGGGTGGCCCATACCTATGAGATGTTGAAAGCGCCCATTTATGCGCGCCGTTTTACGGCCCATATTGCCAAGCGCAAAATGGGTGAGCACGGGCATCCCGATGATGCGGTGCAGGTGGTTCAGGCCTGGCCCGAGCAGATCAAGGCGGGGCCGTTCACCGTCGGATTTTTGCCGATCTCGCATTCGATCCCGGAATCCTCGGCGATGGTGATTGATACGCCAAAGGGCCGGGTGATCCATTCGGGCGATTTCAAGATCGATCTGACGCCCGGTGTGGGGGAACCTTACGACCCCGATCTGTGGGCCGAGGTCTGCAAGGATGGGGTCAAGGCGTTGGTTTGTGACAGCACAAATGTGTTTTCACCGCTGCCCGGCCGGTCGGAGGCGACATTGGGCGATCCGATCGAAGCCCTGGTCAGCGATGCGTCGGGCATGGTGATTGCGACAACTTTTGCCTCCAACGTGGCGCGGGTCAAGACGCTTGCGGTGGCGGCGCAAAAGGCGGGCCGGTCGGTTGTTTTGTTGGGCCGTGCGATGAACCGCATGGTCGAGGCCGGGCTGGAGACCGGGGTTCTCAAGGATTTTCCACGCACGATCAGCCCGGAAGAAGCCCGCGCGATACCGCGTGAAAACCTGATGCTGCTGGTCACCGGATCGCAGGGCGAGCGCCGTGCGGCCAGTGCGCAATTGGCACGGGGCAAGTATCAGGGGATCGAGTTGAAGGAAGGGGACATGTTCCTGTTTTCGTCCAAGACGATTCCCGGCAATGAAAAGGGCGTGATCCGCATCATGAACCAGTTCTCTGAAATGGGGGTGGATGTGGTCGATGACAGTTCGGGCCTTTATCACGTGTCGGGCCACGCCAACCGCCCCGATCTTGAGACCCTGCATGATGTGGTGAAGCCACAGGTGCTGATCCCGATGCATGGCGAACACCGGCACCTGCGTGAGCATGTGAAAGTTGCCGAGGCCAAGGGCATCCACGGCGTTCTTGCCGTCAATGGCATGATGATCGACCTGACCGGCAACGCGCCCAAGGTTGCGGAATATGTAGAAACGGGCCGCACTTATATTGACGGGTCGGTGCAGATTGGCGCGCTGGACGGCGTGGTGCGCGACCGTATCCGCATGGCGCTGAACGGCCATGTAACCGTGACGGTGATTGTCGACGAACAGGACGAACCGCTGGGTGATCCCTGGGTGGATACGATGGGATTGGCCGAATTGGGCCGGTCCCGTGCATCTCTGGTGGATGTTCTGGAACAGGATCTGAGTCAGTGGCTGGGTCGGGCAGGGGCCAAGACCCTGCGCGATGACGACAAGCTGAACGATGGTTTGCGTCGCGTGGTGCGCCAGTCGGCCCAGGACGAAATTGGCAAAAAGCCGGAAGTAACGGTGGTGGTCAGCAGATTGAGCTGACCCGGTCCGGGCCTTGGATCATAAACGACCTGGTCATGTCGAAAACGGGGAAGATCGTTTCGTTTTTTCCCCGTTTTCTTGACCCATGACATATGACGTTTGCGAATTGATCGACCTTGACCGTTACCCCATCGGGTCGCACGGCACGGACCGGGATGCGGTGATCGCCAAAGTGCGCGCCGATCTTGCGCGGGATGGCTGCGCCGTTGTCAAAGGGTTCCTGACACCGAAAGGTGTGGACGCGCTGGTGAAAGAGGCCGATGGCGTGGCGGATCGGGGGCATCGGTCCTTCAGCCGAACCAATGCCTACTTTAGCCAGGATGATCCAAGCCAGCCAGCGGATCATCCTGTCCGTCAGTTTTTTGATCGCTCAAACGCATTTATCCCGGCAGATAATTTCGGCACAAGCGGGGCCTTGCGGACAATCCATGACTTTGCGGGCTTTGACCCTTTTATCCGCGATTGTCTGCAAGAGGACTCGTTTTACAGATATGCGGACCCGTTGGCGGATGTGATCGTGAACATGGCCGAAGAAGGGGCCGGGTTTCCCTGGCATTTTGACACCAATAATTTCACGGTGACGCTTGCCATTCAGAATGCCCGGCAGGGCGGGGAGTTTCAATATGCAGCCGCCATCCGGGAGGAGGGTGAGAATTTTGATGCTGTACGCTCGGTGCTGGATGGCACGTCTGACCGGATCACGACGCTGACGCTTGAGCCGGGCGATTTGCAGCTATTCCGGGGGCGGTATTCCCTGCATCGGGTGGCCCCGCTGACTGGGCCGATTCGGCGCTATGTTGCGATTTTTTCGTATGTGGAGGAACCGAATATGGTCGGTTCGCCCGAACGCACTGAGCAGCTTTATGGCCGCACCCTGCCCATTCACCATGAGCGGGCAGGGCAGCGCGCGGATCAGTTTCTCGATTGATCAGCTGTCACATCGGTCCGCAAAGCTCAGACCGATGAACTCCGGTGTGTGATCGCCCAGTCCAACCACCGGTTTGCCACCGCCACGGTTGTCGTTGTGGCGGCTGCGGGTGTTGTCCTTGCGACGGTCGTTGTTGCGGTTGCGGGTGGATTCGCGGCGCGGCTGGGCGTTGTCTTTGCGTTTCTCCGCCGGTGATTCCTCGGGTTTGGGGGTGATGACGGCGGTGTTGTCGGGCGCATCGGCCTCTGCGGGTTTGATGTCCGGTTTTGGTGTGGCGTCGCTGGCGCTTGGCTTTCTGCTGCGCGAGCGCGTTCGTTTTGGCTTTTCGCCCTCATCGCGCGGCTTCGCCGCTTCTTCGACCCTGTCGGAGCCCTGAGCCATCGGATTGGCCAGACGCGGGATTTCGTGCTGGACCAGCCGTTCCACGTCCTCGAGGTTCTTTTCGTCACGTGGCACGCACAACATGATCGCTGTGCCGTCACGCCCGGCACGGCCCGTCCGACCGATCCGGTGCACATAATCCTCGGCGTGGCTGGGCACGTCGAAGTTGAACACATGGCTGACCGCTGGCACGTCAAGCCCGCGCGCGGCCACGTCTGATGCCACCAGGAAACGCAGCGAGCCTTCGCGGAACCCGTCAAGGGTGCGGGTGCGTTGGCTCTGTTCAAGGTCACCATGAATGGCTGCCGCGTCATATCCGTATTTTTTCAAGGACTTGCAGACAATATCCACATCGACCTTGCGATTGCAAAAGATGATCGCATTTGTGCATTTGTCACCTTCGGCGTCGATGATCTGACGCAGAAGCTTGCGTTTTTCCGACCCTTCGCGGTCCTTTCGCGAGGCTTTGAACATCACAACACCCTGGGTGATGTTCTTGTTTGTTGTCGCCTGACGGGCCACTTCGATGCGTTCGGGATTGGATAGGAACGTGTTGGTGATCCGTTCAATTTCGGGCGCCATGGTGGCGGAGAAAAACAGCGTCTGGCGGGTGAAAGGTGTCAGGCCAAAGATGCGTTCGATGTCAGGGATGAACCCCATGTCTAGCATCCGGTCGGCCTCATCCACGACCATGACCTTGACGTCATTCAGGATCAGCTTGCCGCGCTCGAAATGGTCGAGCAGCCGACCCGGTGTGGCGATCAGGACGTCCACGCCTTTGTCGATCAGGATGTCCTGTTCCTTGAACGATACCCCGCCAATCAGCAGCGCCTTGGTCAGCTTCACGTATTTGGCATAGGTGTCAAAGTTTTCGGCAACCTGGGCTGCCAGTTCCCGCGTCGGGCACAGCACCAGCGAGCGCGGCATGCGGGCACGGGCGCGGCCACGGGCGAGCTGGGTAATCATTGGCATGACGAATGCTGCGGTCTTGCCTGTGCCGGTCTGGGCAATGCCCAGAACGTCCCGGCCTTCGAGGGCAGGGGGAATCGCGCCAGCTTGGATGGGGGTGGGGGTTTCGTACCCAGCCTCTTCGACGGCTTTGAGTACTTTGGGATTCAGCTTCAGTTCAGAGAATTTTGTCATATTTGTCCGGGTTTTGCGGACACTGACTTGGCCCGCTACATCATTCCATGCTGGTCCGAATGACCCCTGCGGCACAGAGCCACAACATGATGCGTCCGCTTAGCAACTTGTGGGTGTGGCGTCAAATCAATCGCGGATTACGCGGCGGGATCAGGAAAATGATCGAACAATGTTGCTTTCAAGCCAAGATTGACTTCTCGCAGTAACCCCCGGCGTGCCAACCTGGCGCGTAATGACGGCGTATCGGCGCAGACCTCGTCAAAAAAGGCGCGCAAACCTGCCTCGCCGTTTTCCTGTTCGATCATCTGGAACAGGTCATGCATCGACAGCCCCCCTTTTTCATAGGGTTTGTTGGGGGCAAGTTCGGCGCGGTATGATCCTTGTGTCAGGCGATACCGATAGGACGACAGCCAGTCGTCCCAGGATTTTGCGTGGGCGTGGGCCAGGTCAATCCCCGCGTGCCGTTCGGCTGTGGGAATCATGTCCCCGGCCTGAAACACGTTGTGAATGCGCACGTGAATCCTGTCCAGTCCGGTGCGCACGAAGACCTTGCCCGCCAGATGGCTCAAAAACCCGCCTTTGAGATATTCGCCATAGGTCGGATAGAGCGCGGCCACGATGCGCATGCGGTCAGGTCCGGGGGGGATGAACGCCTTGAATGACGAAGGTGTGCCCGACAATTGCTCCATCGGCCGGATGCGCGCCGTCAGGGTGTCATCGGGTATTTCTGCAAGGATTTCGGAAACAGCCCGATCCGCCACCAGGAATTCATCGACGTCCATATGGATCAGCCAATCCACCTGTGGATCGCGGCGGTACGCGTGGGTGGCGTTCACGGTTTGGCGCTGCTGATGGGTCGGCGGGCGCGCGCCTTTGCGTTTTTCCCAATAGTCCGCGTCGCAGAGCGTTACCAGCACCTTCGGGTGC
>CAXBKL010000116.1:0-12056 GCA_963976125.1 uncultured Sulfitobacter sp. | reverse complement strand
AGGTCCTGCCGGGGGCGGCGGCGCTGATCTTTGTGATCTGCCTGACCAGCTTTGCCGTGGCGCTGACCCTGGGGGGTGGTCCCAGGGCAACGACCGTCGAATTGGCGATATATCAGGCGTTCCGGTTTGATTTCGATCTGGGTCGTGCGGCCCTGTTGTCGGTGGCACAGCTGGTCATGGCCGGGGCGGCGGCGATTGCCGCGCTGTGGATATTGCCCACGATCGGCATGGGGGCGGGGCAGGACCGCCCGGTCCTGCGCTGGGATGCGCAGGGGGGTCTGCAGCGCCTGCACGATACCGTTGTCATTGGGGGTGCGGCGCTGTTTTTGCTCTTGCCGCTGGGCGCCGTTGTCTTGCGCGGGGGGGGCGGGTTGCGGTTGATGCCGTCATCAGTTTGGGAATCGGCGCTTCTGTCTCTTGGGGTTTCGGTGGTCAGCGTCGTGGCCCTGCTGGCATTGGCGCTGCCGATGGCGGCGTGGATCGCCACCCGGCGCAGTGGTGCGGTCGAGGTGATTGGGGTGTTGGGCCTGTCCGCATCCCCCCTGATGATCGGTACAGGCTGGTTCATCCTGATCAACCCGGTGATGGATCCCAGCGGTGTGGCCCTGCCGGTGACCGCGCTGGTCAATGCGCTGATGGCACTGCCCTTTGCGCTGCGTATTCTGGTGCCGCGCTTGCGCGACACCATTCAGGATTTCGGCCAATTGAGCACAACATTGGGATTACAGGGGTGGCCGCTTTGGCGCTGGGTTCTGCTGCCACGGTTGCGCCCGCAGATCGGATTTGCGGCGGGGCTGACCGGCGCGTTGTCCATTGGTGATCTTGGCGTCATCGCGCTTTTTGCGGATATGGAACGGGCAACATTGCCGTTGCAGATGTACCGTCTGATGGGGGCTTATCAAATGCAGGCGGCGGCGGGGGCGGCTCTGTTGCTGCTGGTGATGGCGTTGGGGATATTTTGGGTCTGCGACAGGGGAGGGCGCTGGCATGCTGAGGCTTGAAGAGGCGAAGATTGTGCAGGGCGAATTCTGTTTGCGGGCGAATTTTGCACTGGAGCTGGGACGGAAGTATGCGGTGATCGGGCCGTCGGGTGCGGGGAAATCAACCTTGCTTGCGGCGGTGTGCGGGTTTGTGCCGTTGGCGTCCGGGCGATTGTTCTGGCACGATGCCGAGATCACTCAGATGGCGCCGGGCAACAGGCCGATGACGATGCTGTTTCAGGACAATAATCTGTTCCCGCATCTGAGCGTGGCCCAGAATGTGGGCTTGGGGATCAGACCTGACATGCGTCTTTCCGTGCAGGATCACGAACGGGTAAACGCCGCGCTTGAGCGGGTTGGACTTCAGGACCATGCCAGCAGGAAACCCGGTGCCTTGTCCGGGGGGCAACAAAGCCGCGCGGCATTGGCGCGGGTGTTGGTTCAGGCGCGGCCCTGGGTCTTGTTGGACGAACCTTTTGCCGCATTGGGACCAGCGCTGCGGAATGAGATGCTGGATCTGGTGCTGGATCTGGTGGTTGAGACAGGCGCGGGATTGATCATGGTGACGCATGCGCCTGATGATGCGCGCCGCATCGCGGATGAGGTGATATTTGTGGGATCAGGACGGGCAGATGCCCCGCAGCCGGCCACAGCTCTGTTGGATAATCCACCGCCTGAATTGCGGGAATACCTTGGGTGAAACGGCCCGGAGTATTCAAAAACTCCGGGCGGTTTCCTTCGAAGAAAACGGGTCAGGCGGCCAGGGTCATATGTGTTTCCGCGATTGAAAGCGCAGCGTCGGCAGCCTCACGCCCCTTGGTCACAAAATGGTCGCGGTAGATCGCATTATGATGCTCTGTCTCCTGGTAATGGTGCGGTGAAAGCGACACCGACAGCACAGGTACCCCGGTATCGAGACCGACGCGCATCAGTCCGTCCACCACGGCACTGGCGACAAAATCATGGCGGTAAATGCCGCCATCAACGACAAAGGCGGCGCAGGCAATGGCGGCGTATTTGCCCGACAGCGCCAGCCGCTTTGCCACAAGCGGTATTTCAAACGCGCCCGGCACGTCGATGACATCGACCTGCTCGGCGGGGATGAGTTCCAGAAATCCATCAAGTGCGCGGTCCACAATGTCGGCATGCCACTGCGCTTTGATGAATGCGAAACGGGGTGTGAGTGTCATAATGATCTCCTTTGGTTCAGACACGTCCACCCAAGGCGATCACACACCCTTGCAGGGACTTGCCCCCGCATTGATGCGCATTCTCTTCCATCCGGACTATGACCGTCGGCTCTGGCATTGGACCAGATCTGCTGACACCCCTGAAAAGGGGCCGCTCGCGGGCTTGTGGACAGACCACCTACCGCCGGTGGGGAATTTCACCCCGCCCTGAGAATAGCGCAACGTTGCCAAGCCCGAAAGAAATCTGCAAGAGGGACGTAGCGTTTCACAAAAAGGGCCGCCTGATGCATCCCAATCCTGTCTACCACGATGCCGATCAGGCACAGAACCTGGGTTTTGCCCGCGACCGGGCGTTCGGGGTGCTGGCCGTGGCGGGGGGCGATGTCCCGATGCTTGCCCATGTGCCTTTCCTGCTCAGCGACAGCGGGGCGGTTGCGGACCTGCATCTGGTGCGGTCCAACCCAATTGCGCGGGCCCTGACGGAACCGTTGCCTGCGCGGATCGCGGTTTCAGGACCGGATAGTTACATTTCGCCCGATTGGTACGGCGTGGCCGATCAGGTGCCGACGTGGAACTATGTGGCCGTGCAGCTGACCGGCACACTGGAGTTGCGCCCGCAGGATGAATTGCGCGATGTACTGGATCGGCAATCCGCAGTGTATGAAGACCGGTTGTTGCCCAAGCCACCGTGGAAAACGGCAAAGATGACGGGCGATGTCCTGGACAGGATGATGCGGATGATAGTGCCGTGCCGGTTGGCGATCACCGATGTCGATGGCACCTGGAAGCTGGGCCAGAACAAGCCCGAAGCTGTACGGGTTGCCGCAGCTGAAAATGCTGGAGCCTACGGGTTCGGCAGCGAGACGGACCTCCTTGCCACGCTCATGTTGGCGGCTGGCAAGGAAATCTGACCCAGGCAACGCCGCGTTTGCGCCCGGCAGCCGTAAAAGGGATACTTTGCCGACACCTTCAGGAGAACGTCATGAAACTCGCCTATTCCCCAACTTCACCCTATGTACGCAAGGTTATGGTCTTGCTGCATGAAACCGGTCAGCTTGACGATGTGGCGCTTGATGAACGGGTTACCACGCCGCTCGCCCCTGATGACGCTTTGTTGCCGAACAATCCGCTGGGCAAGGTGCCCGCCCTTGAGCGTGCAGAAGGCCCGGCGCTTTATGACAGTCGGGTGATTTGTGCCTATCTGAATGACCGGGCAGGGGCCAATCTATATGGCCGGAATAAGGGGCATTGGGATATTCTGACACTGGAAGCCACCGCTGATGGCATTCTGGATGCCGCGTTATTGATGACCTATGAGGCGCGGTTGCGGCCCGAGGACAAGCGGATGGAAACCTGGGTCGATGGGCAATGGGACAAGATTGCGCGGACCTGCGCGGCATTGAATACCCGTTGGATGAGCCACCTTTCGGGGCCGCTTGATATGGGCCAGATTGCAGTTGGCTGTGCGCTGGGCTATATTGACTTTCGTCATGATGCGTATGGTTGGCGCAGGGGCAACGACGCGTTGGCCGCTTGGTTCGAAACTTTCGATTCGCGCGATGCGATGCGGCAAACCCGGCCACCCGTGGCCTGAAACTGCGGAAATTTTGGTATTTGCGTGATGTTAGCGGGCAACTGCGACCCTTTGCGCGACTTTGCCATCTGGACGGGCGGGCAACTGCAATATAGACAGCCCGTGAACTTGGATTGCGCGGTCGCGCTACCTCATTCCCAATGGGAATCCATTGGCTCAAAAATGGAGAAAACACGTGTCCAACGCAGATGATCACGCAGGCAACCGGAGGGATTTCCTCTATTACGCCACCGCTGGCACCGGTGCAGTGGCGGTTGGGGCGGCAGCTTGGCCGCTGATTAACCAGATGAACCCCTCAGCTGATGTGCAGGCCCTGTCGTCTATCCGTGTGGATGTGACCGATGTTGAGGAAGGCACACAGCTGACGGTCAAATACCTTGGCAAGCCGGTATTCATTCGGCGCAGAACCCAGGGAGAGATCGATGCGGCAAATGCTGTGCCCTTGACCGACCTTCCAGATCAGGCTGCGGGGAATCCCAACAAGCCAAACGAAGACGCCAGCGACATCAATCGGGTGTTGGGCGACAAGGAAGACTGGCTGGTCATGATCGGCGTGTGTACGCATTTGGGATGTGTTCCGATCGGCGACGGCGCAGGCGATTACGGCGGCTGGTTCTGCCCATGCCACGGGTCGCACTACGACACGGCCGGACGTATCCGCAAAGGTCCAGCGCCACGTAACCTGGATATTCCCATCGCGGAATTTCTCGACGAAAACACGATCAAGCTGGGTTAAGGGAGAGCACGCATGTCTGGAATTCCTCACGACCATTACGAGCCGAAATCCAATGGCGAGAAATGGCTGCATCGCCGTTTGCCCATTGTCGGCCTGATGTATGACACATTGATGATCCCCACTCCCAAGAACCTGAATTGGATGTGGATCTGGGGCATCGTCCTGACGTTCTGTCTGGCGCTGCAGATCGTTACCGGCATCATTCTGGCGATGCACTACACGCCGCAGATTGACAGCGCGTTCGCCTCGGTTGAGCACATCATGCGCAACGTGAATGGCGGCCATATGCTGCGCTACATTCACACAAACGGCGCGTCGCTGTTCTTTATCGCAGTTTATGCGCATATTTTCCGTGGTCTTTACTACGGATCGTACAAGGCCCCGCGCGAGGTGACATGGATCATCGGCATGCTGATCTACCTGTTGATGATGGCCACGGGTTTCATGGGCTACGTGTTGCCATGGGGGCAGATGTCCTTCTGGGGTGCCACCGTGATCACCGGCCTTTTCGGGGCGATCCCCTTCATCGGTGAGGGTCTTCAAACTTTCCTGCTCGGCGGGCCTGCGGTGGGCAATCCCACGCTAAACCGCTTCTTCAGCCTGCACTACCTTCTGCCGTTCGTTATTGCGGCGCTTGTAATGGTGCATATCTGGGCGTTCCACACGACCGGCAACAACAACCCAACCGGTGTTGAAGTGCGCCGGGGTTCCAAGGACGAAGCGAAGAAAGACACGCTGCCGTTCTGGCCGTATTTCGTGATTAAGGATCTGTTTGCGCTTGCGGTGATCCTTGCGGTATTCTTCGCGGTTGTCGGCTTTATGCCAAACTATCTGGGTCACCCTGATAACTACATTGAAGCAAACGCACTGGTGACACCGCCCAATATCGTGCCGGAATGGTATTTCCTGCCGTTCTACGCAATTCTGCGGGCGTTCACGTCTGAGGTTTGGGTTGTTCAGATCGCCTCCTTTGTTACCGGCGGCATCATTGACGCCAAGTTCTTTGGGGTTCTGGCCATGTTTGGTGCGATTGCGGTCATGGCCGTTGTGCCATGGCTGGACACATCCAGCGTTCGGTCCGGGCGTTACCGTCCAATGTTCAAATGGTGGTTCTGGTTGCTGGTCGTCGACTTCTTTGCGTTGATGTGGCTGGGCGCGATGCCCGCCGAGGAACCCTATGCAAGCTTCTCGTTGATCGCGTCGGCCTATTGGTTCGCCTACTTCCTGGTGATCCTGCCGCTGTTGGGTGTCATCGAAAAGCCGTTGCCGCAACCCGCAACCATCGAAGAAGACTTTGACGCTCACTATGGCGCAAAGTCCGGCGATGCCCAATCAATCGCAAACCCGGCGGAGTAATGGAAATGAACATGAACATGATCAAGAAACTCACCGCCTCTGCGCTTCTGGCTCTTGGCCTGAACGCTACGGGTGTTTTGGCTGCCGGGGTTTCAAATGCGGAAATCGAAGATTTCGACTTTTCTTTTGAAGGCCCGTTCGGTGCATATGACGTAAACCAGTTGCAGCGGGGCTTGCAGATTTACACAGAAGTCTGCGCGGCGTGCCATGGTCTCAAGTTTGTGCCACTGCGGACCGTGGGCAATTCCGGCGGGCCGGGCCTGCCCGAAGATCAGGTCATCGAATACGCGAAGCAATTTGAAGTGTTTGACGCGGACCTTGATGATTTCCGTACGGCATTGCCGACCGATCACTTCCCCGAATCCAATGATCCGAACGCACCTGATCTGTCCTTGATGGCAAAAAAGCGCGCCGGTTTCAGCGGACCTTATGGTCTGGGTATCAACCAGTTCGTCAAAGGTATTGGCGGGCCGGAGTATATCGCGTCTCTTCTGACCGGATATACGGGCGAAGAGAAAGAGCAGGCGGGTACAGTCCTGTACCAGAACACCGCATTCTCCAGCGGTTGGATTTCCATGGCACCTCCGCTTTATGGCGATGACGTCGAATTTGCCGATGGTCATTCAACAGATCTGGATCAGTTGGCACAGGATGTGTCGGCCTTCCTGATGTGGACCGCAGAGCCCAAGATGATGGCGCGCAAGCAGGCCGGTTTTGCCGGTGTTCTGTTCCTGACGCTGCTGTCGGTGCTGCTGTATCTGACCAACAAGCGCCTCTGGGCCCCCGTGAAGGGCAAGAAAACCAGCTAAGGGCCAAGCCCCTGGATACCAAATTGCAAAACCCCCGCAGTATCCTGCGGGGGTTTTCGTTTCAGCGACAGATCGGTTACCGGTGAAAGCCAGCCACCCGCGCCTGATTTGTTGCCCCAAGACCTGCAAGCGCGTCCATCACCTCGGCGTTCGCGGGGCCGTACACAGTGAATCTCGTGGGCGCAAAGCAGGTCATGAAACGCTCCGCAAACTTGGCACCGAAATTGCCAAGGTGGACCATCACCGCCGCATTGTCCGAATAGCGTTCCAGCACGGTGCAGGTGCTGCCATCCTCTGGCATGTAGTATTCGTAATGCAGTGCACCGGGTTCATCCGCCTGCGTCGCGGCGACCATGTCTTTCAGCAGGGGCATGACATTGTCCGCTTGCCCGTCCTGCACCTGCATTTCCAGCACCCATTCGATTACATCGCTCATTGCTTGCCCCTCTGTTCAAAGGAGGCTCAGCCTAATCCGAATTTGGAGAAACACAACCGTGCTGATGTCAGGCAAGCAACCGGGTGTCGGTCTTGCCTGTGATCTTGGCGGTTACGATCTGGCCTTCGATCCGTGGCACGTCAAAGGTGACTTCGGTGAATTGTTCTGTCCGGCCCATAGTCGGGCTTTCCATCAGGATATGATGGTTCTGGCCAACTTGTGCACCAAGGTGCCTGTCAACCTGAACCTTGCCTGCGTCCCGCAACTGGCGTGCCCGCGCCTTGATCGTGGCCCCATCAACCGCAGGCATGCGCGCCGCGGGGGTGCCAGGACGGGGAGAATAGGGAAAGACATGCAGCCAGGTCAGATCACAGTCCCGCACCAACTTGAGCGAATTGGCAAACATCGCGTCGGTTTCGGTCGGGAAACCAGCGATGATGTCGGCCCCAAAGGTCATGTCTGGACGCAGTTGGCGTGCCTCCCGGCAGAACCGGATGGCGTCATCGCGCAAATGCCGTCGCTTCATCCGTTTGAGGATCATGTCATCGCCATGTTGCAGGCTCAGGTGCAGATGCGGCATCAGCCGGGGCTCAGTGGCAATCGCCTGCAATAGGTTGTCGTCAACCTCAATGCTGTCAATCGAACTGATCCTGAGGCGGGGCAGGTCGGGCACCAGCCGCAGGATGCGCATCACCAGATCGCCCAGCTTGGGGCCGGCGGGCAAGTCCGCGCCCCATGACGTCAGGTCCACACCTGTGAGGACAACTTCGTTGAACCCCTTGTCCACCAGCCGCTTGATCTGATCCACCACAACGCCCGCTGGCACCGACCGTGAATTGCCGCGCCCAAAAGGGATGATGCAAAAAGTACAGCGATGATCACAGCCGTTTTGAACCTGGACATAGGCACGGCTGCGGGTGCCGAACCCATCTATCAGATGTCCGGCGGTTTCGGTGACGGACATGATGTCGTCAACCTGAACCGCCTCTGTCACACCAATGAAATCGGCGGCGAGGGTGTTCCAGGTGGCGAGCCGCATCTTTTCCGTATTGCCGATGACGGCATCAACTTCGGCCATTTGGGCAAAGGTGTCGGGCTCGGTCTGGGCGGCGCATCCGGTCACGATCAGCCGCGCGTCCGGATTGGCCTTGCGCAGCTTGCGAATGTCCTGTCGGGCCTTGCGCACAGCCTCTGCAGTTACCGCGCAAGTGTTGACCACCACAGCGCCCCTGAGACCCGCCTGGCCCGCAAGATCGCGCATCGCCTCGACTTCGTAAGCATTCAGTCGGCAACCATGGTTTGAAAATACGGGCGCCGTCATGTGATGCTGTCCAGGAAGGCAGAGGTCAGGATGCCGTCAAAGACGTGCATCGTCGGCCCGGTCATCCACACGCCGTCCTCGCGCCAGTCTATGAACAACGTACCGCCATCCAGATCAATCTGGACCTTGCGCCCGGTCAGCCCCCGGCGGGCCGCCGCCACCGCGGTCGCGCAGGACGACGAGCCGGACGCCCAGGTGATGCCCACACCGCGTTCCCAGACCCGCATGCGGATATGATCCGGCCCGATGATCTGGGCGACTTGTACATTTGTCCGCTGTGGATAGATCGGGTGGTTCTCGATTTCCGGGCCAAATGTCTCCAGGTCGACCGCATCCACATCATCCACAAAGAAGGTGCAGTGCGGATTACCCATTCCCGTGGCTGTAGGAGTTCCTTCGAGAGGCAGCGCGCAGGTATCCATCTCCTGCGCCAGCGGAATTTCGGCCCAGCCCAGTTGCGGATGGCCCATGTTGACGGCCACCATCGTATCGCCAACGTCCTGCGCGATGAGGCTTCCCCTGTCGGTGGTCAGCCGCAGCTGCGTCTGGCCCGCCTCGTCCATCAGATACCGCGCAATACACCGCGTGGCATTGCCACAGGCAGCTGAAAGCGTTCCATCGGCGTTGTAGAATGTCAGGTGGGGATCCGTGTTGCCCTGGCTGATCACGGCAAGCTGATCGAACCCTACACCAAAATGCCGGTCCCCGATTCCCCTGGCCATTGCGGGCGTGATCGCGCGGTCCTGCGCACGCGCATCGACAACGACAAAGTCGTTGCCCAGCCCGTGCATCTTCATGAAGGGCAAACCGGGGGATATTTCTTTCATCATTTGGCGCATATACCCCCAGCCGTGGCGGTAATCCAGCATGTCTCTGAAGATTCGTGCGTTAAGGGCTTGACCCCCCCGGCGCAGCTTTCTAAGTACGCGCAATGTGGGCCGTTAGCTCAGTTGGTAGAGCAACTGACTTTTAATCAGTGGGTCGCAGGTTCGAATCCTGCACGGCTCACCACTGAACCTCCAGAAAACAAAGAAGAAATTTTTTGGAGGCTCAATCCTGGGATTGAGTTTTTGCAACATTTTTGCAACGTAGCGGGTGTCAGGTTGCCAGAGGCAAAAAATCTGCGAATCTGGAACAAAAAACGAACAAGATCACAGTCAGGTGCACACGAAATGGCGGCAGGACCATATGATGTAAGAGCGATTGCGAACCTTATGCTCGATGAGGCGGATCGTGAAGGCATCAAGGTCACCAATTTGGCCCTCCAGAAGCTGCTATATTTTGCGCACGGGATTCGCCTCAGGCAATCAAAAAGCCCGCTGGTTTCGGGCTATTTCGAAGCTTGGCAATACGGGCCAGTTCACCCGGTGGCATACCGGGCGTTCAAGTCATGTGGTGCCGCGCCCCTTGCGACGAGAGCAATGGGGAAAGATCCGTTGACCGGGCGAGCGCGGGAACTTCAAACTCCCGACGACCCACCCACAGTGCAACTGGTTCGCGATGTCATCCGCTCATACGGTCGCTTGTCACCGGGCCGTCTTGTCGATCTGTCGCACGCCAAGAACTCGCCTTGGCACCACATAGTGGACAAAGCGAGAACAGATGTTGCTTTGGGGATGCGGATACCAGATAACGTGATCCAAGAACGATTCCATCATCATAAGGTGTCGGCGGGGGAGGCACCACGAGCAGGAGAACCCGAAGATGACACGCCCTTTGCCTGACACTGATCTGGCACGCATCGCACCGCTGCCCGATGCTCAAAAACGCCAAGAACTTGAGATGTTCAAACTTGGCAATCCCAGTATCACATACAAACCGCTGCGCGCGAACTATGCGGATATTTTGAATGTTCGACCGGAAATGTTCGACCGTGTCGATCCGACCGAATTGTCGGTTATCGAGAGCAAAGTCAAACGTCAGGCTCGGTGGGACAAGGAAGAACTGGCAAACCTGCGGGTTGCCCGTGGCCTGCACGCTTTGGCACAAGAAAAGATGATCATTGGCCGCCGCGAAGAGTTTTATCCCTTTCAGATGCGGATGGGTTGGAAAGTGAACCTGTGGCTGCCGACAATCCTTGCTATCAAGGAGGCACCGTTCGCGACCTTTATTGACCCTCGCGGCACTCGTGGTCTGAACGAGGTCGCGCGACGTTTCGCGTTCTCAATGATGCATGAGCGTATCCGCGTCGAAGACCCGGATTATGCCGAAGTTCGCCTGAGCATCATCAAATTCGGCCAGCCGACTGAGATTGACGCAGACGACAAGACCAAGGGCATCAGGCCTGCACGCCTTTTCACAGATGAGGGTGTCGACCTGATCCCGCTTGATGAACTCGAACGTATGGTCGCAACGACCTACGAGATTTGGCGGGAAGTTTCCGAAGGCCGCGAACGCGAAACCCGCCGCCGCGCAGGTGGCGCGGGACCGTTGTTTGGCGAATAAAGCCCGATTACATCGCCCAAGTGACCATGGTCAGTGCTTCATTTATTCCTTGAATGCGCGAATGCTCGCCCAAATCAGTCCAAAAGCCGCAAAGACCAGCGGTGGCTGAATACCTTCAATGTTTCCGAGCAATCCTGGGTAGAACACGCTCATAGCAAGGGCTGGAGCCGTAGGGAGCGCAAAAGCCGCGGAGGTCTTGCTGATAATCTTGAGATATACAATCCCGTCGTTGTATGTTGGGTCTCCATTTTTGTACCAACCTACGATGACGTAGTAGATAACCGCCAGCATACACACAATAACGGCAAGCGCACCTCCCATTAACGTCAGATTCTCGACATACGAAATGGCTGTTGGCTCGAATTGAGCAATTTTCTCATTTGCCCACTCGAACATTCTATTACCCCAACACCGAAATCAAAGTTACAACAGCAGCAGTAGCGGCGGCAACGACAGAGGCGATCAAGGAAATTCTTTCATCGCGCTTCGCCTTCGAGGCGACTTTGATGACTCGCTCGCGGGTATCGGCTTCCTTGTAGTAGACATCAGTGGCCTTGATCATGCCGACTAGGCTCACTTTGAAGGTCTGAAAGCGTGTTTGCAGCGTGCTAAGGGACTCATGAATGTCGTCGTAGTATTGTTCCCGGTTGGACCGGTCTTCTCGGCTCTTGACAACCTTCTCCTGAAGTTCGGCCACGTATTCGATAAAGAAGTTCAATTCGTCATAGTGGCCCTCCAGCGCAAACGGCTCAGTGTTGCGCAGAACCTCATCCACAAAGGCTGCAATGTAATTCACAGATATGTCGAGGGCGTCATGCTGTGCACGCAAGCAATCAAACTTCGCGTCAACGAGGTATTGCGAGGCCTGATCTTCCTCTTCCTCCACCTCGTAGGAGTTGAAGGCGACCACCACACGACGGCCCGCATAGCGAAGCTCCATCACAGATGGAATGGCCACCTGACCGGTGATCTGCTCGGAGACCTTTATGGCCTTTTCAGCCTTGTTCCATTGCTCAAGTACGCCGAGCAGCTCGGGTGTTGGCTTCATGCATTGCTCTGACTAGTGCTTGATCAACGCCCGAAAAGCCGCCAAGTTTTCCATGCTTTGAACCGCCCCGGTTTTACCGGAGACTGTCTAGGGCCTGTTAACACTTAACCATATCCACGATCAGTGCGAAGTTGAGGAACG
>CAXBKL010000115.1:0-12068 GCA_963976125.1 uncultured Sulfitobacter sp. | reverse complement strand
CCCGCCACAATGATGATTGTCGCCCCGATGGCGACGTTTGCCTGAACCGTCTCGCCAAAGACCGTCACACCGATCATGGCTGCAAAAACCAATTGGAGATAGGCAAATGGTTGTACCGCACTGGCTTCGGCCGCTTCGTAGCAGCGGATCAGCAGCCAATGACCTGTCACACCCGTCACACTCAGGCAGGCCATGAACACCCAATCGGCGCCGGTCATCGGTTCCCAGTACCAAAGGCCCACACTGGTCATCGCAATTGCGCCCACCACGCCAGTCCAGAAAAAGCTGGTGGCGGTGCCATCCTTGCGGGCGGCGAAACGGGTCAGCAGCCCATACAGTGCAAACAGGGCCGCAGAGACCAGTGGAATGACCGCAGCCGGGTCGAACACGGTCATTCCCGGTTGCAGAATGACCAGCACACCGACAAATCCCACCCCGATCGCCATCCAGCGCCGCCAGCCAACCTGTTCACCCAGAACAGGCCCGGACAGGGCCGCAACCAGAAGCGGATAGAAGGTGAAGACCGCGTGGCTTTCCACCAGACCGAGAATGGTGAAAGCGGCGATCATGATGCAGATTTCGAGCGCCAGCAGCAGTCCGCGAAAGGCCTGCAAAAACGGCTGCCGGGTCCGAGCCGCCGCGCGAAGGCCCCCAGCAGACCGCCGTGCGATGGCAATCACAAAGGCGGCAAAGAACCAGTAGCGGATCATCACCACCATCAACACATTGTATTCCGCCGCCAGGTGCCGCGACAGACCGTCCTGCACCGCAAAGACAAAGGTGGTCGCCACCATCAGGCCAATGCCCAACGGGATGTTGTTGCTTTGGCTCATGGTCGCATCTTGCCGATGCTCATGTGGCGTTTGCGGCCATAACCGGCGATGCGGGTCACGTCGAAACCGGCGTGATCCAATGCACGGCGCACTGATCCCGCAGCGGTGTAGGTGGCGAAGGTGCCATCTGGCCTTGTGTGGGTGCCGACCTGCCCCATCAGGTCATCCGCCCAGAGTTCCGGGTTTTTGGCCGGCGCAAACCCGTCCAGAAACCACGCATTTGCAGCACCATCCCAACCGGGCAGCGTGTCACGCGCGTCCCCGACGACCACTTCCAGCCGCAGACCCGGCAAGTCAAAAACGCCGCCATTCTGTGTCCAGCAGGCCCCCAAAGCGTCCCGCTTGCCCGCAAAGGTGGGGAAGGTCGCATGCGCTCGGGCCATGTCGTCAGGATGCATCGGGAAGGCCTCGAAGCTGGTGAAATGCAGCGGCCCGGATTGATCCGCGCAGGTCCAGGCATCCCAAGCCACCAACAGGTTCAACCCGGTGCCAAATCCCAATTCGGCAATCTGGAAATCCGGTGCAAACCGGTCAGGCAGATTGTTGCCCGCCAAAAACACATGCTCAGTCTCGGCCAGACCATTTTCAAGGCTGAAAAAGGGGTCGTTAAAGCGGGTCGAGACGGGAATATCGCCGTCGCGCCAAAGAATCTGATCTGTCTGGTTCTGCACGCCCGCACCGCCTACAAGGTGGGTGCAGATTTGCGCGAAGGAGACGGCATTGGCAAGCTATGATCTGACCATCCGGGGCGCCGGCATCCTTGGCCTCTCGATCGCATGGGCTGCGGTGCAGCGTGGGGCGCGGGTTGACGTCGTGGACCCCAATGGCCCGGCCGCGGGCAGCAGCGGTGGCGTTGTCGGTGCGCTGGCCCCGCATGTGCCGGAAAACTGGAACGCCAAGAAGGCGTTTCAACTGGCCAGCCTGGTGATGGCCAAACCGTTCTGGGCAGGTGTCGAAGAGGCTGGCGGTGGCACATCGGGATACGCCCGATCGGGTCGATTACAGCCGATTTCAGATGACCAAGCGTTGACCCTTGCCCAGTCGCGGGCGCAAACAGCCAAAGCCTTGTGGGGCACACATGCATCCTGGGACGTTATGCGCGCGCAGGGTGGTCGCTGGGAACCGATCAGCCCGACGGGATGGCTGGTCAGGGACACGCTTTCCGCGCTGGTGCATCCGCGACAAGGCTGTGATGCGCTGGTTCGGGCATTGGCGGCGCAGGGGGTGCAGGTCAAGGTCGAGACGGGGCAATCCGGCCCGACGATCTGGGCCACTGGTGTTGCGGGTCTGGCCGAATTGACCGCTGGCCATCACCGCAGCATGGGCAACGGGGTCAAGGGGCAGGCGGCCTTGCTTGGGTATGACGCGCGCGGTTTGCCGCAGCTCTTTGCAGGAGGTGTGCACGTGATCCCGCATGGCGATGGCACTGTCGCCATTGGCTCGACCTCAGAACGTGATTTTGTTGATCCCACTGCGACCGATGGGCAACTTGATGCCGTGATCGCCGCCGCCCGTGCCGCCGTCCCGGCCTTGCAGGACGCCCCTGTCCTTGATCGTTGGGCCGGTGTCCGCCCCCGCGCGCGCAGTCGTGCCCCGATGTTGGGCCGTTGGCCGGGCAGGCCGGGGCATTATGTGGCAAACGGCGGGTTCAAGATCGGCTTTGGCATGGCACCCAAGATCGCGGAAGTGGTGGTTGATCTGGTGCTGGAGGGCAAAGACACCATCCCGGATGGCTTTCGCGTGGCTGACAACCTTTAGCGTGGCGGAATGAATGGCATCTGAGCCTGTTGAAGATAGCGTTCAATATTCCGACCAGCCCTGCGCGCGTTGCGTTTGTGGAGACAAATCTGGCCTGTGCTCCTATGCAAAAAGACCCTGAAACCATCTAGGCCCGCGCCTGCATGCACTGGCGTCCATCCGGGCCGCGCACCCACAAATCCCGCCCGTTTCTGCATAACGTTGCCGTTTCAAAGTGCATCAGCGGGGAAGTCGCGCGAAAATCAAAGGTTCCCAATGGCCCCAGTTCCGCCTCCGCCTTGAGCATCAATGCCTGTGCAAGCAAAGGCCCGTGCACCACCAAACCGGCATAGCCTTCGACGTCGCGGGCATAATCCAGATCGTAATGGATGCGGTGACCGTTAAAGGTCAGGGCGGAGTAACGAAACAACTGCGTCGACGTGAAAGATATGTCCTGTGCGGTTTCTTCGTCGTGCCGGGCCATTGGCGGCAGGGGCGTTATCGCATCCGGTGACGGGTCTTCGCGATAGACAAGATCCTGCCATTCCGTCACGCATTGTGTCCCGTCCTGATAAACGTCATGGCGCAACGTCACAAAGGCCAACGGCCCGGTTCGCCCCTCCTTGCGCAGGCTCTTTTCACAGCACGATCGCCGCTGTGCCGGGATGCCCGCGCGCAGCGGAGTGTGAAACGCGAGCCGTCCCGACGCCCACATCCGACGCGGAAGCCCCATGTCGGGGATCAACCCGCCGACCTTGATATGTCCGTCACGGCCCAAATCGGTTGGCGGGGCCGGGGTCCAGAAATACAGTTGATGAAAGAATGGAGGCAGGACATCGCCCGGTTTGAAATCCGGCGGCTGACCCAATGTGACACGCATCGCATTGGCGCGCGCGGGATCCATGACATCGCTTTGACTTGTGCTGTTGATCGGTGCAGGTTGCATGCTTTCTGATGTAGCCAAGGACGGGAAATGTCGCAATCAATTCCAACCCTTGTGGCGCTGGATCATCTGGTGCTGACCGTTGCCGACATTGCGGCAACGGTGGTATTTTATGAACAGGTGCTGGGAATGACGGCCGAAAGGTTTCAGACCGCGCAGGGTGACACCCGCTGGGCGCTCAGATTCGGGAGGATGAAGATCAACCTGCACCAGCGCGGCGCAGAGTTTGAGCCGAAATCCGCGCATCCGACGCCGGGCAGCGCCGATCTGTGTTTCCTGACCGATCACCCGCTTGATGACTGGCAACGCCATCTTTCAGGGATTTCAATCGAGATCGAAGAAGGGCCGGTGCCCCGAACAGGTGCCGCCGGCCCATTGATGTCGATCTATGTCCGTGATCCCGATCTCAATCTGATCGAAATTGCCGTTACACCCTAAATCGCGGCACGCAAGGACGTCATAAGTGTCGCGAGATCCTGCGCATATACCTCGCCTGTCAGATTTCCAGCCTCATCAAACTGGTTGCTGCTGTCGGCCAGATGAATTTCCGGACCCTGCAGAATATGCGGACGGAACGGCACCATGAAGCCACGCAGGATCATCTGGGCGCGTTCACCTCCGGCACGTCCGGCGGCGGCGGACATGACGGCCACGGGTTTGCCGTTCCAGGGGTTGCCATTGGTCCGGCTGACCCAATCGAGCGCGTTCTTCAATACGCCGGACGGGCCTTTGTTGTATTCGGGAGTCGAAATAATTACCGCGTCCGCCCCGGCAATCTGGTCGGCCAGCGTCTGAACAACGGCGGGCACGCCGGTCGCTGCTTCGTTGTCACCATCATAAAGCGGAAAGTTCAGGTCGGCCAAGGTGAACATGTTGTCGCCAAAAAGATGCGACGCGGCGCGCAGAAGTCTTGTATTGGTCGCGTCCTTGCGCAGGGAACCCGAGATGCCGAGGAGTTTGGGGGTGGTCATGATGTGTTGCTCCGTTCAAATTTCACTTGAGATACAAATCACCCCAGTGGTGCGAAAAAACAAGAAGCCCCCGCGTGATGCAGGGGCTTTGTGCGTTTTTGCAGAGGTCGCGTATGTATTCGAAAGTGCGCCGGATCTCAGGCGGCGTTGGGCAGGATCACAATTTCGACCCGGCGGTTTTGGGCCTTGCCTTCTGGTGTCAGATTTGTTGCGACGGGCTGATCTTCGCCGCGCCCAAACGTCTGAACGCGGGATTGCGGCACGCCGTTGGCAATCAGAATATTCGCAACCGCGCGGGCCCGTCCTTCGGACAGTTGCTGGTTGTAGGACGCATCGCCATCCCAATCGGTATGCCCGACGATCTGAAGCGAGGAGTTCGGATATTTCTGAACGTTCTGCGATAGCGCGCGCAAGTCGTCGCGGATGGCGTCCTGCACGGCCGTGCTGTCGGTCGCAAACAGGATGTCCTGCGGCAAGGTCACGATCAGCCGGTCGCCGGTGTTGGTGATGACCACATCTGAATCAAGCTGCTGACGCAGCTCTGCCTCTTGTTTGTCCAGAGAATAGCCTACGCCCGCGCCCACCGCGCCGCCTAGTACGGCACCAATCAGCGCCCCGTCGCCCCGATCCCCGTCATCAGAGATCAAAGCACCCAGAAGCGCCCCGGCCCCGGCGCCAATCAATGCGCCGTTCTTGGTTTTCTGTTTCGGGTCTCCCGGTTGCGCGACCAGGCTTCCCGGATCGGTGCAGGCCCCAAGGACCAAGACACCGGACAAGGCCGCGGCCAGGGAAATTTTCGAATAGAACATGTGTACTGCCTTCAGTTTGGGGCTCCGTTCGGGCGGAGCGTCTTGATACGGGCAGTATATAGGGAGTTTGGCGGCGTGCGATCACGGGGAAATTGCAATCGGCAGTATCCCGCTCAGGACGCATGACCCGATGACGCGTCCGCGCGGGCGGCCTCATAGGCCAGCATCGTGCGTTTGACTGGCAGGCCCCAATGGTAGCCGCCCAAGGCCCCCGATTTGCGCAACGCCCGGTGACAGGGGATCAGCCACGACACCGGATTGCGCCCAACGGCTGTGCCCACGGCCCGTACCGCCGTCGGGTTGCCGATAGAGGTGGCGATGTCGGAATAGGTGGTAACCTGACCCGATGGGATGCTCAACAGAGCCTCCCAGACCTTGATCTGAAACGGGGCCCCGATGAGATAAAGAGGGGCCTTGCCCGTGCCGCCGTCCTGCGCCCCGAAGGCGGTCTTAACCCATGGCCGCAGCATGGCGGCATCTTCGACAAACCGCGCTCTGGGCCATCGTGACATCAGATCCTGAAGGGCAGCTTCCTCACCCAGTTCCGACGCCAGCCCAAGACCGCAGATGCCCTTTTCCGTCCCGGCCACGATTGCCAGGCCGAACGGGCTGTCAAACCAGCCCCAATATACCGTCAGCCCCGCACCCTTGCGGGCGTATTCACCCGGACTCATTGATTCCCAGCGCAGGAACAGATCATGCAGGCGGCCGGTGCCGGACAACCCCACTTCATGGGCGGCCTCCAATGTGGTGGCACGATTGCGCAGCATGTCCTTTGCCTGACCCAGCATCAGGTATTGCTGATACCGTTTGGGCGACACCCCGACCCAGCGTGAAAAAAGCCGCTGAAAATGGGCCGTCGACATGCCCATCTGTCTCGCCAGGGCATCCAGTTGCATGGGGTCTTCGGCGCGGTCCAGAATATCTATGGCCCGGCGCATGACCTGAAAATGATAGCCGTCGGATTGGTCGGGGAGGGTGGTGTTCTGTGTCATGCAGCCAATCTAGGCGCAGCGGTGCGTCCATGCGACCCGAAACATGCGGGATGTTTGGCAATTGCTTGCCCCTCGTAGCCATTCCGCGCATACCGCTGGTATGGCAAAGCAGCTCGATTATCATACCATCCGCGAAATCTTTACCCGGTTTCAGGACGCCGACCCGGAACCCAAGGGGGAACTGGAGCATGTGAACGTCTATACGCTTCTGGTTGCGGTGGCTTTGTCCGCGCAGGCAACCGATGTGGGTGTGAACAAGGCGACGCGCGCCCTGTTCCAGATCGTGGATACGCCACAAAAGATGCTTGATCTGGGTCTTGAGGGTCTGACCGAACATATCAAGACGATCGGTCTTTTTCGTCAGAAGGCCAAGAACGTGATGAAGCTGAGCCAGATACTGGTTGATGACTATGACGGCATCGTGCCCAATTCGCGCGCTGCGCTGCAATCGCTGCCGGGTGTGGGGCGCAAGACGGCGAATGTTGTGTTGAACATGTGGTGGCACATGCCCGCACAGGCCGTGGACACCCACATCTTTCGCCTTGGCAACCGCACAGGCATTGCACCGGGCAAGACCGTTGATGCGGTCGAACGTGCGATCGAGGACAATATACCCGCCGATTTCCAACTACATGCACATCACTGGATGATCCTGCATGGCCGTTACCACTGCAAGGCACGCAAGCCGCTATGCCGCACCTGCATGATCCGAGATCTTTGCCCATTTGAGGAAAAAACCGAATGACAACATACGAACTGGTTGGCATCGGCAACGCTGTTGTTGATGTGATTACCCAAGCTGACGATTCATTTCTGGATAACATGAGCATCGAAAAGGGCATCATGCAGTTGGTCGAACAGGACCGCGCAGAAGCCCTCTATGGTGCGATGCAGGACCGGGTGCAAACACCCGGCGGATCCGTGGCCAACACGATTGCGGGCGCTGGTGCCCTGGGGATGAAGACCGCCTTCATTGGCCGGGTGCGCGACGATGGGTTGGGTCGGTTTTACGCCAGTGCGATGGCCGATCACGGGATCGACTTTGTGAACCCGCCGGTGCCGGAACATGAAACGCCGACCTCACGCAGCATGATCTTTGTCACCCCCGACGGTGAGCGGTCGATGAACACCTATCTGGGTATTTCTACCGGATTGACCTCAAAGGATGTACCAAACGAGGTTGCCGGAAATGCCAAGCTGATGTTCCTTGAAGGATACCTTTTTGACCATGATGCTGGTAAATCGGCGTTCCGGGAAGCGGCCCGCGACACCAAGGCGGGCGGCGGCAAATCGGGCATTGCGATTTCCGACCCGTTCTGTGTCGAACGGCACCGCGATGATTTCCTGTCCCTGATAAAACACGACCTCGATTTCGTGATCGGCAACGAAGCAGAACTGCGGTCGCTTTTTGAGACGGATGACCTTGAACTTGCGATTGCCAGAACCACCGAGATTTGCCCGATCGTTGTCTGCACCCGATCCGGGGACGGCGTCACGATCATCCGCGACGGCGAACGTGTGGATATACCCGTGACCAACGTTGTGCCGGTGGATGCCACCGGGGCAGGAGATCAGTTTGCCGCCGGGTTCCTGTTTGGCCTGTCTCGCGGTGCCGCGTTGGATGTTTGCGGTCAGATGGGTAACCTGTGTGCGGGCGAAGTCATCAGCCATATCGGACCCCGCCCGCAAAAGGACATGCTGGCCGAATTCAAGGCCGCCGGATTGATCTGAACATGATGGCAAACGGTCTCCATGAGGTGCCGCCGGGCAAGGTGGCGATGGTTGTAACGCACCTTGAGATGTCGTCACCGGCCCGCCTGCGGGGCGGGTCACTACCTGACGGCACCAGGTTTCGGCAGGTAGACGCGGATGTTGTATGGTTCCGCGACGTTTTTGATCGGGTTGGCAGGCCGTGGCTCTGGTATGGGCGCGAGACCTTGACCGATGACGCATTGGCGGCAATCCTGTCTGACCCCGGAGTGATGCACTATACTTTGGAAAAGGACGGCCGCGACGAGGCGTTGCTTGAGCTGGATTTCCGCGAAGACGGGGCGTGTGAGCTGGCCTATTTCGGCCTCACATCGGCGTTGATCGGTACCGGAGCGGGTGGTTACCTGATGGACCGTGCCATTGATCTGGCATGGAGTGCACCGATCACGCGGTTTCACGTGCACACCTGTACCTTTGACAGCCCACAGGCCCTGGGGTTTTACATCCGCAGCGGATTCACCCCCTACAAGCAGCAGGTCGAGATCGACGATGATCCGCGATTGACCGGGGTTCTTGCGAAAGGGTCCGCGCCACATATTCCGATCATTCGGTAGGTGTCGTGCCCCGACTTCACGCCCCCTGGGTCGGGGCGGTGTCAGTCAACTGTGCAGTCCCCACCACGCAAACATTGTTTGACAGTGCGCAACATCTTGCTGGACGGCGCCCAGAACGCGCCGCCGCCGCAGGGGGTGATGCCCAGCGCGTAGCCATCGGTATCCTTGCGTAGGAAGGCCAGCACATCGCCGCCATTTTGCGCCGACCCGCACCACGGACCGAAACAGGCAACCTCAAGGGTGACTTCACGTTCAAACGGTGTCTTGAATCCCTCAAGCCCGAGCGATCTGCCAATCAACCGCGCGGGAACGCGGGTCATGGGGGGTGGGCGCTGCGTTTCAAAGTCATTCCTTGGAAGTTGCGCTTTATCCAGCGTCAGACGGCCATGCACAACGACGTAAGTATCCTCCGCCGCGTTGAACTGCTGAAAACTGCGTTCAACCGAGGGGGCCAGACAGGACAGCGCCATGGCAGGCAAGGGCGCCAGAAATACCGCAATGAGGAGCCAAAGCCGTATCAAAGAAACGCCTCGAATTCCTTTAACACGGCTTCGTAGACCGACCGTTTGAACGGCACGATATGGCCCACCAGATCATCCGTCGCCAGCCACCGCCATTGCGAGAATTCAGGGTGCTTTGTCTGAATGTTGATCTGATGGTCTTCGCCGTGGAATCGCATCAGGAACCATTTTTGTTCCTGACCCCGATAGCGACCTTTCCAGATATGGGGGACCAGATCATGGGGCAGGTCATAGGGCACCCAATCCGTTGTCTGGCCGATGATGGTAACAAGGTCCGGTGTGACCCCGGTTTCCTCTTGCAACTCCCTCAGGGCGGCGTCACGGGGCAGCTCGCCCTTGTCGACGCCCCCCTGGGGCATTTGCCAGGCGTCCGTGTCGCGGTCCGTGCGCTGGCCGACAAATGCCAAACCTTCTGTATTCAGGAGCATCACCCCGACGCAGGGGCGATACGGGAGTTTGGCTATTTCATCGGGGGTCATAGGGGTGATTTCTCCATCTCGGCACGGGCCAGCATCTGGCCTTTCTGGGCAATTCTTTCATGCCGGATAACACGAAACCCCATAGCCAGAAAGGCAGGCTGTGCCATCAGACTGGCATGGGTCCACAAGCGCCGATGGCCCTGCCGTCCGGCCTCTTCGGCCACCGCATCAAAGAGGGTGCGGAAATGGCCCCGCCCCTGGCGATCCGGCGCGACATAGGCCAGATCAATGTAGTCGGCCTTAAGCGTCATGGCGCCTATGACATTTCCGTCGTCGCGCAGGACCGCAACAAATTGCGCGGCCAGCCGTTTGCCCCATTCCTGCCCGGTATTGGGGCGGGCCAGCCAGGCGTCGCGTTCGGCCGGAGTATACAAGCTGCGCCCTTTGTGGATCGCGTCATACATGAGCTGACCGATAGCCTGATCTTCGCTCCCATCTTCTGCCCTTGTGCCAACAGTTATCATCCTGCACCCTGTCCAATCCCGGCCAAACCCAAATTGACGCCGCGTTGCACGTGACACGGTTGCCACGTTACGGTCATGTCACGCAAACGACCCAAAGCCAGAAAGGTATGCCCATGTCCAGTTATCCGCATCTGCTCGCCCCGCTTGATCTGGGGTTCACGACCCTCAAGAACCGCGTGTTGATGGGGTCGATGCACACCGGCCTGGAGGAAACAAAGGACTGGAACCGGGTTGCCGAATTCTATGCTGCCCGCGCCCGCGGTGAGGTTGGGTTGATGGTGACGGGGGGCATCGGGCCGAATTTGGAAGGCTCGGTGTTGCCAGGTGCCTCGATGATGGTGTCGGACGAGGATGTTGCAAACCATTCGGTCATCACAAAACGGGTGCACGAGGCTGGTGGCAAGATCGCCATGCAAATCCTGCATGCCGGGCGCTATGCCTATGGGCCGGCATGTGTGGCCCCCTCGGCAATCAAGTCACCGATTTCCCCGTTTCCTCCGGCCGAATTGGACGAAGACGGGATTGAAAAACAGATTGCCGACATCGTCGCCTGCGCTGGACGGGCGCAGGAGGCCGGATATGACGGCGTCGAAGTGATGGGGTCGGAGGGGTATTTTCTCAATCAGTTTCTTGTCACCCATACCAACAAACGCACTGACCGCTGGGGTGGATCGTATGAGAACCGGATGCGTCTGCCGATTGAGGTGGTACGCAGGGTCCGTGAAAAGGTCGGGACCGATTTCATCATCATTTATCGGTTGTCGATGATTGATCTGGTGCCCAACGGGTCGACCTATGACGAGGTGGTGCAACTGGCCCAGGAAATCGAGAAGGCCGGGGCGACGATCATCAACACCGGCATCGGCTGGCATGAAGCGCGCGTGCCGACGATTGCGACCTCGGTGCCGCGTGCAGCCTTTGCCTGGGTCACGAAAAAGCTGATGGGCAAGGTCGGCATTCCGCTGATTACGTCGAATCGCATCAACACGCCTGATGTGGCCGAAGATGTGTTGTCGGGTGGCTGTGCCGATATGGTCAGCCTTGCACGGCCCATGCTGGCAGATCCGGATTTTGTCGCCAAGGCGATGGCGGGCAAGTCCGGCCAGATCGCGCCCTGCATCGCGTGCAACCAAGCCTGTCTGGATCACACGTTCAGCGGCAAGATCTCAAGCTGTCTGGTCAATCCACGCGCCTGCTATGAGACCGAGCTGACCATTGATCCGGCGGAAACGGCCAAGTCCATCGCGGTTGTCGGCGCAGGCCCGGCAGGGTTGTCGGCGGCGATTACGGCAGCGGAGCGCGGGCATCAGGTGACCGTTTTTGACCGAGCCTCCGAGATTGGCGGACAGCTGAACCTTGCCAAGCAGGTCGCGGGCAAGGAGGAATTCTGGGGCTTTGTCGATTGGTATGGCACGATGGTGGCGGAACATGGTGTTACTGTGAAACTGAACACCGAAGTATCCGCCAATGATCTGGACGGATTTGATGAGGTGATTATCGCAACCGGCGTGATCCCGCGCGATCCACAAATTCCCGGTCAGAACGCGGAGAATGTCGTCAGCTATATCGACGTGCTGAACGGCACGGCCAAGGTTGGCCACAAGGTTGCCGTGATCGGCGCAGGCGGCATCGGGTTCGACGTGTCCGAACATCTTGTGCACGAAGGTGAAAGCACCACGCTGAACCTGCCCGAGTGGATGAAGGAATGGGGTGTTGCCGACACAGAAGAGCATCGAAGCGGGCTGGCCCCCGAAGGACCGCAGCCCCACAAGGCCGCACGTGAGATCACGATGTTGCAGCGCAAGGCGACAAAGCTGGGCAAGGGTCTGGGCAAGACGACGGGCTGGATTCACCGCGCATCGCTGACCATGAAAGAGGTCAGGATGATTGGCGGTGTGAACTATGAAAAGATCGACCGCGATGGCCTGCATGTGACCTTTGGCGAGGCGCGGGAAAATCCGACAGTGATGGAGGCGGATACGATTGTCCTGT
>CAXBKL010000114.1:0-12101 GCA_963976125.1 uncultured Sulfitobacter sp. | reverse complement strand
CGAGGCATGAGCAGTGATCCAAAGGCCGCGCAAGCGCGATTCGATTTGATTTCTTGTTGGGGCGCCGCCCCAAACCCCGGAGTTTACCTGGAAAGATGAAGCGGGATCGGGTTTTTCTGGATCACAATGCGACCACGCCATTGTGCACCGACGCGCGAAGGGCGATGTGCGCGGCGATGGATGTTGTTGGCAATCCGTCGTCTGTTCATGCCGAAGGCCGCGCGGCCAGGGCGTTGATTGAGACAGCGCGCGCGCAAGTTGCCACCGCGATGGGGGCGGATGGGGCGGATGTGGTGTTTACGTCCGGTGCCACCGAGGCTGCAGCGCTGGCGCTGGCGGGGCGCGGCCTTGTCGGGGCGGCGGTGGAACACGATGCGGTGCGCGCCTGGATAGATGAGACGCTCGCGGTTGATGCGCAGGGCGCGGTGCAGGTCGATGCGCCCGAGGGGGCGGCGCTGCAATGGGCCAATTCGGAGACCGGGGTAGTGCAGGATTTGCCTGCCGGGCTTGCGGTGAGTGACATGACGCAGGGGTTTGGCAAACTGCCTTGTGATTTTATCGGGTCGGGGGCGCGCATGGCGCTGATTTCGGCGCATAAGCTGGGTGGCCCGAAGGGGATCGGTGCGCTGGTGCTGCGCCGCGGTCAGGATGTGCCGGCGCAGATCAGGGGCGGCGGGCAGGAAATGGGCCGTCGGTCGGGTACCGAGAACCTGATCGGCATTGCCGGGTTCGGGGCGGCGGCAGCGGCTGCGGCGCGGGACGTTGCACAGGGACGGTGGGAAGAAGTTGCCGAGCTTAGAAATACGCTGGAAATGGCCCTTGAGGCTGAGACAAAGAAGACTATTTTTGTCGGGAAAGGGTCGGGAAGGTTGCCGAACACTTCCTGTATCCTTACGCGGGGATGGAAAGGGGAGACGCAGGTGATGCAGATGGACCTGTCCGGGTTCGCCGTATCAGCGGGGTCTGCCTGTTCCAGCGGCAAGGTCAGGGCCAGCACGGTCTTGATGGCGATGGGGTTCGACGAGGGTGAAGCGGCAAGTGCGATCCGGGTGTCGCTGGGCCTTGGATCGACACGAGAAGATGTACTGCGGTTTGCCGAGATGTGGGCCGCGAAACGACAGAAACACGAGCAACGCGCGGCCTGAGGCTGCGGCGGGGAAGGAAGATGGCTTTGGACATTGCGATCGTCAAAGAGAACGAGGGCGTCAAGGATGGCGTCGATCAGGAAACCGTCGACGCCGTGCGCGAAGTGGGGGGCAAGTACAAGTACGGCTGGTCCACCGACATCGAGATGGAATATGCGCCCAAGGGTCTGACCCCGGACATCGTGCGTCTGATTTCGGAAAAGAATGAAGAGCCGCAATGGATGACCGACTGGCGGCTGGAAGCCTATGAGCGGTGGCTGACCAAGACCGAGCCCGACTGGGCGATGGTGGATTATCCTGAAATCGATTTTCAGGATCAGTATTATTATGCGCGTCCCAAAAGCATGGTGGAAAAGCCGAAGTCGTTGGAGGATGTGGATCCCAAGCTACTGGAAACTTACAAGAAACTGGGCATTCCCCTGAAGGAACAGGCGATTTTGGCCGGTGTTGAGGGTGCCGAAGAGATGACCGATGCACCGCGCAAGGTCGCGGTGGACGCGGTTTTTGATTCCGTGTCGGTCGGCACGACCTTTCAGGACGAATTGATGAAAGCCGGCGTGATCTTTTGTTCGATTTCGGAGGCCATTCGCGAACATCCTGAACTGGTGCGCAAGTACCTTGGGTCGGTTGTGCCGGTGTCGGACAACTTTTATGCCACGCTGAATTCTGCGGTCTTTTCGGACGGTTCGTTTGTCTATGTGCCGCCCGGAGTGCGCTGCCCGATGGAGTTGAGCACCTATTTCCGTATCAATGCGGAGAACACCGGACAGTTTGAGCGCACGCTTATCATCGCAGACAAGGGGTCGTATGTGTCCTACCTTGAGGGCTGTACGGCACCCCAGCGCGATGAGAGTCAGTTGCATGCGGCGGTGGTGGAAATCATCATCGAGGAAGACGCGGAGGTGAAATACTCCACCGTGCAGAACTGGTATCCGGGGGACGAGGATGGCAAGGGTGGCATCTATAACTTTGTCACCAAACGCGCCGATTGCCGGGGGGACCGGGCCAAGGTGATGTGGACGCAGGTGGAAACCGGATCCGCGGTGACGTGGAAGTACCCAAGCTGCATCCTGCGCGGGGACGACTCACAGGGCGAGTTTTATTCCATCGCCATTGCCAACAACATGCAGCAGGCCGATACCGGCACCAAGATGATCCATCTTGGCAAGCGCACCAAGTCGCGCATCGTGTCCAAGGGGATCAGTGCAGGCAAGGCACAGAACACCTATCGCGGGTTGGTGTCGATGCACCCCAAGGCAAAGGAATCGCGCAATTATACCCAGTGCGACAGCCTGTTGATCGGTGACAAATGCGGGGCCCACACGGTGCCCTATATCGAGGTCAAGAACAACTCCAGCCGGGTGGAGCACGAAGCGACAACCTCCAAGGTGGACGACGATCAACTTTTTTATTGCCGCTCGCGCGGGATGGATGAGGAAGAGGCCGTTGCCCTGGTTGTGAACGGGTTCTGCAAGGACGTGCTTCAGGCCCTGCCGATGGAATTTGCCATGGAAGCACAGGCCCTTGTGGCGATTTCCCTTGAAGGGTCGGTTGGCTGATCCATGCGTGTGCGCGATCCTCTTGATCTGGATGCCGCCCGTTGGGCGATCCGCAATGGCCGGGCGGTTGTGATCCCGGACCTTGATGTGGCCGTCTGTGACATTGACGGGCACCGGTTCTGCTTTGCCTCGGACCGGGTCAGGGATCCGATTCAGCGGGCGAACCGCAAGGGTCACTTCTATGAAGAAGAAGAACTGGCGCTGATCAAGGCTCATTTGAAAGAGGGCGCGGTCTTTGTCGATGTCGGGGCGAACCTGGGCAATCACAGCCTGTATGTGGCCGCGTTTCTGAAGCCGGCACGGATCATACCGTTTGAACCCAATCCGCCCGCCTACAAGCTGTTGCTTGCCAATGTTGTGATGAATGGTTTTCAGCACCTGTTTGATCTGAGCCACATCGGGCTGGGTCTTGCTGATGAAAAGGCCGAAGGCCTGTCCATGAGCACGCCGGAACGCAATCTTGGTTCGGCCCGCATGCTGTCCGATCCGGGCGATATTGCGACACTCACCGGGGACGCGGCCCTGGCCGGAGTGACGCCTGATTTCATCAAGATTGACGTGGAAGGCATGGAGATGATGGTGCTGAACGGGCTGACCGAGACCATCGCCCGCAGCGCGCCAATGATCCTGATTGAGGTGGATCGCGAGAATGACGACGCTTTCCAGAGCTGGATCGACCAGCAGGGATATGAAGTCCTGGAGACTTTTCAGCGCTATCAGGTCAACCGCAACTATCTGTTGAAAAAACGGGTGGCGGCATGAGTGCCGGTCTGAAAATGAGGGGCTCGCCGGTGTCTATCGCGGACCATACTGCCTTTCTGGTCAGCATGCTGCCGCTATTGCGCCAGACGCAGGTGCTGGATGTGGGGGCCAATCCGGCCAACCGTCCGGCCTATGCCGATCTGGTCGATGCGGGGGTGGCGCAGGTGCATGGCTTTGAACCGTTGCATGCTGCTTTTCAAAAGCTGATTGAGACATCCGGGCCCTATGAGGAATACTACCCCTATGCCGTGGGTGCCGGAGGGCGCGAAACCTTTTATGTCTGTGAAAACGGTTCTTTTTCAAGCCTTTACGCCCCTGACCAGGAGCAGGTCGTGGCCCTGGGTCATTGGGAGAAATCCTTGACCGTGACCGAGCAGGTGGCGCTGGATACCGTGACTCTGGACGACATTTCGAGCTTGCCCATGCCGGACATGCTCAAGATGGACACGCAAGGGGCGGAATTGGCGATTCTCGAAGGCGGGCAGAGAGCGCTTTCTCAGGCGGTGGTGGTCATGCCTGAGGTGCGTTTTTTTCGGCTTTACGAGGGGGAGCCGATGCTGGGCCTTGTGGATCAGAAGCTGCGCGAAATGGGGTTCATGCTGCACAAGATTCTGCCCGGTGCGGTCCTGCGGCTGACCTCGAGCCGGATCAACAGGCTGCGTCCGGCCATGACGCGCAATCAGATGATTGACGCCGATGCAATTTATGTGCGCGACATCGCGCAGCCCGATCTTATGAGCGACGAACAGATTGCAAATCTGGCGCTTCTGGCCGATGCGGTTTTTGCCTCAATGGATCTGGTGCTGCGTTGCCTCGATATTCTGGTGGACCGCAAGGCCATCCCCGAAACTGTCATTGACGAATACATTGCGAAACTGCCGCGGAAATTCCGCGTGCCTCAGGACTAGGTTGGTAAGAAAATGCTGAGCATCAAGAACTTGAACGTGAAACTGGAAGAAGAGGACAAGCAAATCCTCAAAGGCGTCGATCTGGAGATCGAAGCGGGATCGGTGCATGCGATCATGGGGCCAAACGGGTCCGGGAAATCCACCTTGTCCTATGTTCTGTCCGGCAAGGGCGGATATGAGGTGACCGAGGGCAGCGCCACGCTCGAGGGGGCCGACATTCTGGAGATGGACCCGGAAGAGCGCGCGGCGGCCGGCCTGTTTCTGGCTTTTCAATACCCCGTTGAAATCCCAGGTGTGGGCAACATGACTTTTTTGCGCACGGCAGTGAATGCCCAACGCAAGGCGCGCGGCGAAGAGGAGATGTCGGCGGCAGAGTTTCTCAAGCTGGTCCGTGCAAAAGCAAAAGACCTCAAGATTGACGCGGACATGCTCAAACGTCCGGTGAACATGGGTTTTTCAGGCGGCGAGAAAAAGCGCAACGAAATCCTGCAAATGGCAATGCTGGAGCCACGGATGTGCATTCTGGATGAAACGGATTCAGGTCTGGATGTAGACGCGATGAAGCTGGTGGCCGAAGGTGTGAATGCGCTGCGCAGTGAGGGCCGTGGCTTTCTTGTCATCACCCATTACCAGCGCCTTCTGGATCATATCAAACCGGACGTGGTGCACATCATGGCCGAGGGGCGCATCGTGAAGTCGGGCGGCCCGGAATTGGCGCTTGAAGTCGAAAACAATGGCTATGCCGATATTCTGGCAGAGGTGGCGTAATGGCTCAACCAGCGACGGAACTTGGCCTGCTGGAGACGCGGATCGCGGCTCTTGATCTGCCGGGAAAGGGGTGGTCGGTTGGCCCGCGTGACAACGCGTTGGTCCGGCTGCGGGCAATGGGATTGCCCGAGCGGCGCGATGAGTACTGGAAATTTACCCGCCCGGACACGCTGACGCAGGCCGACGTTGTGCCTGCGGCGATATTTGTCAATGATGAGGCCCCTCTGTTTGACGCCGTGGACCGCGTGAAGATCGTATTCATCGACGGCGTTTTTGATTCCGAAGCCTCCGATGACTTGTCCGTTGAAGGTGTTACAATTGAACGTCTGGCCACCGCGCAGAGCGATCTGCATTGGGCGCGCGATCTTTACGGTGCCTTGGAAACGGCGGGGCAGACTCCGGTTGAACGGCCCCTTGCCGCACTCAACACCGCCTTTGCAAGTGATGGTCTGCTGATCCATGTGACGGACAAAACGTCCAAACCAATAAGTCTAATTTATCGACATGAATCAACTACTTCAGATGTGATATTGCACCATTGCATCAAGTTGGATGCAGGCGCTGAACTGACCGTTCTGGAAAACGGTCCGGCGGCTGCACGGTTCAACAAGGTGATGGAAGTGGATGTTGCCGATGGCGCGTCCTTCCATCATGTGCGCGCACAGGGCCGCGATCATGAACGCCGCGCGGCGACGCATATTTTTGCGCGCCTTGGCACGGCTTCTTTGTTCAAGAGTTTCACTCTGACCGTGAATGGCCAACTGACCCGCAATGAATGCGTGATCGAACTGACGGGTGATGATGCTTCGGCACATGTTGCGGGGGCCTGCGTTGGCGACGGTGCTTTTCACCACGATGACACGGTGTTTGTGACCCATGACGCGGTCAATTGCGAAAGTCGACAGGTCTTCAAGAAGGTGCTTCGCAACGGGGCAACCGGCGTGTTTCAGGGCAAGATCCTGGTCAAGGCCGGCGCACAGAAAACCGATGGTTATCAGATCAGCCAATCCCTGTTGCTTGACGAAGACAGCCAGTTTCTCGCCAAGCCGGAACTGGAAATCTACGCCGACGATGTGGCCTGTTCGCATGGCTCCACCTCTGGCGCAATTGATGAAGAGGCGCTGTTTTACCTGCGTGCGCGCGGCATTCCACGGGCGGAGGCGACAAACATGCTGACCCTGTCGTTCCTGGCCGAAGCGGTTGAGGAAATTTCATCCCAGACGTTGCGCGACGAGATCAACACCCGCGTGGGGTCCTGGCTGAAACGTCATCGCGACTGATGGCCGCCACACGTGATATTATGGCCTCCTACCGGGGGCCGGGTCGGGTGATGCACCGGCTTCTGGAGGGTGGCGTGCGCGAAGACCGCGCGCTCATCTATTTGATGATTGGTTGCCTGATGGTTTTTGTGGGTCAAACACCGCGTCTGGCGCGCCAGTCCTATGTCACGGGCGAGGATCTGGGCATGCTGATGGGCGGCACCCTGATGGCATGGCTCTTTATCGCGCCGTTGCTGCTTTATTTACTGGCCTGGCTTGTCTATCTGGCCGCGCGGATCCTGCGCAGCGGGATTTCGGCCTATGGTGCGCGGCTGTCATTATTCTGGGCGCTGCTGGCATCAAGCCCGCTGATCCTGCTTTGGGGGCTGACAGCCGGATTTGTCGGCCCGGGCATCGAAATGACCCTTGTCGGGGTTGTCTGGCTGGGCTTTTTTGTCTGGTTCTGGATTGGCGGCTTTGCGGCGGCTGCGGCTACGGGTAAGGCACCAGAATGAAAGATATTCTTATGCCGCTGGTCCAGACAACCCTGCGCGATCCGCGCGCGGCCGCGACCCGGATCATGTCATGGAAATTTGACCGGCAGGCGCTCTGGACGGCGCTTGCGTTGGTGGCGATTGTTAATGCCTTCGTGGTCTTGCTGTTGGTCGAACTGTCAGGGTCGGCGATGCCGATGCCGGGGTATACGAAATCCCCGCTGGCGCTGTTCATGTTGATTGCTGGTTTGATGGTTCTGTTTGTGCATGCGATGTACTGGGCCGGTCTGACCGTGGGGGGCAGTGGCACGCTGAACGATATTCTTGCGGTTCTGGTGTGGTTTCAGGCATTGCGGGCCGCAGCACAGCTCGGCATTGTTGTGGTCAGCCTTGCCATTCCATCCCTTGGGTTGCTGATGTCACTGGTCGTTGCGATCTGGGGTTTCTGGATACTCCTGAATTTCATAGCAGTTGCCTTGAACCTGTCATCGGTTGGCCACAGCCTGCTGGTTCTTTTTATCGCCGGGGTCGGGCTTGTCCTTGGACTGGGTCTTTTGTTAGCCCTGATTGGGCTGGGCGGGCAGGGAGTTTAACAATGTTCGACGTTATGAAAGTCAGGGATGATTTCCCGATCCTGTCACGCCAGGTGAACGGCAAGCCGCTGGTCTATCTTGATAGCGGTGCGTCGGCACAAAAACCCCAGGTGGTGATTGATGCTGTCACCCGTGGCTACGCCGAAGAATATGCAAATGTTCACCGTGGGCTGCATTATCTGTCCAACCTGGCGACCGACAAATACGAAGCCGTGCGCGCCGTGGTTGCCCGGTTCCTGAACGCCGGGTCCGAGGATGAGATCGTGTTCAATTCGGGCACCACCGAAGGCATCAATCTGGTGGCCTACAGTTGGGCCATGCCACGTCTGCAGGCGGGGGATGAGATCCTGTTGAGTGTGATGGAGCACCACGCCAATATCGTGCCCTGGCATTTTCTGCGCGAACGGCAGGGCGTGATCCTGAAATGGGTTGATGTGGACAGCGCTGGTGCGCTTGATCCGCAGGCGGTGATCGACGCGATGGGGCCTCGCACGAAATTGGTTGCAATCACGCATCTTTCCAATGTCCTGGGAACCAAAGTTGATGTGAAATCCATCACTCGGGCGGCTCATGAACGCGGCATACCCGTGCTTGTGGACGGCAGCCAGGGAGCGGTGCACATGCCGGTCGACGTTCAAGACATTGGTTGCGATTTCTATGCGGTGACCGGGCACAAGCTTTATGGCCCGTCCGGCTCAGGCGCGATCTATATCAAGTCAGATCGGATGCAGGAAATGCGCCCCTTTTTGGGAGGCGGCGACATGATCCGGGAAGTGTCAAAACACGAGGTTGTCTATAACGATCCGCCGATGATGTTCGAGGCCGGCACACCGGGCATCGTCCAGACCATCGGCTTTGGCGCGGCCCTTGAATACATGATGGGCCTCGGCATGGACAACATCGCCGCCCATGAGGACAATCTGCGCAATTATGCCGTGGACAAACTGGGCAGGCTGAATTGGCTACAGGTTCAGGGCACCACGGCGGACAAGGCTGCCATCTTCAGCTTCACGCTGGACGGGGCCGCCCATGCCCATGACATTTCCACGATTCTCGACAAAAAGGGCGTTGCGGTTCGGGCAGGGCACCATTGTGCCGGGCCATTGATGGATCATTTGGGGCTGACCGCCACCTGCCGCGCGTCCTTTGCGATGTATAATACCACCCAAGAAGTGGATGTTCTCGTTGAGGCACTCGAATTGGCGCATGATCTCTTTGCCTGAGACCTGTGTTTTAGATTGCAGCCCTGAAGCTGTCTGGCTATACGGCCAGTGCAGGACCATTAGCTCAGCTGGATAGAGCGCTGCCCTCCGAAGGCAGAGGCCAGAGGTTCGAATCCTCTATGGTCCGCCATTTCCCAGATTGCGTTTCCTGCAGCCTTGGGAAAGAACGATCTCGTCTGACTCTCCCCGATTTGTGACAGGATCTGCGCGCAATCCGCCTGGCCGGGCCTTGATCGCGCCCTGTGTCGGGCTCATCTATATTGATGGGGTGGCCTTCGCCGTGGCGCGACGCCCGGCCATCATTCACAATGGGGGATATGACATGAATGGATTTGTGGCCGGGGCGCTGGTTGCTCTTGGCATTTCCGCGACACCTGCGCTTGCCGAAACTTTCACAGCTGAAAACAAGGTCGTTGTGACCGGGGTGTCAGACAGCCTCATTTCGGTTCCCTCCGGTGGTCGCTTTGGGGCACGCGGGGCGTGGTGCGCGGCGGCGGATTACGCCACGGATGTCCTGCACGCGCCCGGTGCGGCGCGCCTCTATGTGCAAAACTCCGCGACCTCGCCCAGCGGCGCGGTGGTGTTTGGTCTGACACCGGGCAACACGACACCCACCAGAGTGACCAGCACATCCGCCGCGTTGCGCCGCGCAGGCTCCAACCTGTCCATCAATCATGCGATGCAGTTTTGTCACGATGCGCGGTTGAGGCGGGGCCGCTGACGATCAACGCAAGCCGGGCCAAACGGGTTCGCCCACATCCGCTACGCAATTGCAAAGGGGTCGTCCAACACGCCGACAAGCTGGAAAAGGAACGCCCCGTCGTGCGGGTCCAGCGCGTCCGAATACGCCCCATCCGTCGCAGCAATCGCGGCCGTCAGCCCCTGTTCGGTGCCGTCAAAGACGTCCATCACCGTCTTTGCGCCCTCAATATCGCTCAGCCCCCTGATTGCGGCATAGTAGATACCGACATCCGCCTTTGCGGCCAGATAAGTTTGATCGGCGGCGGTCAGCGGGGTCGGCGTCGATGGATATTTTGCTCCGCCAATGATGGACAGAAGGAAATTCGGCGGGGTGATGTCGGGATTGTTGCCCAGCTCGTCCATCCAATAGTCAAACCCCGGCCGATCCGGTGAGCGGCCCAGCACGTTCATGTAAACTGCGGTCACAAAATTTGCGGTGTCGATCAGGCCGCCATCGGCATCCAGCACATTGTCATAGGTGCTCTGTGTTTCGGGCTGTGCAAAGAAACTGGTCGCCATCTGTTGCAGACTGAAACCTCGGGCAATTTCGGAGGCCCAGTAGAACAGGCCCAATGCGTCGGGTACTCGGTTGAAGTAGGCGGCGTAAAGCTCAGAAATATTTGCGAAATCACTGGGCGAAAGGTTCGCAGGATCATCGAACTGGTCTAGCTGCATAAGGCCCGGCGCATCAAAAAATGCTAGCCCATCGTCGAAATCGAGATATTCGATACCCCGAACAACATCGCGCCCTTCGCCACCCTCGGCGGGCGTCCGCCGGTCGGTAACGGTGATGCCATCAGTTGTGAGCGCAACCGTGTAGGAGCGTTGATTGCCGGAAAAGCTCGCGATGTCGTCCGCGCCCTCCGCGCCATCCATCGTATCGTCTCCTTGGGTTGACACAAAATGATCCGCCCCGCTGCCGCCCTTCATGAACAGACCGGGATCGGGCCTGGTCGCTTTCGCAACCTCCATGTTGCCGGCGTTCAAAGGGCCGAGCGGCGACACCCCGTCGTGATGCAGGTTGAGCGTACTGCCGTCATTCAGCGTAAGCCGGACCAGGGTGTTGCTCACGGCTGTCATGGCCGCCAGTGCCTCATCGGTGCTGGAAAATCCACTGTTGCTCAACAACACGCGATCATTTTCCTGACTGAAATCAAAAAGCTGGTCCTGGCCGTTGCCCAATCCAAACACGACAAGATCGTTGCCCGCGCCGCTCCAGATCGTGTCGGCCCCTTTGCCACCCTTCAAGGTGTCATTGCCGGTTTCGCCGCGCAGCACGTCGTCATCCACGCCCCCGTCAATCCAGTCGTCACCCGTTCCGCCCCAGATCAGGTCGCCGCCGCCGCCACCGCGCAGAACATCCTCACCCTGCTGTCCCAGCAGCGTGTCATCGCCCCTTCCGCCGATAAGAGTATCCTGGCCAGCGTCACCCTCAAGCTGATCCGTCCCCGCGCCGCCACTGATCCAGTCATGGCCGGCCTCGCCATAAAGCCGATCATCATCCGCCCCGCCAAACAGCGTATCGTTCCCCGATCCACCATAAATCGCATCCAACCCGGCGTTGCCCAACACCCGGTCATCTCCGGATGCCCCGCGCAACTGATCATCCCCGGCAAGGCCGTCGATGAGGTCGGACAGGCTGGTGCCCTGAAAGGTCTCATCGGCCGGGGTAAGCAGCGGCGGTGTGGCCCCTTGGGTGTTAAAACCGGCGACTTCATAACCAATGTCGGCAAGGATCGCCTTGTCAAACGCCCCGATGGTCAACCGCTCGCCCGCCCGGATGAATGGATCAAGCAGAACAGAGTTATTGGCAAACCCCTCTTCGACATGGCCATTTCCGGGATCCAGCGGCACCGCAGCCCCGCCATTCAGCGCCATTGCGTTGATCCCGGCAAAAACGGAATTCTGTCCACGTTCGATCAACGTGTCAAAGATGGGGGCCATGCCGATGCCCAGAACATGGCCGATCTCGTGCATGGCAACCGTGAACAAATCATATGAATCAGGGGGAGGAGGGGGCAGACCGGAATGCCAGATCACGTCCGACCCAAAGGTAATGGTACCGGTCCAGGGTTCATAGTTGGTGACCGGGCCAAGATCATAATAGGACGCCGAAACGCGGGATTGATAGACGTCCCCGCTCAACCCCAGACCATCGGTTCCGGCAAAGGCAAGCGTTGCAACAAGATGCTGCGCACCAACAAAGATCAGCACGTCGTCGATGGGCTGCGTCAGGGTTACGGTCTGAAACGAAAGGGAGCGGTCGCTGGGGTCAAATATTTCAAAGGACGACCCAATGGGAATGTCGTCGAATTCGTCACCGATCACGCTCTGCCAGGCCATCGCCGCATTCTCCAGCGCTGCACGACGGGACGGGTCATTGAAGAAACCGGAACTATCGAACCGGTAGTCAAATTCGATTGAAAATGTCATCTGTCTATGCCGATCAAATGGCCGGGCAGGTGACTGAAACGGTCACGCCCCGATGCCGGGAACCCTATCCATCCAATACCCCGCCTTCAACCCAATGCGGTGGCCGGCCCATGCCCCTGGCCAAACCCTGCCGCACCTGCAAGGACGCGGATCCGGCCCGTTCACAACACCTCGAAGGGATCGGGCACCACACCGACAAGCTGAAACAGGAATTCG
>CAXBKL010000113.1:0-12313 GCA_963976125.1 uncultured Sulfitobacter sp. | reverse complement strand
ACCAGATGCACCGCCGTCATTCAAACCGCCCGAACACCAGATTCACTCTTAGCTCCTGAGGCATTTGGTAGCCCCTTTGGATTACCTGATCTGCCTTTGCGGAATTGTCCGCTGGTGGGCGGCTTGGCGTAGCCCACCTCGTGGGCGGCGTCAGGGCGCACCGCAGGCAGCTTGGGCTGGTTCGCATTACTCATTCCGCCGCCTCCAGGACTGCGGCATCTGACTGCCTCGGCCAGGGGCGAATACTGCACAAGAGGCGCAAGGTCTCTGACCCCCAAAGAGTGACCATGCACCATGTATTTACCGCCCGTTTTCACATGCCGATAGCTGGGCGTAATCGGTCCCGGATTGTTGAGCAGTGCGTAGCGGGAAAATCCCGGTGATGAGAGGGCATCACCGCGCTGACTATTGGGCAGTTGGGGTTCTGGAATGCGCCGCCAGAGGTCCTTGGTGCCACGAAAGAACAGCGCCGCTGGTTCCACAAGACCGGCAATATTTTGACCGCGATGCCGAAGTCAGTTCAGGCCAAAGCCAAAGGCCATCTGCACGATATTTGGCAGGCCGAAACCCGTGTGGATGCTGAGGCCTCTTTTGATTTCTTTGAAGCAGCCTACAGGGCAAAATTCGGTCCTCGTCGCACATCTCAGGCGCATGACACGGTTGCTCGCAAGGGCGGGAAAATTTTCTATTCATTTTGAAACGGACTCTAAGGGGAGGTTCACTCGCCCCCAGCCGATGCTCCGGGAAACCTGCACTTCTTCTCTCGACCCTCCTGCGTCCCTGCCAACGCATCACCTTCCAGGACTTCTGGAATCGATGTTGCGAACGGCGGTTTCAGGTTACGAGGTCATGGGGTGATTGAGGGTGCGATAAAAGTCCTCAAAGATCGCATCGCGGGCGACGTCATAGGCTTCGAGCATCGCATGACGTGACGGGTCATTTTGCCAATAGAGCGCCTCGTCCAGATGCGGAGACTTTGTCAGATGCGTTGGCACATAGGCGGCGTCCAGCATCCAGGCGACGTTGATGATGTCCCAGATCACCCATGTTTTCGTTTCCGGTTCAGAGATCGCATATTTCACATGCAACGGGTTGTTGGTGTAAAGATGCCAGAGATAATCACCAATGTCCCCCCGCCCTTTGACAAATTGCTCCATTTCGGGCCGCGAGATCGTCAGCTGTGCGCCGACATGGTATCCGGGCAGATAGACATGTGGCACACCGCATTCAAACACCAACCGAGAGGACAGACGGTCCTGTACGAGGTTCAGTGAAGGCTCGTTGCAAAACGGCGCATAGCTGGGAAAGCCGGAGGTCCAGACAACAACCAGGTTGTCGATGATATCCGGTGCCATCAGCAGCGCAGAGCCGATATTGGGCAGCGCCCCCATGGCCAGCACATAGACGGGGCCATCCTTGCGGTTGCGGGCCTGATCAATGATGAATTGCGCAGCCTCGGATTCGACTGGCTTGTCATAGCTCGGCAGATGTTCGCGAGAGCCGCGAAAAACCTTGCCTTCATGCGGCAGGCCGCAGGCGTCAAACACGCGCAGGATCTCTTCGTAGGAGCGTTCTTCGCCCGCATCCGGGGTGACGAATTCGATGTCGTCCGCCGTTCGACCATCGGCCAACAAGCGTTTCGCCCAGCCTGCGAAAGGGCCGACGAACTTGCTGTCATGATCCGTTCCACCCCCTTTTTGCAAAGCCGCCATTGCATCATATAATCCGTCGCGATGATGGAGGAACGAGAATGGTGCGGCGGTGACACCTTCAACTTTGAGCCGGTCTTGCGACAACAACGCCCAGGCAACCGCATATTGGTCGTCGATCTCGTTAGCGGTGTCGGTATCAATAATCACCCGTGGCATGGGGCCGGGGCGCCCCAGCCGCCGCGCCATCAACTCGGGATCAAGCGGGGTGAACCTTTGAACGGCTTCTTGCAGCGTGGTCATGGAGATACCTCTCTAGCTTCCAAAGCCTTTGCCAAAGGCTTCTTCCTTGATGAAACGTTCCGTGATGAGCAACAGGATGATCCCCGGCACCGTCACCACCAGCGTGATCCCTGCGGCGGAGGCATCCAGCGTCCCACCGGAGATCTTGGAAAACAGCAAGGTTGGCAGTGTCACGATCTTGCCCTGGCCCATAAAGAAGGTCAGCAAGAAGATGTTGGTGGACACGAGGAACGTAAACAGCGCGCCTGCCACAACGCCCGGTAAAAGCATGGGCAGGGTGACCATGCGCAGGATTTGCCAGCGGTTTGCGCCCAGGATCATGGCCTGTTCTTCAAAATCACGTCCCAGCCCTTGATAGACGGCCGTCAGCATGCGGATCATGTAAGGGATCGTCGGGATGAGATGCACGATGATGATTCCCAAATAGCTCCCCGCAAGTCCGATGTGGATAAAGATCATCAACAGCGCGATACCGATGGCGGCCTCTGGCACAATCAGTGGCATGGACAGGAAAAATTCAAATGCCGGTTTGCCGGGGAATTTTTCCCGTGCCAAAACGCGCGCTGCGGGCAGGCAGATGATGAGGCAGATTACCGTAACGACACTTCCGATAAAGACGGTGTTCAGTGTCGCCTCCCACACCTGCGAATAGGGCGAGATCACATAATCCCAAGCCAACGGCAGGATCGACTTTTCGCGCTGTTCGAGCCACCAAGTGCCCGGCAACAGGTCAGGCCAGGCCCAGCGGAAGGCAAAGCTCTGGATTATCAGCGGAATGAAGGGGCCAAGGATGAACCCTGCAATCAGCAACAGGTAAAGCTTCTGGTACGGGCCCAGACGCTCACTCAGCGCGACAGAGGAGGTCTTGTTTGCCATCAGTTCCTCCCGATCCGGCGTTCATACCGGCGGTAAAAGGCGAGGTAGCTGTACAGGATCACACCAGCAACCAACGCGATGGAGACCACCGTCGCCATACCCTGCAATTGCAGCGTGTAATCCGCGTCGTTGAAATAGCGCCAAGCCACCACAGGAAGCGTGTCCGGGAAACCGCCGCCGAGGATAAAGGGGGCCTCGAAGGCGCCGATGTTGAATGCAAAGATGATAAGCGTGGAGGAGATGATGCCGGGCAGAATCTGCGGCAGCGTCACCTGAAAGAAGATCTGCCGCTTATTGGCCCCCAAAATTGCGGCGGCCTCTTCTGTTTCGCGCCCCATCCCCAGCAGAACCGCGTAGATGGTCAATGCTACAAAGGGCGTTTGCTTCCAGACATAAACAGCGATCACGCCCCACCCCATGTGGGTTTTCAGGATTTGCGGAAACTGGCTTGGGTCATCAATAAACCCCGCAAAAGCCATGAGCCGCGACAGCATGCCACCGTTGCCCAGCATGATGACGGCAAGCGCGATGCCCACGGTGTAGGGGATCATCAGCGGCAGTTTGTAGAGATATTTATAGAGCGACTTAGATGGAAAAGTCCGCACCATCGCCAGCGCCAGAAAGATGCCAAGGACGAGCGAAAGCAGCGTCGCAAAAATTGCATAATACAGCGTCAGCCCGAGTGATTTCCAAAAGAAAACATCACCCCAAAGGGCCGCAAAATAGGAAAAGTCGGGGAAAGTGTTTACTCCGAACCACGGCGCAAAACCAAGGGATTGCGCCACGCCCAGCACCAAGGCACCACCAAACAAGACGATCAACACCGTCATCACCGGCAATAGCTGGATCCACATCCAGACGCGTTCGCGCCTGTGGCGGGCAAGTTCCTTGGTCTCGGGCACGTGTCATCCTTTGATGGGGCCCCGACCAAAGGTCGGAGCCCGCTGCGGTTTTTTACTTTAGATTGGCCACAGCGTTTTTGACGATGGCTTCGATACTGTCGGAGCTGTTGCGCTCGATGTACTCAAGCCACGTCGCCTCGATCACATCCACCAGCGTGGCGTTGGTATCGGGCGCGGTGTTTGCATCCAGATCGGCTTGCGTGACACCAATCAGGCCAGGTGAGGCCGCGTCCAGCTTTGCCGCATCCGCATCGCTCAACTTCCAGGGGTCGATACCCGGAGGCATGCCTGCGATTTCGAGCTTGGTCGCTTGCGAGTCAACCGACGCCATATAGTTGGCCATGACCATCGCGGCGGCCGGGTTGGGCGCATTGCCGGGGATCACAAGATAGTTCTTGTTCTTGATCATGTTGCCTTCAGGAAAGACAAACTGCTCCGCGCCTTCGGGATAGGTGCCGTCCCGCAGGCCGGTGGCGACGCCGTAAAGGCCGAACTGGCAGGAAAAGTCGATCTCGCCATTCAGGAACAAACCATCAAGCGCCTTGGGATCTTCGGGATAGCGGGCATTGCCGCCTGCGGCGCCCAACAGATGCGGCTCCAGCGCCTTGAGATATTCCAGCCCCGGTGTGATCAACCGCGCCAGCTCTGCCGCGCCCAGCTCATCAATCGAGCCTTGGAACGGCACTGCGCCATTGCCATCGGGGTTGTGCGCATAGAGCGCCGCCTGCACGAAAGTGTTGCCGATGTAATGCGGTGGCTTCACATAGGTGAACTTTCCGGGGTTGGCTGCCAGATAGGTCATCAGCCCGTCAAATGTGCTTGGCGCCACGTCCGCTGCTACACGCCCGGTGTTGACCGCGCAGACGTATTGCTGACCTGACCACGGCATCTCCGAGGCATTGGTCTCGACCCCAAAGTCGCGCAGATTCAACAGCGCACGGGGATCGTCCGGATTCCATTCGATATTGCCACTGTTGGGCAGTTTGTCGGCGAAAGCGCCCATGAGGGCATCCTGCCGCTTGAGCGTGGCAAAGTTCTCGCCATTGACCCAGATCGCGTCAACGCTGCCTTCGCCCAGCCCCTTGCCAGAGCCCTTTTCAGCCAGCACCAGATCCACCGCATCCTTGGTACCGGTGATCCGCACAGGGTTCAGCGTGACCCCCTCGGCGGCGAGCGCGGGTACTGCGATGCTGTCCATCCAGACGTTGATCTTGTCGCTACCACCCCAGTAATAGAGGTTGACCTGTCCCTCTTCCTTCGCTCGGGACTGCACATCTTCCCAAGTGATGTTGCCAGCAATAAATCCGTCGCGGAATGCCTCGGCATCCTGTGCAAAGGCCGCCCCCGCCATCAGGCTGCCGATCACCGACAGGCTCAATAATGTCTTTTTCATAGTTTCCTCCTCCTCTGATTTTGTCTTCGTTGATTATGAGTTGTCCTGAATGGTCCAAATGCGATGCGGTGGGATGGTCAGCCAAACGTGCTGACCGATGTCGACCATGCGCCGGGATTGTTCGATGACCTGTATCGTCTCGCCGCCGCAATCGACGGAATAGGTGATATTGGCTCCGAAAAACTCGCGTGCGGTCACTTTGCCCCGGATGGTATTCTCTGTGTCGGTGACCTCCTGCAGGTGCAGATCAATCGCCTCGCCGCGCAACATGACATGGCCGAGGCCATCCTTTGCCGCGCTGTCCAGTGTCAGCGTCCCAAAGGCGGCGGTCGCAGCCGTCCCTGTGATCCTGGCCTCAAAGACATTGGTCGCGCCCATGAAATCCGCAATTTCGATGCTGTTGGGCCGCTTGTACAAGGCGTCTGGCGCGTCGTATTGCGCGAGGTTGCCGCCAAAGATCACCGCCACCCGGTCGGCCAATTCCATCGCCTCGATCTGATCGTGGGTCACAAAGATCGTTGTAATTCCAAGACGTTGCTGCAATTCTCGGATAAAACGGCGCATCTCGCCGCGCAGTTTGGTGTCAAGGTTCGCAAGCGGTTCATCCATCATCAGGACAGAAGGATTGGTGATAAGCGTCCGTGCAATTGCCACCCGCTGCATTTGCCCACCAGACAGTTGCGCCGGAAACCGGTGTCGGAATTGTTGCAGTTGCACAACGTCAAGGATTTCGGTCAGACGGGCGTCGACCTCTGCCTTGTCCGTGCCGCGTACCTTCAGGCCGAACATCACGTTCTTTTCGACGGTCATATGCGGGAAAAGCGCATAGCGCTGGAACACCATGCCCACATTGCGCTTTTGTACCGCGACTTCGGACACGTCATCGCCGTCAAAGAATATCTGCCCGGCGGAGGGTACTTCCAACCCTGCAATCATCCGCAACGTCGTTGTCTTGCCACAGCCAGACGGGCCAAGCAGCGCAACCAATTCGCCGGATTTGATGTCCAGATCAATATGCGAAATGGCGGTGAAATTGCCAAAGTCCTTGCGGACACCTTTGAGTTGGACAGCAGTCAAGGTGCGCCCCCTTCCGGCAAGCCGTCATGGGCCGGGATCACGGCAAGGGCGTGCATTCCGCACCACCCTGCGAATTCCTCAAAGACGGCGCGGTGATGCCCCGGCACAAGGATGAAATGGTGCTCCAGCCCGTGTTCCATCACCGATGTCACCACGTCCTGAGCGGAACAGGGCCCGTTGGTGCTGGTAAATTCGCCGATCCAGCCACGGCACCCGGTAAAGCCCGGCGCGGGCCCTGCGGCCACCGTCCCTTCAACGGCGAAATGCGCGGTGCCGTGACGCGAGACACGCAGGACAGAGCAATCCCCATGGGCAAATTCATAGTCGGCGATGGCGCCGTAGATCGGCCCGGCTTCGGTGCCGCGCCCGATCATCGGATGATTGATCCAGGCCACATCATCCTTGGCCATGTAAAGCGGCCCGCCGCCTCCATGCCACATCAGAATCTGATCGCGGGCAAAGTCGGGCGATGTCATGTCCAGAAGGCAGCCCACTTTGCCGGTCAGCGATTTGGCGACCAATTGTGTCACAGCGCCCAGGACATCGCCCTCAGAGACCACAGGAAGGCCGTCGTTCTCCTCCAGCCAGCTGAATGCGGCGCCGGGATGCATGCCGGGATTGGCTTGAAGGGCGGGCCAGTCCGACACCGTAAGCGCATCATAACCGCCGTCCGTGGCAATCGCGCGCAGGGCAAGCGATGCCCGCGCGGTCAACGCCATCTGCGCGTCCGACACGCCGCGCACCTGAGCTGCCTTGCGCATCGCGGCCAGCTCTTCGGCCACATCCGCGTCGGTCTGTGCCGCCATCAGATCGGTCATGTGGTGAATGTCGATATGGTCGCACCAGACGCCAAGCTGCCGCACCAGCGTGTCGGCGGAAACTTCCATATTGTAAAAGGTCATGGCCAACCCGCCGATGACCCCGATCTTTGCGCCGTCCAACGCTTTTTTGGCCGCCAGCGCGCGGATGGTCTGGCCCAGACGCCGGGTCAAAGCCTCTTCTCCCGGTGCCCCCAGATACCACTGAACAGGATGGCAAGAGAGATCGCGCACGCCGCGTGCGATGGACATCGACATGTTGAGTGAAACGAAGTTGTTGAGCTGAATGTCGTCGATCAACGTGGGTTCCGGGGTCGCCCAGACGCCCATGGGCAGGGGCGCGCGGGCAATCTCGCGCGCCACGTCGCCCATCGTAAAACCACCGTGAAGCAGCAGCAGAAAATCCGCGCCTTTGGCCTGGACATCTGCGACCGCCTGGCGCGCCTCGGTTCCGTTCATTGGCGTGGTTTCGGCCACGACGACGCGCGCGCCCCGCGCCTTTGCCAGGTCTACAAGCCAGTTCTGGCAGGCGTCGAATACCCCGTGTTTCTGCGGAAAGTAACTCGGCAGTGAGGCGTTGATGAGGCCAATGGTCAGCGGCATGGGCGACTCCTGTTTCATGTTACGCGGTCTGACGCGGGGCTGGCCCGCCAAGATCAAAGCTGATTGGCCCCTGACGATAGACCAGGTCAAAGAAAACGGCCTTGCCGTCCCTGTCGAATGCGGTGCAGGCCTGCGAAAGGATCGGCGTGTTCACGGGAATTGCCAACATGTCCGATACGTTGGCGGTCGCAATCAAGCTGTCGAGCGTTTCACAGGCGCTGGTCCATTCCAGTCCAAACTCATGCCGCAGAATGCGTAGGATAGATTGGTTTTGGCCCGTTTCGGGAAAGTGCTCCGCGCTTACCTGCGGGACCAGGCGGCGGGGGATCCAGGTCTGGGTCAACATCCGAGGTGCGCCATCCACCGTGCGCAGGCGTTCCACCAGCACCAGCGGCTCGTCCAGAAACTCGGCTACCGTGGCCGGCACGTCCCTTGCCGGAGTCTCGATCTTGAGCAGCCTTGCACCTGGTACGCGGCCTTCGATCAGAACTTTGTCGGTAAAACTCACAAGACAGGTCGACGCTGGCGGAGACAGTGTCGCAACACTGTACCCGCTGCCCTGACGAGAGGTAAGGAACCCCGCGCGCACCAGCATTTCCAGGGCTTTGCGCACCGTAACACGGCTGACGTCAAAGGCCTGCGACAATTCCCCTTCCGTTGGCAGGCGCATCCCGATCGCATATTGCCCGCTGTGCAAGCGCTGTAGGATCTTGTCGTGCACAACCTGATATTTTGGGCCGAGACTCATGTGATTGCATCCTTGAGCTGAGCCAGCCGGTCACGTCCGGTGGTTTTCATCCAGCGCGACATGGCGGCCGGCCCTTGAGCGCCGAAAATGCCGATGGCGTCGCTCCAGATCGCGCGACCGCACATGAAGCCCTTGGCGTTCACACCGGCATCGCGCGACATTTTGAGCGCGTCGCGGAACTGTTCAAAGGTGACGCCAGCGCTGAGGTAAAGCAGGGGAATATCCCCTGCTGCTGCGGCGGCATCCTGAAACGCGGCTTGCGCCTGTGTCTCGGTTATTGCGCTGCCAATGTGTGAGAGGCTGACCGGAATCTCGACCTTGAGAATGTCGATATTGAATATGGGAGCCGCAAATCGCTCTGTTGCTGCGCGGACCAACTCGGGCTTGGCCCGCGCATACTCCGCTGTGGTTCCATCGGGGATCGCCCGATCATAGACGATGGGTTCAAACAGGAACGTCACACCCTGCGCGCGGCATTGCGCCCCGATTTTGGCAACCAGATCCGCCTTGCGCCGGTTCAGCTCGTCAGGGTCATTGGGGCCATAGTAGAGAAAGAACTTCAACACCTGGACGCCAAGGCCGGGGTAATCAGAAACGCGCAGGTTCTCGGGCAGCCTGGTGATGCGTTCCTCATCCGCAATGTGATAGACGTCCGCCTCATAGGCAAGCATCCTGATGCAGGAGGGGTCGTAGGATGGCAAAAGATCCCGCCCCAACGCTGCGTCCACCAGCACGGTTGAGGCCTCCGGGCTGAGCGTTTCCACCACGATGCGCTTGAACGTCAAAAGATCGTCGTCGCGCGCTTGCGCCCCGCGCGCTTCACGCAAAGCGGCGTCAAGCCCACTGCCCTGATCCACGGCAACCCCGAAAACCGGACCATCCAACAAAGTCATGTGACCTCCATCCTTATCGCCGGAAAGAATGGCGCGTTTGACGGCGCGCACCAGAGTGACAGCATGTCCTCGGTAGGCTCTAGAAGGGAGATCGAAAAGCCGCCCATCTCCTGCGTCGTCACGTAGCTGCCGACCAACGGCGCAATCGCCGTAACGCTTTGTGCAGCCAGCGCCTTACGGGTTTCTTCCCAGATCGTCAGTAATTCCATCAAAGTGGTCCCGCCCATACCGTTGACGATCACGCAGGCACGCGATCCTTCTGCCATCGGACGATCCGCCAACAATTTTTCGACCATCTGGCTGACAAGCTGTTTCACCGGACCCACCTTGGCGCGGCCCACGCCGGGTTCGCCGTGCACGCCCATGCCAAGAAAAATCTCGTCTTTCGGCAGGTTGAACATCTTTTGTCCGGTCAGCGGGGAAACCGGGGGTGTCACGGCCGCGGCCAGTGTGACCAGTCGGTCGCGCACAGCCTCGCCCAATGTCACGAGATCGTCCAGTGATCTGCCTTCTTCGGCGGCTGCCCCAAGGATCTTGTAGATGAACATGGTTCCCGGCGCACCACGGCGGTCTTGCTTGCGCTCGGGCGGTGCGGCCGAGATGTCGTCATACATCGGCAGCGGCACGGTCCAAAGCCCTTGGTCCTGAGCCATCATCGTAGCGGCGCGGCCGTTTATCATATCGCCGGAATGCTGGGAAATTAGCAAAATGGAGCCCGCCTTGCCGGTCATTTCTGTCAGCCCGTCGAGGATCAGGTCCGCCGACGGCGCGGCAAAGACATCGCCGACAACATTGGCGTCCAACAGCCCCTGACCGACAAAGCCCATGGCAATCGGTTCGTGACCAGAGCCATTGCCGATCAGCAGAGTGACCTTTTCATCCGGATCCCTGGCATGGCTGGCGCGCTTGATTATCCGCGGATCGCTGCTGCCGCGCTGCACCTGAGGGAAGGCGCTGACAAAACCGTCAAGCATGTCATCGACCATCGTCTCGGCGCTGTTGAAGAGCTTTTTCATCCCGTGACCTCCTTCAGGGTCTCAAGGAAATGCACCACCGAGACAGCGCCGGGGTCCAGATGCCCGGATCCGCCATTTTCGACATATTGCGCGCGGCCCCGACGGGCGCTCAGCCCCCTGGTGCTATCGCGCCCGGCCTTTGCCGCCGCAATCGCACCGGGCAGATCACCCGTGCCAAGCGCTGAAATCGCCGGGCTCAACGCGTCGACCATGCTCTTGTCGCCCGGTGCCACCTCGCCCAAATCACAAATCCGCTCGCAGGCCCGTATCAGGCCCTCTTGCAGGGGTACGCCGGTTTCCAAATGCGCCTCGATTTCCAACAGGATCAGTCCAAAAAGCGTGCCCGATGCACCACCGGAGGCCCGCATGAAAGCCTTGGCACGTGCGCCGCTTTCCGCCGCCGTCGCCCTGGTCAGTCCGCGCAACATGGTTGCACCATGATCGCCATCACCAATTGCCGCATCCAGTACGTTTAGCCGATCTGCTTCCTCGGAGAACCGCTCCCGAAGAGCGGTGAAGAACGGCTCAGCCGACATTGCCAAACACCTCCTTGAGATAGGCGAGCGTTTCAATCGCCGCGACCGTTGGGTCAGGTTCTATATCGCGCCAGATGTTCAAATCACGGCTGGATGCATGGCCGGCCATGACGAACATCTCGGCCACAACCCATTTGTCATAGCCAATGTCCGCCAATGCCTTTGCATCGGCTGGGAAATCGTAGCGCCCGGAACCGGGCCGCCCCCGATCATTATCAGACACATGGTAATGGACCAGCGTATCTCCTGCCGCGCGCAAGGCCGCAGGGGGATCCTTTTCTTCGATATTCATGTGAAAACTGTCCAGCAGGACCCCGATATGTTCAGAACCGCAGGCCCGCGCAATCGCGCATGTTTCAGCGGCAGTAGAGGTCAGGTCGCTTTCAAACCGGTTCAGCGCCTCGATGCCCAAGGTCACATCTTCGGCTCTCAGAACCTCGTCCAGTCGTGCCAGCGTCTCGGCGGACCGCGCTGTGCGCGGCCCCTTGTTGGCCGGATCGAACACCCCCCACGGCGCCGCAACCACCCCAGCGAGCCCCCTTGAGCCCAGTCGCGCCGTGACCTGGATTGCCTCTGTCAGCACCGCAACCGCAGTGTCGCGCACAGCCGGATCAGCGGAGGTCGGGTCCGCCTCTGGCCCCAGCCCGGTAGAGCAGGTCAGTTCCAGACCGCAGTCACTGGCCCGCGCGCGGATCGCATCCGCGCGGTTCAGACCGATACCCAACAGGGAAAGCTCCACCCCATCGTATCCGATCTCCGCCGCCGTCGTGAAAATGGGCGCAGGATCATCCGTCCAGGCCTTCATCCAAAGCCCCGCGTGAATTCCGAATTTCACCGCAGCACCTCCCCTTGGATCGCGATATATCACATTAGTAGTGACAAATTGGATATGTCAACAATCCTCTTTCGCCCTGCCGGGCTTTGTGAATTTCAAAACAAGCCAGAGGCTGAGCCCGGCAAGCGCGATGCAGGAAAGCAGAGAGACCCGCACAGTCCCTGTTGCATCCAAAAGCCACCCTGCGGTCCAGGGGCCAATCAACCCTGCCGCCCCCCAACCGGTAAACACCCAGCCGAACGAGCCCGAGAACGCCTCCCCGCTGACCTGTGACCTCACCAAAAGCGGCATCGTCGCGGCAAGCTGGCCATAGGCAAAGGCCACCAGGAACAACAGCCCGACAACCACGCCCGGCGCGGAGGTGAAGATCAGGCCGCCAAGCGTAATCATCGACAAAGCCATCGCCCCTGCAATGCCGTGCACCGGACCAAACCGGCCTGCGATCAGGGCCGAGGACAGCCGCCCAAGCGTGTTTCCCATCGCTGCCAGAAAAATCGCGAGGCTGGCAAATCCAACGCCTGTTTCCGCGCGCGGCAACATCTGCGAGGCAAGCCCCAGAACGATCAGCCCTGAATAGGATCCGGCGGCAAAGATAATCGCCAGGATCGCAATGGTTCTGTCCGGCTTGGTCAGCGGCGGCGGGCGCAAGGGCTCGGCCCTGTTG